>JANOGB010000319.1:0-10399 GCA_031413955.1 Planctomycetota bacterium | reverse complement strand
GTGCGTCACGCGCGTGGGCACGCCGCCCGCGACCGGCAGCGTGTAGAGGTCCTGGTTGCCGTCGTAGTTGCCCACGAAGGCGATCGCACTGCCGTCCGGGCTGAAGCGCGGCAGACGCTCGGCCCCCGGCGGGCTCGCGAGTGGCGTGGCGACACCACCTGCGCGCGGAACGAGCCACAGATCGTCGGCGTAGACGAAGGCGATGTGCGTCGCACTCACGTCGGGGAAGCGCAACATGCCGCCGTGCGGCGAAACGTCCTGGGCGATCGGCAGCGCGACCGGAGGCGCGGCCGATCGAGCGCGAGCGCCGCTCGCGGCGGCGCCCGGGACGGAGCTCGGCGCCGGCCCCGGCTCGGCCGAGGCGCAGGCGAGAAAAACGGGAGCGAGCGAGAAGAAAGTGGGGAGAACCAGACGGCAGGGGTGCATGGGCGCGGAAGGTAACCACTCTTCGACGCACGCGAGAGCGCCGTGGTCGTTCGAAGCGTGTTCGCTCGATCGACTGGCGCTTTTTTCACCTGGGAGCGCCGGGCTCCAGCCCGGCTCTGCTCTTCTTCCTTCCTCCAGAGCCGCGGAGAGCGGAAGCAGCAAACAAGAAAGAGCCGGGCTGGAGCCCGGCGCTCCCAGGTGAAAACGAGCGGGTCAATCGGAGCGACCGGCCGTGTACGCGCGCCTCAGCACTTCTTCCGCCGGCAACCCCTGCGGCGAGAAGGTGTTCGCGGGGCTGCCGCGCCGCGGACGGCGCTCCTCGGCGTGCCATTTCCACCAGAAGATCCCGCCGAACCAGGGCTCGTCGAGGAAGACGCGCAGCGCGGCCTCGTAGGCGTTCGCCTGGCACTCGGGGGCGAGCGCGGCATCACCGACGTTCCAGGTCCAGGGCTCAGCCAGCGCGCCCTCGGCCGGGTGGTAGCCGATCTCGGTGAACACGATCGGACGCTCGCAGCGCTCCGCCAGCGCCTCGAACCGCGCATGCAGCGGCTCCCACGCGTGCACGAGCTCCATCACGTCTGGCCGCGCGGCCTGCGAAAGCGGGAAGTAGGCGTTGACCCCGATCGCGTCGAGCGCGTCCCAGAAGGGCACCTCCTCGAAGTGCGTCCAGTTCGCGGCGTACGTCAGGAGGCCAGGATAGACCGCGCGCACGGCCGCGATCAGCTCGCGCCATTCGCGCTCGTGCCCGACGGTCTTGTCGAGCTCGGTGCCGATGCAATAGCCCTCGAGGCCCTGCTCGGCCGCGAAGCGTGCCCAGCCGAGCGCGAACTCACGATAGCGCGCGAACCAGGCCTGCCAGTCGGCCTCGGAGCTCATCTCGACCTCGCCCGGCCACGAGTCGTGCAGCCACACGTGCGGCTTGAGCAGCGTGCCGATCTGCCGCTCGCGCGCGGCACGCGCGACGAAGCGAATGCCCTCGGCGTGCTCGCCCCACCAGCCGCGGCCTTCGAGCGGCTTTCCCGGGTCGTCGAAGCCGAGCTCGGGTTTCTTCGGGTCCTGCATGAACGCGAAAGGCGTCTGCGCGATCGCGTTCACGCCCAGCGCGACCAGCGGCTCGAGCGTTTCTTCTCCCACCGCCCGCGGACTGCCCTCCCAGGAGAGGCCGAGAGCCTGACCTTGCCAGCGCCCTTGCGTGGGACCGCCACCGGACAGGAGCACGAGACTGCTCAGGCTCAGCAACGACGAAGCCGCACGCATGTCGCCCTCCATCGTCGCGCGTGGAAACGATGTGCGCCAGGGTGGCGACAGGGGCGGCCAGCGCCTGCCCCTGCTCCCGACACCGCTAGCCTTCAAGTGAGTGCGGTCAAGGAGTAGATTGTGCGGCTACCCCAGGCACCCCATGAGCTCCACCACCCGCGACGCCGTTCTCGACGCCCTGCGCCAGATCCAGGACCCCGACCTCTTCAAGGACATCGTCACGCTCGGCTTCGTGCGCGACGTGCAGATCGACGGCGGGAAGGTCAAGGTCAACATCAACCTGACCACGCCCGCCTGTCCGGTGAAGGAGCAGATGAAGGGGCAGGCGGAGCAGCTCCTGAAGAAGCTCCCCGGCGTGAAGGAGGTGCAGGTCGACATGACCGCCGAGGTACGCGGCCAGCAGGGTCCCCCGCGCCAGTTCGCGAACGACATCAAGCACATCGTGGCCGTCTCGAGCGGCAAGGGCGGCGTCGGCAAGTCCACCGTGACCGTCAACCTGGCCGTGGCGCTGAGCAAGACCGGCGCGCGCGTCGGGATCCTCGACTGCGACGTCTACGGTCCCGACATCCCGATGATGATGGGCCTCACGGGCGAGCCCGAGGCGCTCGGGCGCAAGCTGATCCCGAAGGAACGCCACGGCGTCAAGACCATGTCGATCGGCTACCTGCTGGCCGACGAGAAGCCCGTGATCTGGCGCGGGCCGATGGTGCACAAGCTGATCGAGCAGTTCCTGGGCGACGTCGAGTGGGGCAAGCTCGATTACCTGCTGGTCGACATGCCGCCGGGCACCGGCGATGCGCAGCTCTCGCTCGCGCAGCTCGTGCCGCTCTCGGGCGGCGTGCTGGTCACGACGCCGCAGGCGGTCTCGGCCTATGACGTGACCAAGGCCATCGGCATGTTCAAGCAAGTCAACGTCGAGATCCTCGGCATCGTCGAGAACATGGCCGGCTACGCGGTCGCGGGCACGATCGCGGGCGCCAAGGCAGGCACCCAGGTCGCCCTCGAGACTGGCGCCGGCGTGGAGCGCGTCTCGACCGACGCGAACGGGCGCTTCGAGCTGATCGTCCCGGTCTTCGGTGCCGGCGGCGCCGAGCGCCTGGCCAAGAAGCACGGCTTCCCCGTGCTCGGCCGCGTGCCGCTCAACCCGATCGTGCGCGCCGGTGGCGACGCGGGCGATCCGGTCACCGTCACCGCGCCCGACTCCCCCATCGCGCGCGAGTTCACCGCCATCGCCGGACGGCTGGCGCAGAGACTCGCCATCTCCGAGCACCGCGCACTGCCGGTCTTGCAGTAGGTTTCCTTCAACCGGGAGCGCCGGGCTCCAGCCCGGCTCTTCTGCTCCGCTTCTTCCTCACCGCCGTGAACTGAAACCGGCAGAGAAGCAGAGCCGGGCTGGAGCCCGGCGCTCCCGGTTGAGCAACCCCTACAGCACGCCGTCGCTCAAGAAGCGCTCGAAGCCCGCGTGCGTCAGCTCGGCCAATTCCGCCACGAGCGCGGCATGCAGCGTGTCGAAGTGGAAGCAAGTCTGGCCGCGCAGCCGGCCGTGCAGCTCGGGGCTGATGTTTTTGAGCAGGTCCGGGTGGGCGTAGAGCGGAAACAGGTGGTAGGCCACGCCGTCGGGCATGAGCTGCACCGCGCCGAAGTGCGTCTCGCGGCCGTTCTTCGCGCTCTTCGCCTTCAGGCAGAAGCCGATCTTCGGGTGCATCTCGGATTCCATCTTGCGCGCGTAGGGCACGAGCAGCGCGGCCAGCGTCTCGTAGATCTGCGACAGGCTGAGCGCTTCGCCCGGCGCGTGCAGCGCGGGATAGGGCAGCACCTCCGCCAGGAACTCGTGCGTGCTGAGCGTGGACTTGCCGCCGCGCGTCGCGCGCTCGCGCTTGCCCCGGCTGGACGGGACGGCAGGTGCGGGAGTCAGGGCCGGGCCGCCTGCGGCGGGAGCGGGCGAGCCCGCCGACGCGCTGGTGCGCGGACGCTGCGTCCGGGTCGGCCCGCTGGGCTTCTTCGGGGTCGGTTTCTTGTCACCCTTCGGGTCTTTGCGCTTCGCCATGGGTCGGTTCTATCGGCCGTCCGCCGGCGGAACCTCAGTCAGGGCTCGAGATGTGACCGGCGCCCTGCCCTTCGAACGATTCCCGAACCCCCACATCCCCAGGCAGGCATCCGAGCACGGCGATGTGAGCCAGGGCCGTCTCCACGAGCTGCGCGAGGGAGAGCGCGTCCGTCGCCAGCACGAGCTTCGGGCCCGCGATCGGATCGGCGGCGGCCCGCAGGCGCTCGTACAGCTCGAACGAACGGTTGCCCGCCAGGTGCGAGCCCGCGCGCGCGTCCTGCTCGAGCCGCGCCCGCACGACCTCGGGCGCCGCCGTGCACTCGAGCAGCGCGAGCGGCGTCCCGAGGCGCGCGGCCAGGGCACGCAGCTCGGTGACTTGTTCGCGCCGCGAGTAGGTCCGCCCGTCGAGCACGACCGCGGGAACGCGAGCCCGCCGAGCATGGAACTCGAGCGCGCGGTGGATGCAAGCCAGCACGAGATCGTCCTGCTCGCGGCTGTACTCGATCTCCTCCGGCGCGAACAGCGCCGCCCGCACGCGGTCCTTGTCGAGGAGCGGCGCCGCGAGCCGCGCGGCGAGCTCGCGCGCGAGCGTGCTCTTCCCCGTGCCAGGCAGTCCGGCTAGCGCGACGAGCTTCATCTGGGAGCGCCGGGCTCCAGCCCGGCTCTTCTTCTTGTTCTTCCTCCGTCTTTCAGACCAGCGCCAAGGCGGCGAGGTGCGGTCCAGATGCGACCAGACGCTTCTCGCGCGGATCGACCCGGGCGCCGAAGCCCTCGAGGGTCCGCGCGCCGAGCAGAGGCAGATCACCCGGCTGCCCGAACACGACTTCATCGACGGTCTCGAAGTCGCCAGCCCGTAGCCAGGCATAGCCGATCGAACGCGTGATCCTCATACCGTTGGCCATCTGGAACACGAGGTCCTTCTTGACCGGACGGATCCCGAGCTCGCGAAGGATCGGCTCCGGAACCCAGGAGCACTCCGCACCCGTGTCCACGAGCATCTTCGGCACGGTGATGACGCGCTTGGTGTTGCGCAGGTTCGCCACATCGCAGTCCACGTAGAAGGAGCCCATCTTGCCTCGTTTCATGGTGACCTCAGGATAACCCGCTCGGCCTCTTGCCGAACGGACAGGCCATGGACCGAGCCAGCGCGGCCGCGGTTTCCGGCTGCGGCTGGCCGCGCATCGCCGGCGGGCCGACGCGGCGCGCCCCGCTCAAAGCGCCTTGACCGCCGCAAGGATCGAGCGCGTCGCGTGGCTCTTGTTGAGCGTGTAGAAGTGCACGCCCGGCGCGCCGGCCTCGAGCAAGCGCCGGCACTGGCGGATGGCGTGCTCGATGCCGATCGCCATCACGACCGACGGATCCTCCTCGAAGCGCTTCAAGCGCGCGCGCAGCTCGTCCGGGATCTTGGCCCCGCACATCTGCGTGAAGCGCTCGATCTGCGACACGCTCGTGATCGGCATGATGCCCGGCACGATCGGCACGGTGATACCGGCCTCGCGCGCGCGCTCGACGAAGCGGAAGTAGTCCTCGCTGTCGAAGAAGAGCTGCGTGATCAGGAACTCGGCGCCCGAGGCCACCTTGTGCTTGGCCCAGCGCAGGTCGTCGTCGGCCGAGGGCGATTCAGGGTGCTTCTCGGGATAGCAGGCGCCGCCGATGCAGAAGCGCTTCTTCTCGTGCACGAAGGCCGCGAGGTCGCTGGCGTGCGCGAAGCCGCCCGGCGTGGGCGCGTACTTGCCGCCGCCGGGCGCGTCGCCGCGCAGCGCGAGCACGTTCTTGATCCCGCGGCTCGCGAGCCGGTCGAGGATCCCGCCCAGTTCGTCGCGCGTGTGCCCGACGCAGGTCAGGTGCGCCATGGTCGTGAGCCCGAGCTCCGACTGCATGCGCGAGACGAGCTCCACTGTCCTGCCACGAGTCGAGCCGCCGGCGCCGTAGGTCACCGACACGAAGTCGGGCTGCAACATCTCCGCCAGGTCGCGCACCGTCGCGAGCATCGACTGCGCCGCCTCGTCGGTCTTGGGCGGAAAGAACTCGAAGCTGAAGACCGGCCGGCCGCGGCCGAAGAGCTCGCTGATGCGCATGGCCGGAGAGTGTCGCGTCCGCGGGCACGCTTGGAAAGCATGCACGCGCGGAGCTCAGGCGCGCGTCAGGAGCTGCAGCGGCACCAGGTACTTCCGGTAGCGCTTGCCGTCCGAGTAGGACTCGCCTGCGGGATCCTCCACGAGCACCGTGGCGCGCTTCGTGATGCGGTTCACCGTGCCTTCGTGCCACACGCCCGCGAGCTCGAAGCGCACCCGGGCCCCGCGCTGGATGCCGTGCACCTCGGAGGCCAGACGGTGCGGAGTCACGAGGTCGTGCGTGTGCTCGAGGTGACCGAAGAGACCGTGGGCGATGCGGCGGAAGGGCTCGCGCTTGCAGCTCGAGACCTCGTCGAGCAGGAGCTCGGCCAGGTGCACGAGCTCGTGCTCGAGGATTCGCTGGAGCGCATCGAGCCGGTCAAGGCAGACATGCCCCACGACACGGACCGCGGGCCCGCCCTCCCGGAAGCTCGCGAAGAGCAGGGTGGTGGAGACACGGATCTCGAAAGTCGGCACCGCCAGGGTCCCATCGGCCCGCCGCGCACGCCTGCGCACAGTCTTCCCGCCAGCACGAGTCATGCGCGCGGAGAACCAGAGGTGCAGAGCCTCTCCCGGAAGCGCCGGCAGGAGCCGTCCGCCGAAGAACTCGCGGTCGTAGCCCGCGACCATCCGTCGCAGATCCTCGGGGTGGATGGCGCGGAAGTTTTCGGAGCCGAGGTGCCGGCTGTCGGCCAGGGCCTGCGTGCGGATGCGCTCCCGGCGGGCAGCGATCTCCGGAGTCGCGAGCGGACTCCGCTCGATGGAGGACAGGACGTCGCGCAGCTCGTCCGTGGCGTCCATGCGCGTGGCAGCGGCTCGGCGTGTGTCGCCGCGAAGGGCCTCAGGCCTCCTCCAGCAGCTCCTCGAACTTCTCGCGGTACTTGGCGGGGATCGGCATGCTCTCGAGCCCGTCGAGCTTCACGCACACGACCGTCATGCGCGCGTCGACGCACTCCACGTCGTCCACGAAGAACTTGTAGTGCAGCCCGAGCGAGCTCGTGCCGACCTTGAAGGCCGTCACCTTGACGATCGGGCGGTCGCCGAAGTTCAGCGGGTGCTTGAACTCGACCTCGGAGTGCACCAGCGGGAAGCCGAGCTTCTCCTCCGACAAGAGATAGAAGTAGCGCCGCCCCACGTGCACGTCCCACAGCGCCTCGGTCGCCTGGTGGATGAACTCGAAGATGCGCGGGTAGTACGCGATGCCGGCCGGGTCGACGTCGCCGAAGCGCACGTCGAGCTGGGTCACGAAGGTCTTGCGCTTGGTCACGGGGCTCATCGCTTGGCTTCGGCAGGGAACAGGTCCGGCCAGGTCTCGCGCACGGACGCGACGATCATCGCCGCGAGCGCCGCGATGTGCGCGCGGCCTTCCTCGGCCGAGGCCGCGGCCGGGTCGCCGCAATAGGCCGCGCTGGCGCCGGCCTGCACGAAGGAACGCACGCCGGTCTTCATCTTGGCGAGCAGGTCGATCGTCACGGGCGCGAGCTGCGTGTGTTCGTGGCGCACGTGCTCCGGATCCGCCGCGAGCGCCAGGCTCGTCTCGTAGCGCCCGGCGTGGCAGTCGCCGCTCTGGAACTCGTCCCCGAGCGTCTCCGCCCAGCGCCGGCGGGTGTTGTCGGGGAAGAGCACCTGGGCTTTCTCCTTCGTGCGCTCGGCGTGATCCAGGGCGACCCCGCGCAGCACCTTCACGTGCGCCGGCTCGAGGTGTGCGTTCGAGAACACGATGCGGCGTACGCCTTGCTCCTCGAGCGACTCGACGATGTTGTCGAGCACGGCCCACAGCGTCCCGGTGCGCAGCGTCACGCGGCCCTCGAAGCCGTCCGTGTAGTACGTGACGCCGTAGGGCAGCGCCGGCAGCACGAGCGTGCGCACGCCGAGGCGCGCGAGCTCCGCCGCCGCCGCCTGCGTCTGCGACGCGGCGATGGTCACGTCGGTGTCGAGCGGCAGGTGTGGCCCGTGGGGCTCGGTCGAGCCGATCGGCAGGAGCACCACGAGGTCCGGCCCGAACGCTGCCCGCGCCTCGGGCCAGGTCAGCTTGGCGAGCTCGGTCATGGAATGGCAAGGTAACGATCAGAGTGCGTCCGCGACATGCCGAGTGCAGGCGAGAGCGGCTCGGGCGACATCCGCATCGACGCGGCCTAACCGCTCGAAGCTCAGCCGCGGCGCCGCGCCAGCTCGTCCTTGAGCTCCTTGCGCGCGACCTTGCCGCGGTCGTTCCTGGGCAGCGACTCGCGCCACTCGCACCAGCGCGGGTACTTGTGCGGGGCGAGCTTGCCCTTGATCCAGGCCTTGAGCTCGGTCGCGAGCGCGTCGCTGCCGCGCTGACCGGTCTTCAGCACCACGAAGGCCAAGGGCTTCGTGAGCCCCTCCTCGTCCTCGTGCCCGACCACGCACACCTCGGCCACGGCCGGGTGCTCGAGTAGCGCGTTCTCGATCTCGAGCGGCGAGGTGAAGATGCCGCTGACCTTGAGCAGGTCGTCGGCGCGGCCCTCGTAGAAGTAGTAGCCCGCGGTGGCACGGCCGGTCGCGTAGCCGAAGAAGAGTTTCGGCACCGCGAGGCAGCGGTCCTACAGGCGCCGCTCCCGGACGGGCGGGAGCACGACCACCGGGAACATGCAGGTCGACTGGTTGCCCGAGGCATCCGTGGCCAAGCAGTTGACGATCGTCGTGCCGCGCGGGAAGAGGCTCCCCGAGGGCGGCACGCAGACGACGGATGGCGCCGGATCGACGTCGTCGCTGGCAGTCACCGAGAAGAAAACGGTCTCTCCTGGCGTTCCGTTCTTGGGCTCGAGCTCCGACACGAGCGGTGGGCAAGAGAGGACCGGAGCCATTGTATCTGGACCCACGAGAGAGAGCATCCAGACCGCGCCCTGATCGACATCGCCGTCGTCATCTCCCTCGGCTCCTACGACGAGATCCACCGTCCCGTCGCCGTCGAGGTCGCCGAGCGACGCCACAGAAGTGCCGAAGAGGTCTGCGGCGTCGAGGACGCCCCCGAAGCCACCGGTCATCCCGCCGATCTTCTGCTGGGAAGAGACCGTGCCGTCCGCGTTCAGGAAGAGGATCCAGACGGCGCCCTCCCCGTCGTCCCTCGTGGAAGCGCCTACGGCGAGGTCGCCACCGATCCCGTCGCTGTCGAGGTCGCCGAGCGACGCGAGGGAAGTGCCGAAGACATCGGAGGGAGCGAGCACGCCCGCGAAGCCGCCGGCCGCCTCGCTGAGCTTCTGCTGCGAGGAAACGGTCCCGTCCGAGTCCAGGAAGAGGATCCATACCGCACCCTGATCGGTGCCTCCGTCGTCATCCCCCTTCGCCCCCACCGCGAGGTCGGCGGTCCCATCGCCGTCGAGGTCCCCGAGCGACGCCACAGAGGTGCCAAACTCGTCCTCGGGACTCAGGAGACCCGTGAAGCCGCCAGTCGTCTCGCTGACCTTCTGCTGAGACGAGACCGTGCCGTTCGAGTTCAGGAAGAGGATCCATACCGCTCCCTGATCGATGTCGCCGGTCAAACGAACGTGCCCCGGTCGCAAGACGTCGTCATCTCCGTCAGCTCCCACTGCAAGATCGACGATCCCGTCGCCGTCGAGGTCGCCGAACGCAGCGATGGAGGCTCCGAAGCGGTCCCCGGGGTCGAGCGGGCCCCCGAAGCCGCCGGCCGTAGCGCTTATCTTCAGCTCGGAGGAGACCGTGCCGTTCGAGTTCAGGAAGAGGATCCAGATGGCGCCCTGATCGCGGCCTCCGTCGTCATCGTTGGTGGCGCCGACGGCGAGGTCGCCGATCCCATCACCGTCGAGATCCCCGAGCGCGGCGACAGATGTGCCGAATAGGTCACCGGGATCGAGGACGCCCCCGAAGCCGCCGGCCGTTTCGCTGATCTTCTGCTGAGAACAGACCGTGCCGTCCGCGTTCAGGAAAAGGATCCAGACTGCGCCCTGAAGGCTTCCCCCGTCGCCATCCGCTAGTGCGCCGACGGCAACGTCCCTCGTCCCGTCGCCGTTGAGGTCCCCGAGGCCGGCGGCGGAGTAGCCGAAGTTGTTGCCGGCCCCGAGGTCGCCCCCGAAACCTCCGGCGGTCTCGCTGATCTTCACCTCGGCCTGTACGGTCCCGACCTGCGCGGCCGGCAGCGCGGCAAGCGCCAACGCGCCGGCGGTTCCGAAGAACGAAGACAGGAAGGAACCACGGCGAGCGAACGATCGAATCGACATAGCGAGCCTCCTCTTCCACTTTGGGCCCCGCAACTGTGCAGGTACCGAGCCAACAGCGCGGAACCTCAAGGCTATCTTGCCCTCGCAGGCTGTCAAGCCCGTGCCCCTGGTGCGCGGACGCTGGAACAGATCGCAGGTGGAAGCCGGTCAGCCCTTGCGCAGCGCGAGCTCGTCCTTCAGCTCCTTGCGCGCCACCTTGCCGCGGTCGTTCTTCGGCAGCGTCGCGCGCCACTCGAACCAGCGCGGGTACTTGTGCGGGGCGAGCTTGCCCTTGATCCAGGCCTTGAGCTCGGTCGCGAGCGCGTCGCTGCCGCGCTGACCGGTCTTCAGCACCACGAAGGCCAAGGGCTTCGTGA
>JANOGB010000318.1:0-2083 GCA_031413955.1 Planctomycetota bacterium | reverse complement strand
CCTGACTGTCTTCTTTGGCGGGCGCTGATCGCGAGAAGCACCCCCATGACCCCCTCCACCCTCCTCGATCGCATCCTCTGGACGCAGCTCGCGCGCGTCGTGCATGGGTCGCCGCCGGAGTGGGAGCCGGAGGCGGCGAGTGCGCGGGCGATTCGGGGGGTGCTGGCGGCGACGGAGCTCGATCCCGAGGAGTCGGGGATCGTCGAGCGCTGGGATGTGGCGCGCGAGGCGAGCCGGGTGCTCTTCGATCGGTTGCTGCAGGCGCGCGTGAATCGCGCGGTGCGCGCGGGGTTGCGGGTCGAGGTGGAGCGGCTCGGTTTGCAGGAAGTGCCGCGCGTGCCGAGGGTGCTCATCGTGCGTGAGGGGGGGCCGGAGGAGGAGCTGCTCAAGACGGCTGCGGGGCGCGGCAACCCGAGGAAAACGGTGGTCGAGTTCCTCGCGGGAGCGAGCGCGGACGTGGCGGACCTGGCGCCGGGGGCGAAGCTCGACGAGCTCGTCGATCTGCTCGTGCTCGCGAACGAGGAGGCGGCGGACGAGCTGCGCGCGACGATGGGTGCGAGCGCGACGGTCGCGCGCGCGGAGCAGGGGCCGGAGATCGATCTGTTGCTGGCGGCGCCGACGCCGTCGATCCAGGTGTTCGACATCGAGCGCGAGCTGGCGCGCCTCGAGGAGGTGCTGCGCAGCGCGATCCCGCCCGAGCGGCGGCCGGTGAAGAGCGGCACGTGGTCGTTCGGGAAGGATCTGACGGGCGAGCTGCTGGGCGGCAAGTACCGCATCAAGGCGCTGAAGGGCAAGGGCGCCTTCAAGACCGTGTACGAGGCCGAGGACGAGATGCTCGGCGCGCGCGTGGCGGTGGCGGTGCTGAATCCGAAGGGCGCGCGCTCGCCGCGGGCGCTCGAGCACTTCCAGGACGAGGCCAAGAAGCTGACCACGCTGGATCACGAGAACATCGTGCGCTGGATCACCTTCGACCGCACGGCGGAGGGCTTGAACTACTTCGTGATGGAGTACCTCGACGGGGAGGAGCTCGAGGAGCTGGTGCGCCGCGAGGGCCGGCTCGCGCCGAAGCGCGTGGCGCGCATCCTCTGGCAGGTGCTGGCGGCGCTGAAGCGCGCGCACAAGGCGGGCAAGCAGGGCTCGCTCCTGCACCTCGATCTGAAACCCGAGAACGTCTTCGTGCAGCCGCCGCTGGCGCCGGGCGAGCCGGAGCGCGTCAAGGTGATCGACTTCGGCATCGGCCAGCACGTCGGGGCAGAGATCCGCGCGGCGGAGCGGCCGGAGCTGCGCTCGCTCTACGACTTGCCGGCGGAGGATCTCGGGAAGTCGATCGGGTCGCTGGTGCTGCCGGAGGACGACGAGCCGGAGGAGTCCGGTGAGGCGGAGAGCAAGGAGAGCACGCCCGCCGCGGCCGGAGTGCGGCGTCGCGTGCAGCGCGCGCGCGGCGGCACTCTTCTTTACGCCTCGCCCGAGCAGTGCAAGCACCTCGCCGGACACAAGGACATCGAGAACCTCGACGGGCGCTCGGACCTCTACTCGCTGGGCGTGATGGCGTTCCGCATGCTGACCGGGCAGTACCCGTTCGTGCGCAACGCGACGGCCTTCGAGGCGATCGAGAACCACCTGAAGGCGCCGCCGCGCAAGGTCGGCACGCTCGGCATCAAGATCCCGCGCGATCTGGCGGCCTTCGTCGATCGCTGCCTCGTGAAGGACCGCGAGAAGCGCTGGAAGGACGCGAACGAGGCCTACGCGGCGATCGAGCGCATCGTGCATCCGCGGCTCTCGCCGGTGAAGGTGGTGGTGCCGATCGTGCTCGTCGCCGCGGCTGGATTCGGCGCGATCTACTACACGCGCGGTCGGACCAAGAACGACCTGACACTGGTCGACCCGGCGATCCAGGACGTCTCAGAGCGTGCGCAGAGTGAGCTCTTCCTCGGTCCGGAGAGGCCGTCGAAGCTCTTGCAGCTCGAGTCGGATTCAGCCTGGGCGCGGGAGCCCCGCCGCCGAGGAAGTAGTCAACAAAGGAACGGCGGGTTAATTCGAAGGATTTTTTTCATCCTTCTCCTCCTCGTTGTTTCAAAAATTG
>JANOGB010000317.1:0-4369 GCA_031413955.1 Planctomycetota bacterium | reverse complement strand
GAAGCCCCGGAGGCCCAATCTTTTCCGAACTCTTCCGAACTCTTCCTCCGCGTCCTCCGTGTCTCCGCGGTGCGTTTTCCTGCCTCGAGAATCCGCGCGTCACGCGACGACTCCCGGATCGAGTAGATCAGTGCCCGAGATCGACGAACGTTCCGCCGTTCTCGGCGGCCAGGCGCTCCATGAAATCCTTCTCGAACTCGCCCAGCGTGATGGTGTGGATCACGACCTTGCGCAGCTCGTTGGCCGCGCGCACCTCGCGCAGGACGTCGGACGGCTCGATGAACTTGCCGTGCGAGGGGCGCCCGTCGGACAGGAAGAAGATCGTGTCGAGCTTGGTCTCGTAGTCCCTCGACTCCTTGCCCTCCTCCACGCCCAGGGCAGTCATCAGCGCATCGTAGGTGTTGGTCTTCCCGCCCTCGAGATTGGCGGCCCCGACCAGTCCGGCTTGCGCGAGCTCCTCCTTGGAAGAGCCTCCGATCGCCTCCAGGCGCGAGACCCACGACTCGGCGCTCGACTTGTTGAGCGGGTTGGCCTTGACCTGGCCCTTCTTCCAGGGCTTCACGTCGGTGGCGAAAGCGATCACGTTGAACTGCACGTAGGGCTCGAGCGCGCGGATGGTCTTGAGCAGCTCGGTCTTGATCACGTCGATGCGCTTCCAGGACGGGTACTGGCCGTCCTGGAAGCGCTCCTTGTCCACGACCTCTTGCTCCATCGAACCCGAGACGTCGATCACGAACACGATCGACTGGCTGGGCGTCGCCACGCCGTGGTAGGCGACGCCGACGGGCCCCTGGTACTCGGCCTTGCGTTGCGCCTGGAGCGCGCGGAGCTTCTCGAGCTCCTCGTCGCTCGGAATCTGGAAACGCCCACCGGCGTTCTTCCAGAAGGTCTGCCAGGCCTCGACCCGCGGTCCGAGGGGCCGTCCCGTGATCTTGCCCAGAGCCTCGCCGATGTCCTCCACCAGGCGACCCTGCTCGACCGCCATGCGCTCGATCAGGGGTGGGATCGATTCGACGTGACGAACACGCGCGAGCGCGGCGATGGCCGAGGCGCGCACCTGCCAGGAGTCGTGCACGAGGTCGGTGCGCGCAGGCGTGAGCACGAGGGGCGAACGCAGCTCGGCCAATCCTTCCAGGGCGGCGCAGCGCACGCCGACCTCGCTCTCGCCGCAGAAACGCAGGATGGCCTCGCACACGGCGGGATCGCCGAGCGCGACGAGAGCCTGGATCGCGCGGCGGCGGACGTCCCAGGCCCCGTCCTCGAGCAGCGGCAGGATGCCGGCCTGGGTGTCGGCGTAGCGCCCCTGGGCGAGCACGCGCAGCAGACCGATTTTCACCGTCTCGGTGGCCGTGGCGAGCTCGGCCAGCAGGCGCTCGATGGGCGGGCGCGTCTTGAACTTCGAGAGCACGCGCAGCGCCGCGATGCCGACCTCGGGTTCGGCCGTGTCGAACAGCGGCGCCAGGACTGCCACGACCTCGGGCGACTCGCAGCCCTCCAGCGCCAGGACCGACTCGACGCGCGTGGGCGTGTCCTTGTACTTGCGGAAGTAGCGCTTGAACTCGGTCAGGATCTCGTCGTCCCCCGGGCCCTGCGCCAGGGGCGCGCTGGCGCCCAGGAACGAGCCCAACAGGACGAGCGCGAGCGCGAGGAACCGCTTCCAGGAGGCCGTGAACATGCGGGCACCTACTCTACCTCGCGGCCACCCGGCAACTACGGCACGGAGAGCCTGAGCAAGAATCCCGCGCCAGCCGAGAGCCAGCCGGATGCGGCCGGACGGAGAGCAGCGCCCGTCAGTGCCGCACCACGACGGCGCGGCCCGAACCGAGTTCTTCGATGTCGTTGGCCTTGACGCGCACTCGGCCGCCGTCGTCCAGAGCCAGGATCACTTCATCGCCCTCGGCCTTGAGCACGCTCCCGTACAGCATCCCGCCGGGGACACGCACGCGCACGCGCTTCTTGCCCGTCTCCTGGGCCGCCTTCCCGCTCGATTCCTGCACCCCGCTTGCGGGCAGCCCCAGTACCTCGATCTTCTCGACCCGTTCCCCGTCCAGACCGATCCGTCCGGGCTGTGTGTCGAGCCACACCCGATTCTGTCCAACGGCGTACAGGCGTCCATCGAAGACGTCGCCGGCGGTGGTGAACACGCGCACGTTCCCGACGCGCGGCATGAGCGTCTTGGCGGGCGCCTGCACGGCCTCGAGCGGCACCTCGCTGCCGCGCCAGATCAACTCGAGCTTGTCAGCGGAGGCCCAGGCGAACTCCGAGCTCTCGAGATCGGGGAAACCCGTCGTGCGCGGACGCGCCGTCCCGACCATGCCGGCCACGCTCGAGAGGCTCGCGCCGACTTCCGGCTGGCCCTGCTCCACGCTCGATCCGGACTCGGGACTCCGCTCCACGCTCGGGCTGGGTGCAGGCACCGTCGAGGCGCGCGGAGTGACGCCCGGCTTGCGGGCTTCCTTCGTGCTCGTCACGGCAACGGGCGCAGTCACGGAAGGCGGCTCCTTGGTGGTCACCCCGGAGTCGGCCAGCGGCTTCTTCGTTCCGTCCGCGACAGGCGCGGCGGTGTGCGCCGGTTGCGAGTCCGGAGCGGGAGTTCCGGTACCGTTCGCCGCCCCGGGCAACACGGCGACCTCCGTGGAAGTGCCGAAGAAGCGCGAGTACAGCTTCGACCCGTAGAACATCCCCCCACCCGCCAGCCCGGCGACGAGCAGCGCTTTGACCAGGAGTGGCCTCCGGCTGGGCTTGCCTTCCTGGTCGAGCGCGGCCTCGCCATCCTCGCTGCCCAGGTCCTCGCCGAACTCGAAGGCCGAGGGCTCTTGTTCGAACTCGTGCGCGGGCTCTCCACCCTGCAGGGCGGGGTCGGCCAGGTCCTGCAACGGATCGCCTGGCTGCGTGCCGTCGTCGACGTAGGTCGAGGGCGGCGGCACGAGATCGAGGGGCGAGCTCGCGCCGAAGACCTGGTTCGGATCCTGGCTGGCGGTGAATTCGGTGTCGAGACCGAGGAAGTCACCCGCGTTCTGCGCGCCCTGGAAGCCCTGGCTCAAGACCTCGCCGGGCGTGGCGCGGCGCGAGCCGGTGGCCGGCCGGTTGCCGGACAGGGGCTGAGACGCGTCGAGATCGGGAATTCCTTGGCCTGCGGGAGGGTTCTGGTAATCGTCGGCAGCCATGGGCTAGGAGGGCGCGAAGCGACCGTGGGGATGGAGCGCGGTGAAAGATTGGTCCCTGGGGAACCCGCCTCCCTATCGACCTCTCGCGCCATGGACCCGAGTGCCGCGCGCGAGAAAACTCCGCAGGCCTCGCCGGACCGAGAAGGCCATTTGACACGTGCGCCCCGGTGGATCGACAGTGGCGGCGACGTGAAGAACCTTCCGGCCGGAAAGCTCCTCGCAGCGCTGTGCGCGGCGTTCCTGCCCGGCTGCGCGCCGGCCGGTGAAGCCGCGGCCAGCGCGCGGCTCCCACGGCTCCTTTCGACGCGCTTCCCGCTGCACCTCGAGCATGCCGGAGCCGAGTTCGTTCTCGCCGAGCCTCCGCGGCGCATCCTGCCCACCAACGCGGCCTGGGTCGATTTCGTCAGCCTGCTGGTCGGGCCGGAGCGCATCGTGGCCCTGCCCTCGGAAGCCTTCGGCTACTCGCGTCTCGCCGAGGAAGCCGGCGCCTGGGCCGAGCTCGAGCCCTTCCCCGTCTTCGAAGGCGAGCGCATCTTGACGCTGGCTCCGGACCTCGTGCTGGCGCACGGCTGGCAGAATCCGGAGACCATCGCCACCCTCCGGCGCGCGGGCATTCCGGTGCTGGTCGTGCCCGTGCCCGAGAGCTGGGCGGAGATCACGGCCACCCTCGAGCTCCTGGGTACGGTGCTGGACGTGCCGGAGCGCGCACGTGCCGAGCTCGCCGCGCTCGAGGCCCGGCGTGTTCGGCTGCGCGAGCGCTCGGCGCCCTTCGCAGGGAAGAACGCCCTCAGCTACACGAATCTGGGCGCCGGGGGCTGGACCAGCGGCGCGCGCACGACCGGAGCGATCTTGCTGGAGCTCGCGGGCCTCGGCAACGCGGCCGCGCAGGCCGGGCTGGTGGGCGACGCGCCGGCCGATCGCGAACGCGTCCTGGCCCTGGCACCGGACCTGTTCTTGGTCGGCCGGCCCGATCGCTCGGAGAGCTCGCCGCCCAGCGCGGAGTTCCTGCTGAACGATCCGGCCCTGCAGGGGCTCGAGGCGGTGCGCGCGCGCCGCATCGTCGCGCTCCCGCCAGCGCTCTTCACCAGCGCCTCGCCCGAGCTCCTGCGGGGCGCAGAAGTGCTGGTCGAGGAGCTGGAGCGCAGGCAGGGCGAGCCAGCCCCCGCGCCGCGCGACTGAGGATTTTTTCACCCTGGGAGCGC
>JANOGB010000316.1:0-8285 GCA_031413955.1 Planctomycetota bacterium | reverse complement strand
CCGCTGCGCGAGCGGGCATGGCTTCCGCTCCAGGGACCGGAACACTTCCGGCCTTGCTGGAAAAGAAGCGGTGGGCTCGAACCTTGGCTCGAGCCCGCTCGCTACTCGCCGGCGGCGGCGCTCAGGAGCACCAGAGGGCGTTGTTGATCTCGTACTGAGTCAACCTGCGGCACTTGCCCGGGCCCGGATTTCTGGTCTGGAAGCACTCCTTGCACACCCAGAGGTTGCCGGAGTTGTCCTGGAACACGTCGTAGCACACCGAGTTTAGGGAGATGCAGCCGACGTGCATCCAGTTCGCGGCGGCGAGCTCCTCGACGGCCGCGCCCGCCTCGTCGTCCGCTGGCTCCGCGTAGAGTCGCCCCATCGAACCGATCGAGGTTGCGAGCAGGGTCATGGCGACGCCGAGAAAAAACGCGATCAGCGAATTCTTGTGGATCATCGTGAACCTCCTTGGGATGAATGAACGTGAGCGTCGGACAGGCCAGTGGAGAGCGCGAGACGGGGCAAGCTCGCGACCGAGCTCAGTACGGTGAGGAGAGGGGGCAGGTCGCCGCGGAGCCCGGCGATCCCGGGCTGCACGACGTATCATCGCACTCGCCGAGCTCATGCTTCACGACGCCGCCGAGCACATCCCTCCGTCTCGCGCGAGCTCCGACTCCGCGCGCAACGGGCCGGCCGAGCCCGCGAGCGCGGCATCGCCCCGAGCGATCCTCGTGCTCGGCATGCACCGCAGCGGCACGAGCTGCGTCGCCGGGATGCTGCAGGCGAGCGGCGTGGCCTCGGCCGGGCCCGCCGTGCGCAACTGGGACAACGCACGCGGGCACCACGAGTCGCTGGCGCTGGTGCGGCTGAACGAGACGGTGCTGGCGCGCTCCGGCGGCCACTGGCTGGCCGCGCCATTGGAGCTGCGCTGGACGAGCGCGGACGAGCGCGAGCGCGAGCGCGAGCGGCTGCTGAGCACCGCGATCGACGGCCGCGCGGCGCTGCTCAAGGACCCGCGCACCCTGCTGTGCCTCGCATTCTGGCGCGCCTCAGAGGCGCCTTTTCAGACCCTGGGTGTCGTACGCCATCCGGCGGCGGCCGCGCGCTCGCTCGCCAGCTGGCGCGGCGTTCCGGTTGCCGAGGGGCTCGCGCTGTGGACGGCGCACAACCGCGCGTTGCTCGCGGACCAGGCGGCGCACGGCTATCCGCTGATCGATTTCGAGCGCGCGCAGGCGGAGGTCGTCGCCGCCGTGGTCCGGGCCTGCGAGCGCTTCGGTCTCGGGCCTGACATCCGGCGCCTCGCGGATGCCTACGACGAGAGCCTCGTGCACCACGACGACGGCGAAGCGGCGGACGTCATCGGGATGGCCGAACCCCAGGCGCTCTACGACCAGCTCGCCGCGCGCGCCGGAGCTCGCACGACGCGCGCGCCGCGCCGACCGTTCCCGCGCGCGGAGATGGCGGACTTCGCACGCGAGCTCGGCGCTCGGAACCTGTCGGGCGCGCTGTGCGCCGCGCGTGCGGCCCTGGCGCGAGCGAACGCGCCCGACGCCGTGCTCGTGCCCGTGGTGGCCGCGCTGTCCTGCGCGCGAGCCTTCGCCGAGGCACGCGCGCTCCTGAGCGAGGCTTCGGCCGCACTCGAGCCGGGGCTCTTCGAGCTCCTGCTCGGCAAGGTCCTGCTGGCCGGCGGTGACGCGCGTGGCGCCGCCGCGCAACTCGAGTCCGCTTGCGCCGCGCCGAACGCGTTCTTCCAGGCCCGGCGTCTGCTCCCGCACGCGTTGCGCGCCGCGAGCCGCAAGGAAGACGCGCGCCGCGCGCTCCACGCGGTGGCCGAGCACGCGCTCTATCCCCACGCTCCGCTGGCACAGCTCGCCGAGTGGGCGTGGAGCGATGGCGAAACGCACGCCGCACTCGCGCGGATGGCGACGGCGATCGAGGCCGCCCCTGGCCACCGCCGCGGCCGGATGCGCGCGCGTCGCGCCGAGTGGCTCGCGCTCTCTGGGGCGCGCGCCGAGGCCGAGGCCGAGCTGCTGGCGGCCCTGGAAGAGGACCCGACCTATCCGCGCGTGCGGCGTGAGCTCGAACGCTTGCGCGCCAAGCCGAGCCGCGCGGAGTGAGCTCGCAACCGGAGCCCATCAAACGACCGCCGGAGGATTCCCGACCACCCCTCATGCTCACGCTCCGCAAGGCTCTGCGCTTGCTCCCGCTCTTCCTCGTCCTCGAGCGCCCGAGCGCGCAGCAGGAACTGCTCGTGCTCGAGTTGATGCTCGCCGAGGACCGTCTCACCCCCGCGCGCCGTGTTCGTGGCCGGCAGCGAGCTGCTGATCCGCTCAGCCGGGAACGCCAGGCTCCAGCCTGGCTCCGTTTCTTTTCTGCTCTTCTGCCTTTCGAAGAATGGAGAGGCAGAGCCAGGCTGGAGCCTGGCGTTCCCGACTGAGCGAAGCCCGCGCCTTAGACGGCTCGGTGCTCAACGCAGGCCTCGGCGGCGCGCTCATGCGCAGGACGAGCAGCCGGAACCGCCTCGAGATCGCGGGCCTCTCGTGGGAGCCGGAGCTGGTCCTTCACCTCGAGAGTCCTGGCCAGGACAAGGGCTTCTCCAGCGGCTGCTGGCTCGGCATGGACGTTCTCGGGCGCTTCGACACGATCCTCGACTTTCAGCACGACCAGGTCTACCTGCGACCCAACGCACACTTCCACGATCCGTTCCCGGTGCGCGCCGGCCCCTCCACCGCAATCGTGATGCTCGGCGTCGGTGTCCTTTCGATCGCGTCGATCCTTGGCGCGACCTGGTACCGCTCGAGGCGCAAGGCCGCTTGAGGTCGCGCTCGCGCCCTAGCTCGCTGGCGCTACGATACGCAGCCGATCCATGATCCCGCCGCGTCCGACCCGCACCATCCGTATCCGCCAGCTCGAGCTCGGCGGGAGTGCGCCGATCGTCGTGCAGAGCATGGCGGCGACGCGCACGCAGGACGTCGAAGCCACGATTCGGCAGGTCGAGCTGCTCGAGCGGGCCGGGGCCGATCTGGTGCGCATCGCGGTCGACAGCAAGGCCGACGTCGAGGCGCTGAAGATCGTTCGCGAGCGCACGCAGGCGTTGCTCTCCGTCGATCTGCAGGAGAATTATCGGCTGGCCGAGCTGGTCGCACCATTCGTCGACAAGCTGCGTTACAACCCGGGACACCTGCACCACCACGAGAAGGCGAAGCCGGTCGAGGAGAAGGTCGCCTATCTCGTGGGCGTCGCGCGCGAGCACGGCCTCGCGCTGCGCATCGGGGTCAACGCGGGCTCGATCGCGCCGGCCTGGATCGAGCGGTATCCCGACGCGCTCGACGCGCTCGTGTACTCCGCTGCCGACCACTGCGCAATGGTCGATACGCTCGGCTTCACGGACTACTGCGTCTCGATCAAGGATTCGGACCCGCGTCAGGTGGTCGAGGCCAACGTACGCTTCGCCGCGCTGCGCCCGGACGTGCCGCTGCATCTCGGCGTGACCGAAGCCGGCCTGCCGCCCGATGGCGTCATCAAGACGCGCATCGCCTTCGAGCAGCTCCTCTCGCGCGGCATCGGCGACACGATCCGCGTCTCGCTCACGGTGCCCTTCGACGACAAGGGCATGGAGATCGAGGTCGGGCGAGCGATCCTGGCGGACATCGAGGCCGGTCGCTTTCGCTCGGTGCCGCCGAACTTCTTCCACGGCCTGAACATCATCGCCTGCCCCTCCTGCTCGCGCGTCGAGAACGAGAAGTTCATCGAGCTCGCGCAGGAGGTGAAGGAGCTCACGCGCTACGCCGCCGAGCACGACCTCACGATCGCCGTGATGGGCTGCCGCGTGAACGGGCCGGGCGAGACCGACGACGCGGACCTGGGCCTCTGGTGCGGCCCTACGCACGTGAACCTGAAACGCGGGAGCGAGGAGCTCGGCGCGTACCGCTACGCGGAGATCCTCGGGCGGCTGAAGCACGAGCTCGACGCGTTGATCGCGGCGCGGCCGGTTTCCCGCTCCTGAGTCCGCTCCGGACCCGGCACGCGGGTTCTCGTACCATGGGCAGCGATGCTGCGCCTCCTGCGCTCTCGGCTGGCCGTGCGCCTGGCGGCGCGGTTCCTGCTGGTGAGCCTGGCGCCGATCCTGGGCGCGGCCCTGCTCTTGCCGCGCGTCTTCGAGGACTCGGCGCGCGCGGAGATGGCGCGCCGGCACGACCTTTTGGCCGAACGCTGCGGCGCGCTGATCGAGGAGCACGTCGAGCGCGCTCACGCCAAGCTGCGCACGGTGGCGCGGCTGTTCGCGGAGGAACGCGCCTTCGGCCTGAACCCTCGTTCCGCCAAGCTCGCAGCGCGCGAGCGGGACCTCCTGGTCCAGCGCCTGCAAGGTCTGGTCGATCCGGCCGAGGCCTTCCTCGAGCTGCAGTTCTACGCGGGCGGCGAGCAGCCGGAGATCATCGGGCAGGCGCGGCAGTCCGAATTCGACGCGGCGCAGAGCCTCCATCCGGACCATGACGCGCGCAACCAGGCGCAGATCCTGAGCAACGTGCGCGCGCCGCTGGTGCTGGCTCCGCTGAACGAGGGCAAGGATTGGCGCGACGACAAGCTCGCGGACATCGAGGGCTACCGCACGCTGCTGCTCTCGACTCCGGTGGTCCGGCCGGAAACCGGCGGCGCGCTGGTGGCCTACGTCGATTTCGCACCGCTGGCGGCGCGGCTGGCGACGCTGGCGGGCGCGGAGTACGAGCTGGAAGCGCGCGACGCGCGCGGCACCGTGCTCGGCGCGGTGGGTAGCGTGGGCGCGCCCCTCGCCGCCTCCGAGCGCGTCGCGGCCGGCTGGTCGATCACGGTGCGCGAGTCGACCCGGCGCCTGGAAGCCGACCTGGCGGCTCTCGCGCGCCAGACCAGGCTGTGGGTCTTCTTCGCGGCCGCCATCGCGATCGCGGCCAGCCTGGTGCTCTCGGCCTGGATCACGCGGCCCATCGCGCGCCTCGAGCGTGCGGCCGAGGAGCTCGCGCGCGGCAACTTCACGGCCAGCGCCGGGCTCGAGCGCGCGGACGAGATCGGCCGTTTGGGCGCGGCCTTCGACCGTATGGCCGGGGCGCTGAGCGAGCTCGACCGCGCCAAGTCGGAGTTCGTGGCCAACGTCAGCCACGAGCTGCGCACGCCGCTGACCTCGCTCAAGCTCTCGGTCGCGAACCTGCTCGACGGCGTGGTGGGCACGGTCGCGCCCGGCCAGCGCGCGACGCTGGAGCGCGTGCAGGGCGAGCTCGAGCGCCTGATCCGGCTCGTGAACGAGCTGCTCGAGATGGCGCGGCTCGACGCGGGCGCGTGCGAGCCGAAGCGCGAGCGCGTCGAGCTCCTGCCCCTGGCGCGCGAGGTCGTGGCCGCGCTCCAGCCGCTGGCGAGCGAGCACGCGATCACGCTCGAGATCGAGGGCGCCGGCGCGGTGCGCGCGGATCGCTCGATGCTGCAGCGCGTGCTCATGAACCTGCTCGACAACGCCATCAAGTTCTCGCCCGCGCGCAGCAGCGTGCGCATCGTGCTCGCCCCGAACGGCTTCCGCGTGCAAGACCAGGGCCCCGGGATCGAGACCTCGTTCCTGTTCGAGGCTTTTCGCCAGGGCAAGCAGCACGGCGTCAAGAACCCGGGCACGGGGCTCGGCCTGGCGATCGTGCGCAAGCTGGTCGAGCTGAACGAGGGCCAGCTGCGCGTCGAATCCGGCGCGGGAGCCGGGCTGGTCGTGGAGCTGCCGCCGGCATGAAAGCGCGCCTGCTCATCGTCGACGACGACGCCGCCATCCGCGCCGCGCTGGCCGAGCGCTTCGCCGCGCGCGACTACGCCGTGAGCACCGCCACGTCGGGCGCGGAAGCCGTCGAGCGCGTCCGCAGCGGCGTCGAGCTCGCGCTGCTCGACCTGATGCTGCCGCGCGGCGACGGACTGTGGGTGCTCGGCAAGCTGCGCGAGGAGGGTCTGACGCCGACCGTGGTCGTGATCACGGCCCACGGCAGCATCGCCAAAGCGGTCGAGGCCATGCGCGCGGGCGCCTACGACTTCCTGCAGAAGCCGTTCGAGGCCGAGCTGGTCGAGGAGACGCTGCGGCGCGCGCTCGAGCGCACGCGGCTGCTGACGGAGAACCGCGCGCTGCGCGCGGCGCAGCCGCGGGACGGCCTGGTGGTCGCCGACCCTGCGATGGAGCGCGTGCTCGGCCTGGCGCGCAAGGCGGCGCGCAGCGACGCGACCGTGCTCTTGCTGGGCGAGAGCGGCACCGGCAAGGAGGTCCTGGCGCGCGAGATCCACCGCGCGAGCGCGCGCGCGGACGGCCCGTTCGTGGCCGTGAACTGCGCCGCCCTGGCGGAGTCGCTGCTCGAATCCGAGCTGTTCGGACACGAGAAGGGCGCCTTCACCGGCGCGCACGCGGCGCGCGCAGGCTGCATCGAGGCCGCGCACGGCGGCAGCCTGTTCCTCGACGAGATCGGCGACACGTCGCCGGCACTGCAGGGGAAGCTGCTGCGCGTCCTCGAGGAGCGGACCTTCCGGCGTGTCGGCGGCCAGCGCGAGCTCGCGGCCGATCTACGCGTGATCGCCGCCACGAACCACGATCTGCGCGCGCGCGTCGCCGCCGGATCGTTCCGCGAGGACCTCTACTATCGCCTGAACGTCATCGCGCTCGAGCTCCCGCCCCTGCGCGAACGGCCGCGCGACGTGGCCGCGCTCGCGCACCACTTCCTCGCGATCCTCGCGCACGAGGTGAAGCGACCGGGGCTCGCGCTCGCCGACGAGACCCTGGCGCGCCTCGCCGCCCACGCCTGGCCCGGCAACGTGCGCGAATTGCGCAACGTCCTCGAGCGCGCCGTTGTGCTGGCCGAGGGTGAGGTCCTGCAGCCCCACGACCTGCCCGAGGAGTTCCACGCGAGCACCGGACCGAGCGCGGATGGCTTTCACGGCCGCGTCGAGGCCTTCCGGTGCGAGCTGATCCGCCAGACCCTGGCCGAGGCGGGCGGGAACCAGAGCGAGGCCGCGCGGCGCCTCGGGTTGCAGCGCAGCTACCTGGCGCGCTTGATCAAGAAGCACGGGCTCTGAGCGGCGCGAGCGCCGGGATACAGGCCCCGTATCCGAGCGGATACAGGCAGAGCTCCTCGGTCCGCGGCGGAACGCCGCCGGGGCTCCGCGCCGGAGCGGCACCGGGATTGCGAAGGCGGGCGAAGACCCGCTTGCAACTCCCATGATCACCCTGACGACGCTCCATTCCTTCCTGCTGGCGACCTTGCTCCCGCAATCGCTCCAGCGCTCCGACCGCGACATCACCAAGCAGGCGGTCGAGCTGCCGCTCGAGTCCGCGCTGCCATCTACCGTGCGGGGAGTTCCGAGCATGGTGGCGCCCGGCCTGGTGCCCTGGCACGCCGACTTCGACGCTGCCTGCGCGGCCGCCGCGCGCTCGCACAGGCCCGTGCTGCTGTTCCAGCTGCTCGGAAAACTCGACGAGGAGTTCTGCTGAACCAACGCGCGCATCGCGAGGAGCGTGCTCTTCTCGCAGCCCGACGTGGCGCGCTTCCTCTCACAGGAGTTCGAGTGCGCCTGGCAAAGCGTACGGCCCGTGCCGCACGTCACGATCGACTTCGGCGACGGGCGCACGCTCGAGCGGACCCTGCACGGAAACATCGTGACGTACCTGTGCACGAGCGCGGGCGAGGTCTTCGACCTGGTTCCGGGCCTGGTCGACGCGCAGGAGTACGTGCGGCGGCTGGAACAAGCCCTGCGGTTGAAGCGCGCTCTGGGCGGCACCCTCGCCGCGCTCCCGCTGGAACTCGAGACGCTCTCACCTGGCCGCTCCGCCGAACCCGCGCCGTCCTCGTCCGCCGACACGTGGCGCAGCACCGTGACGCTCTGGCACGAGACCCTGGTCGCCCGGTCGCGAGCGGGCGAGGTCGTCGCGGAGGACCCCATCGCGGTATTCGATCTCTCCAAGATGCGTGTCGAGCGTCGCCTCGACGAGACCGTTTTGCCCCGGGTCTCACTCGGTGACACCGAAGCCCTGCGCCGGGACACCCAGTACAACCGCGCGCACCGTTATCCCCTGGCGAGCGCGCTCCTGCTCGAGCGTCCCTTCGCTCGACCCACGGAGATCACGGCCGACGTCTACCGGCACGTGCTCGGGGTCGAGCTCGAGGATCCTTATCTCGGGCTCGCGCCCGACGTGCTGGGTGGAGCGGGCGGTCGGCATTGAGGCCAAGAGAAAGGGAAGAGCCGGCGGCCGGTTCTCGTAACGCGCCGGGGAAACCGCCGTCATCCAGATAATTCTTCAGCGTCGTCGCGCCGCGTTC
>JANOGB010000315.1:0-6743 GCA_031413955.1 Planctomycetota bacterium | reverse complement strand
TGAGCACCACCCCGCCAGGCAGGACGAACTCGCCCGCGCCCGGCCCGTTCTTCGAGATGCCGTCCGGGAGGAAGCCCTCGAAGGAGAACGAGAGCTCGAGCGTCGCCCCGGGTTCGAGCGGCTGAGCGAGCCGGAACACGTGCAGGCACGTCTTCGTCTCTTGCTCCCACGAGAACTTGGCGTCCACGATGTCCAGGCGCGTGTCCTGCCAGTGCGTCCCGGTCGTCAGCGCGAAGCGCGCCAGCGGCTCCTTCTCGTCGTTCACGAGCGTGAAAGTGCCCTTCGAGCGCAGGAAGCTCCGCGCCGGATCGAGTTCGAGCTCGACTTCGGCCGCGGCGATGGCCGGCTGGGGCGCGTCCACCCACGTGCGCAGGTTCGCGCTCCAGTAGTCCCTCTCCTCCTTGCGCTCGCGCCCACCGCCGTAACCGTCGCGCACCAGCACGGCCAGCCAGATCCCCGCCGCGAGCGGCGGAATCGCGACGGGCGCGAGCCGCAGCGCGGCCAGGAAGATCGGCTTCGGACGGCGGCGCGTGGCGCGCCCGACCGGATCGGCCTCGCGCCGCTCGAAGAAGCGCAGCGCGAGCGCCACGAACAGGCCGGTCGACCCCAGGGCGAGGAGCCGGCTCACGACGTAGGCTTTTCGGTCCAGCTCGAGCGGCGCGAGGTCGCTCCACCGGACCGCGTTCCACAGGTCCCAGTTCCCGACCCAGTTCATCTCGCCGATGGCCTGCAACCAGCCGGACAAGAGGAGCATGCCCAGCCCGATGGCGTAGGTCGTGTAGCGGTTCCGGACCAGCGTCCACACGCAGGCCACGAACGAGTTCCACAGGAGGACGGTCGGAACGAGCAGCACGCCCCACAGGAGCGCGAAGGGTCCGAGCTCGAGCGGCGCCTCGTGCTGCACGAGCAGCACCACGGCCGAGGCCAGAAAAGCCGCCAGCAGGATGGCGGCGCCGAGGACCGCGTTCGCCAGGGTCTTGCCGAGCAGGATCGCACCGCTCGACAGAGGCGCCGCGCCGAAGATCGCGGCCAGCCCGGCCGTGCCTTCGCGCTCGAGCGACTCGACCGTGTAGAAGAGCAGCAGCAGGCAGAGGAGCAGCGTCAGGCTGTTGAAGCTCGCTTGCGCCAGGAGGCCGGAAGTCCAGAGCAGCGGCGTGCTGAACGCGCCGGTGCGCGCCAGTGACACGCCGAAGACCTGCAGCAGGATCAGCGGGACGAAGAGGTAGAGCCCGGGCGAGGTGCGCAGCTCGCGCAGCTCGACACGCGCGACGGAAGCAGCCTGCGCCAGGAAGCCGGTCCGGCCGCCCTTCATCGCCAGCGTGGCGAGCGGCAGCGGCTCGGCGCGGCCTGTGGGTTCCGGCACTCTCGCGGCCGCCTGGGCACGACGCACGGGGTGTGCACCGCGCAGCGTGCGCGCGAGACGGCGCTCGGTGAACGCCACCGCCGCAAGCCCGAGGCCGACGAAGACGAGCCGGCTGCCGACGAAGAGCGCGTCCAGCCCCACCGGCGCCGTGTTGTAGAACCCGACCCCGCGGTCCACGTCCAGCCACGTGCGCTGCAGCCAGCGCACGCCGGCCGGGTCGAGCGCCATCAGCACGCGATCCCAGCCGAGCGCGAGCCAGTGCGGCTTCCAGTCCCACAGGAACGTGCTGCACACCAGCAGCACCGCGACCGGCAGGAAGTAGATCAGGATCGGCCGGCGTCCGAGCGTGCCGGCCGCCAGGGCCGAGCCCGCCAGGAACAGGATAGTGGGCAGGCCGAACCACAGCGCCGGACGCACGTAGTTGCGGAGCGCGAAGGGCCCGAGGACTTCGGCGTCCGTGCCCGTGACGAGCACGTGGTTGAAGAAGACGTTGGCGACGACGTGGATCGCGCCGACGACCGCGAAGGCGAGCACGAGGCCGAGGAACTTGCCCCATACGTACTCGCGGGTCGTGAGCGGAGTCGCGTGCAGCAGCTCGGCCACCCGCGATTCGCCATCGCGCAGGATCGCCATGCCCGCGCTGACCGCCACGAAGAAGCCATAGAAGATCAGCCCCACGATGGCGAGCTGGAAGGACTGCGAGAACTCGGACGTCAGCCAGGCCTTCGTCCCGCCGACGGAGCTGTCGCCGGTCGAGATCTGCACGCTGCCCGTGGACATGCCCCAGGCGCACAGCACCAGGATCCCGGCCCAGATCCAGAAGAGCGGCCGCTTCAGGTCGAGGGCGAGCTCGGCGCGCGCGATCGTCCAGGTGCGCCGCGGGCTCAAGCGCTCGTCCCCGCCGGGGCCCCGAGCGCCACCGCCGGCGCGCTCTGCATGAGCACGAAGTAGGCATCCTCGAGCGTCGGTTCGGCGGGCGCGAAACCGTCCGGCGCGTCGCCGCCCGGAGCGTACAGGCGCACGCGGTTCCGGCCCTCGTAGAGGATCGCCTGGGTCACGCAGTGTGCGCGCCGCAGGGACTCGAGCTCCGCCTCGCCGCTCTCGCCCTCGAAGATCGCGCCCGCCAGCGCCGCGCGCGCCGCGCTCGGGCTCGTCTGCGCCACGAGCCGCCCGCCGCGGATCACGGCGAAGCGCGAGCACAGCACGGCCACGTCCTCGACGATGTGCGTCGAGAGCAAGACGATGCGGCTCGTCGCGAGCTCGGCCAGCAGGCGGTAGAAGCGCAGGCGCTCCTCGGGATCGAGGCCCGCCGTCGGTTCGTCCACGATCACCAGGCGTGGATCGCCCGCGATCGCCTGGGCGATGCCGAGGCGCTGGCGCATGCCGCCCGAGTAGCCCTTGACCTTGCGCTTCGCCGCGAAGGCGAGGTTCACGCGCTCCAGCAGCTCGCGCGCCAGCCGGCGCAACCCCACGGGAGCCTGCACGCCCTTCAGGCGCAACAGGTGCTCGAGCATCTCCTCTCCGCTGAGGTGCGGATAGAAGCCGAACTCCTGGGGCAGGTAGCCGAGCCGCGCGCGCACGGCCTCCGGCTGCGCCACGACGTCCAGCCCGTCGAGCGTCACGCTGCCCGAGGTGGGCTCGAGCAGCCCGGCGACGATGCGCATGAACGTCGTCTTGCCCGCGCCGTTCGGACCGAGCAGCCCGAACATCCCGCCCGGGACGTCCAGATCGATGCCCTGCAGGGCGCACACGTTACCGGGGTAGACCTTGACCAGAGCGCGGACGGAGAGCATGGGGACGAGCAGGGGTGAGAGGCGAGAAAGTGCCCGCGCCACGCGGGCCGAAGAACCGGCATTCTCGCCGCGCTCGAGCGGCCGTGCGAGACGCCGGGCGAATTACGCCCCGAGCTCGGCGCGCGTTTCGAGGGTCACGCGCCTGCGGCCATGCTGTGCCGGTTCTCGGAGGAGCTCTTCTTGGTCCGACTCGCCTGCATCCTGGCCGCTGCCCTGTGGCTCACGCCCCAACAGGAGCCGGAGGAGCTCAACGTCGAGCAGGAGCTCGCGGCGCTGATCGAGAAAACCAACGCGCTGGAGACGTTCCATCTCGTCTATGACATGACAAGCCCTGGGGAAGAGACGCCCACCAAGGCCACGCTCGAGTTCCTCTATCGAGCACCTGATCTGGCGCGCATGCACGTCACGGGTGACGAGGGCGAGATGGACGTCTGGATGGACGAGGCTCAGATGGTCCTGCGCTCGGACCTGGACGAGGAAGACGGCGCGTGGCACCGCGCCCTCTTCCCGGAGCCACTACCAGCATCTCTCGCCCTGGACGAGTTCTTTCCGAATCCAGAGAGCCCCATCGGGCCGGGTGCCTTCCTGGGCATGAAAGTCCGCGACGATTCCGAGACGGGGAAGGCCGCCTTCGAAGTCAGCTTCGGTCAAGCATCGCAGGGCCGCGCGTTCTTGCTGGGCTGGCTGGCCAACTTGAGGAAACGAAGCGACGAACTGTCGATCGAGGACCAGTCGTTGTCGTTCGTACTGGCGGGCGAGCATTATCGACTCCGTGTCTCGCGTGCCAGCGGAGTTCTGGAGCGGGTTGAAGCCGATTCAAGCGAGGGCGCGATCCAGTTGGATCTACGCGAGTGCCATCTGGACGAGCCGCTCGAGGAAGGCCTCATCGAGATGCCTGCGGCAGCGAGAGCAGCCGCGCTCGATCCCGACATGACCCGTAGCCTCGGGGCCCTGTCCAGTTCTCGGAATGTCCGGCACGAGGCCTTCCTTCGTCTCGAGAATCAGCTCCAAACCGACAAGCTTCCCTGGAACGAACGAACGCGCAAGGACTGGGGCACCGTTCTCGATGCGCTGCATCGGCCGATGGTGACGGAGAAGAACTCGGGGTGGATCGATGAGCTCCACGAGCACGTCGATCAACTGGCCGAATGGGTGAGCACTCAGCGAGCGGAGAACGACTCCCCCGAGCGCCACGCCGAGCTGAAACAGAGGGTGGCCGAGTATCGCGCCAAGCTGGAGGAGAACTTCGATTCCTCGCAGACCGGCTACGTCGAGAACCTCCCGTCGATCGAATCCGACCGCAGCGAGCCCCGCCAGGAGCTCTTCGACATGGAGGCCGAGATCATCGCGGAACTCTGGGACGAGCTCCTGCGCGAGCCGGTCCTCAGCGCCTACGACGAGAAGCTCGCCGAAGCACTGGAATAGCTCGTGCCCGCTCGGCCGCGGCGCGGAAGTCGCAGCCCGGGGCGTGGTCGTTGACGAGCCCTACCGCCTGCAGGAAGGCGTACATCGTGGTCGGGCCGACGTAACTCCAGTCGCGCTTGCGCAGGTCCTTCGAGAGCGCCTTCGATTCGTCGCTGACGGGAACCCAGCCGGCGAACCTCCGATCGCAGCGGTACTGCTCGAAGTAGGTCGCCAAGCTCCCGCACTCCTCCTCCAGCTCGAGGGCACGCCGGGCGTTGTTGATGGTCGACTCGATCTTGCCGAGGTGGCGCACGATGCCAGCGTCCTTCAGCAACCGCGCGACATCCCGCTTCCCGAAGCGCGCCACGCGCGCGAAGTCGAAGTCGGCGAAGGCAGCGCGGAAGTTCGCGCGCTTCTTCAGGATCGTCAGCCAGGAGAGGCCGGACTGGAACCCCTCCAGACAGACCTTCTCGTAGAGGCGCCGGTCGTCGCGCTGCGGGAAGCCCCACTCGCGATCGTGATAGGCGACGTACAGCGGATCGTCGCCGCACCAGGCACAACGCGTCTTGCCGTCCGCCGAGTCTTGCAGCAGCTTCATTTCCGGGCTCGCGAGCCAACCGGCAAGCAGGCGCGGGCCACGCCTACTTCACCTCGCTCAGCTTGACCGCGCAGCGCTCCTTGGCCGAGACCAGCGCGGCCTCGAGCACGCGTTGCGTCTGGTAGGCGTCTTCGAAGTCCGGCAGCGGGACCGTGGGCTTCTCGCCGCCGAGGACGCGCAAGACGTCCGCCAGCATGTTGGTGAAGCCGTGCTCGTAGCCGAGCACGTGCGCGTCGGGCCACCAGTTTCCGGCGTAGGGATGCTGGCCCGCCGCGGAGGTGCACATGATGCGCGTCCAGCCGCCCTCGCGCGGGCCGCGCGTGGCGTCGTGGAAGCGCAAGAGGTTCATGTCCTCGAAGTCGAAACGCAGGCTGCCCTTCTCGCCGTTGACCTCGAGCGAGTTCGCGTTCTGGTGCGGCGCGGCCAGGCGCGTGGCCTCGAAGCTCGCCACGCCGCCGCCCGTGAGCGAGGCCAGGAACAGCACGGCGTCGTCGACCGTGCTCTTGCCCTTCTTCTTGGTGCCGGGGATCGTGCGCTCGTCGATGAAGGTGCGCGCGACCGCGCCGTGGATCTCGGTCAGCTCCTCGCCCGTCACGAAGCGGCACATGTCGACGATGTGCGCATTCAGGTCGCCGTGGGCGCCGGAGCCGGCCGCGCTCTTCTGGAAGCGCCACACGAGCGGCGTTCCCGGCCCACCCCAGCTCTGCAGGTAGCTCGCGCGCACGTGGTAGATGCGCCCGACGCGTCCTTCCTTCACCAGCTGGTGCGCGAGCGCGACCGCGGGACAGCGGCGGTAGTTGTACCAGACGAAGGTTTTCGACTTCTTCGCCTTCTTGGCCGCGTCGCGCATCGCGCGCGCGTCGGCCAGGGTGCCAGCCAGCGGCTTCTCGCAGGCCACGTGCTTGCCTGCCTCGAGCAGCGCGATCGACGGCTCCGCGTGCACGTCATTCGGCGTGGCCACGTCTACGAGACCGAGTTCTTCGTCCTCGACCAGGTCCTGCCAGCGCGTGGTGATCTGCCGCCAGCCCCACTTCGCCGCGAAGATCGCGAGCTCCCTGGCGTTGCGTCCGACCGCGATCTGCATCACCGGCGCGCACGGCAAGTCGAAGAAGTGCGCGACCTGTGCGAGCGCGTTCGAGTGCGCGCGCCCCATGAACTTGGTGCCGATCAGACCGACGTGGATGGGCTTCGTCATGGCTTGCCTGGTGCTCGCTCGCGGAGAAGGGAGCAGGACACTACGGAGGGCATCACGAGCGACGCAAGAGGTGGATGGGCGCTATCCCTGGATCGAGGCTATGGGCCCGCGCAAGAAGGACTGGGGCTTCAGGAAGTTGTGTGGGCGGAGTTCTCTAGGAATCGTCCCGGCCGTGGAGCAAGCTCGACGGGGTCCCCGCTCGCGGCGCGGGAGCGATGTGACCAGACCCGTGGCGCCCGTGCAGTCGAGCCCGCAGACGCCACGCGGTCCGCGGCGCGCTGCGCGCGCCTCGGGTGACGGACCGCGTGGCGCCTGCGAGCTCGACTGCACGGGGAGGCGGGTGGTCTCTCCCGCGCGGAGAAGCCCCGTCGAGCTCGGCAGATATTCTCC
>JANOGB010000314.1:0-7400 GCA_031413955.1 Planctomycetota bacterium | reverse complement strand
CTCGCGAGCCCGCCGGGGGCCGAGCGTCTGCCGCGCTTCAGCCCGGACGGCAGTGCGATCGCCTTCGTGGGCAACTACGACGGCAACCAGGACCTCTACACGCTGCCGGTCGCGGGCGGCGTGCCCACGCGCGTGACGCACCATCCTGCGGGCGAGGCGCTCTGCGGCTGGACTCCGGACGGGAAGCTCCTCTTCTTCACCAACGGGCTCGCCGGACGCGACCGACAAGTGCAGCTCTTCACCGTCGGCGCGAGCGGCGGACTGCCGGAGCCGCTGCCCGTGCCCTACGGCGCCTTCGCCGACGTCTCCAGCGACGGACGCTGGCTGGCCTACACGCCGCACACGGCCGACAACCGCACGTGGAAGCGCTACCGCGGCGGGATGGCCACCGACATCTGGCTATTCGACCTCGTGGAGAAGAAGTCGAAGCGCGCCACGACGTTCGAGGGCACGGACACGGCGCCGATGTGGCACGGGAAGCAGCTCTATTACCTCTCGGACGACGGCCCATCGCACCGGCTGAACCTGTGGATGTTCGATCCGGCCACGCTGCAGCGCCGCCAGGTCACGCAGTACGCCGACCACGACGTGAAGTGGCCGGCCATCGGAGGATCGGGAGCCGACACCGCCATCGTTTTCCAGCACGGGAGCGAGCTCGCGCTGCTCGACCTCGCCAGCGGCAAGACCAGCGTCGTCAGCGTCACGATCCCGGGCGCGCGCGCCCGTCTCAAGTCGCGCGCAGTCGACGCCTCCGAGTTCCTTCAGGCCTGGGACCTCGGCCCGAGCGGAAAGCGCTTGCTCGCCAGCGCGCGCGGCGACATCTGGTCGCTGCCGGCCAAGGAGGGCAGCCCGCGCAACCTGACGCGCTCGAGCGCCGTGGCCGAGCGCGACGGCACCTGGAGTCCGGACGGCAAGAGGATCGCCTGGCTCTCGGACGCGAGCGGCGAGTACGAGATCTTCCTCGCGGCGGCCGACGGCAAGAGCGAGCCGCGCACGCTGACCAGCGGCGGCAACGCCTTCCGGCGGCTGATGACGTTCTCGCCGGACTCGAAGCACCTCGCGTTCAGCGACAAGACGGGCACGCTGTACCTCGTCCCGGTCGAGGGCGGCGCGCCGAAGGTCGTCGAGCGCGACTCCTGGGCCGGCGACCTGATCCAGACCAACCCGAGCTTCTCGCGCGACTCGCGCTGGCTGGCCTACGCAATGGCCGACGCCGACTCGGGCGTGTCGCGACTCGTGATCTACGAGGTCCCGACGGGCGAGCACCACGTCGTCACGTCGGCCATGTTCGACGATGCGGATCCGGTCTTCGATCGCAAGGGTGACTACCTCTACTTCCGCCGCCGCGGCAACTTCGTGCCGCTGTACGGCGAGATGGACAGCTCGTTCCTGTACGCGGGCAGCGGGCAGCTCTGCGTCGTGACGCTGCGCGCGGATCAGAAGTCGGCCCTTGCGCCGAAGAGCGACGAGGAGACCGGCGAAAAGAAAGACGGAGAGGAAAAGGACGGGAAGAAGGACGACGACAAGAAAGACGACGACAAGAAGGACGCCGAGAAGAAGGACGAGAAGGAAGCCGAGAAGCCGGTCGAGATCGCCTTCGACGGCTTCGAGCGGCGCGTCGTGCTGCTACCCATCGACCCCGGCGTGTTCGGCTCGCTCGGCGTCAACGACGGCGGGGCCCTGCTCTACGTCCGCCATCCGATCCAGGGCGTGGAGGGCGATCCGTCGATCCACCTCTTCGACGCGAGCGCGGACAAGCCCGAGGAGAAGCTGGTGGCGGCGAAGGCCGGCGGTTTCGCGCTCTCGGCCGACGGCAAGAAGCTGCTCGCTTTCGTGGAGGAGAAGCCCCAGATCGGCGATGCCAAGGAGGACACCAAGCTCGAGCCCGTGCCGCTCGCCGGCATGGAAGTCGAAGTCGATCCACGCGCCGAGTGGCAGCAGATCTTCACCGACGCCTGGCGCATGATGCGCGACTTCTTCTACGACCCGGGCATGCACCAGGTCGACTGGGTCGCAGTGCGCGAGCAGTACGCCGCGATGCTGGACGACTGCGCTTCGCGCGAGGACCTCTCCTACGTGATCCGCGAGATGATCAGCGAGCTCAACGTCGGCCACGCCTACTACTCCGGTGGCGACGTCGGCGACCAGCCCGCGCGCTCGGTCGGGATGCTGGGTTGCGACTACGCGCTCGCGCAGGGCGCCTACCAGATCGCGCGCATCCACGAGGGCGGGCCCTGGGACACGGATGCGCGCGGGCCGCTCTCGCAGCCGGGGGTGGACGTGAAGGCCGGCGACTACCTGCTGGCCGTGAACGGCATCCCGCTCGATCCCGCACGCGATCCCTGGGCCGCGTTCCAGGATCTGGCCGGGAAGACGGTGACGTTGACCGTGAGCGCGAAGCCGGCGCGCGACGAGGACGCGCGCGAGATCATCGTCAGGACGCTCGAGAGCGAGCGCGACCTGCGCTACCGCGCCTGGATCGAGGCGCACCGCCAGTACGTCGCCGAGAAGACCGACGGCCGCGTGGGCTACGTCTACGTGCCCTCGACCGGCATCGACGGCCAGAACGACCTCGTGCGCCAGTTCCAGGGCCAGCTCCGGAAGGACGCGTTGGTCATCGACGAGCGCTGGAACTCCGGCGGCCAGATCCCGACGCGCTTCATCGAGCTGCTCAATCGCCCCGCGACCAACTACTGGGCGCGGCGCGACGGCCACGACTGGCCCTGGCCGCCGGACGCGCACTTCGGCCCGAAGTGCATGCTGATGAACGGCCTCTCGGGCTCGGGCGGCGACGCGTTCCCGTTCTACTTCAAGCAAGCTGGCCTCGGAAAACTGATCGGCATGCGCACCTGGGGCGGCCTCATCGGCCTCTCGGGCTACCCGCCGCTGATCGACGGCGGCGACATCGAGTGCCCGAGCTTCGCCTTCTACGAGAACGACGGTACCTGGGGCGTCGAGGGCCACGGCGTCGATCCGGACATCGAGGTGATCGACGATCCGGCGCTCATGCTGGACGGCGGCGATCCGCAGCTCGACCGCGCCATCGCGCAGATGCTCGAGGAGCTGAAGACGAAACCCTACGTCGCGCCCAAGCGCCCGGCCTACCCGGACCGGCGCGGGATGGGCCTCGATCCGAAGGACCGGTGATTCGCGCTCGAATCCCGACACGGTAGCCGCTCACGCCGGAGCGGGGCGCGGCGGAGGCGATCCTCTTCGCGAAACCGTGCCAGCGTGGAAGGATGGCATGCTGCATGCGTTCGGTGAGAGAAGCTGGTGAGAGAAGCTGGTGAGAGAAGCTCCCGAGAGCTCCCAGTCCCTGCGTGTCGGAGGATTTCGAAGTGCTGCGATCGATCCTGTGCCGGTGGCGTCGCTCGGCAAACGCGATCGTTCTCATCCTCCTCTGTGCTGCGTGTGAGGGGGATTCGTCCAGCTCGAGCGGGAACCCGGTCGGCGGGAGCGACGGGGAAGCGCCGCTGGCGGCCATCCAGTTCCCTCCCGATGACTGTTTGACGGATGCGGCTCAGGTGACCCTCACGATGGCCGTGAGCGACGAGACCGGCATCGCGGTCGTCCGGGTGGCGGGTTCGAGGGCCGTGCTCGGTTCCGATTCGCTCTGGAGAGTCTCCGTGCCCCTGAATGCGGGCATCAACACGATCCGTGTGGAGACTCGTGACACGCTCGACAACCTGGCTACATCCGCCGCCCAGCTCACGATTCGCCGCGAAAGCGCCCTGTGGATCGAGCCGAGCAGCCTGACCTTCGACCTGGCCGCGGGTGACGCCCTGGTGCTGGATCCACTGCTGCGCACGGTCTTTCGCGTGCGACCGACGGGAGCCCGCAGCGTGGTCACGGGGCCTGGCGTCGGGGGCGGCGCGCTGCTGGCGAGTCCGCGCGACCTGGACCTGGTCGCGAGCCTGGATGCCGTAGTGGTGACGGACGGAGAGCTGGATGCCGTGGTCCTCGTCGATCTCGCGACGGGGGCCCAGACACTGCTCTCGAGCCCGAGCCTCGGCGGTGGTCCCACGCCGCTCGACTTGCAGGGGATTGCGGTGGACTTGCTCCGGAATCGCGCCTTGGTCGTGGACGAAGCACGCGCCGAGCTGCTGGCGGTCGATCTCGCGACGGGGCAGCGCTCCACGCTTTCCTCCGACACGGTCGGCAGTGGGGTGTCCCTGAGCACCCCGCGCCGGATCGCGCTCGACCCCGCGCGCAACCGCGCCCTCGTCACGCTCGAGTCCACGCGCGTGATCCTGGCCGTGGACCTGGGAACAGGGAACCGCACCGTCCTGTCCGGTGGGACGACGGGCTCGGGTCCGGCCTTCGTCACTCCGTTCGACATGGCCGTCGACATCTTCCAGGACCGCGCCTTCGTCACCGATCTCGGGGCGCGAGGAGTCTTCGAGGTCGATCTCGCCTCAGGTGACCGTCAGGTCTTCTCTTCGCACTCCGTGGGCAACGGGCCCGACTGGCTCACGCCGGCCGCCGTTGCGGTGCGCCTGGATGGTGTTCCGCTCGTGCTCGACAGTTCCATGGATGCCCTGGTCGAGGTCGCGTTCGGCGACCGCCGGATCGTCTCCGGCATCACATCGGGGTCGGGGCCGCCGATCGTGCGGCCGATCGCACTGGCAAGCAGTCTCTTGCTTCCCGAGCGACTCGCCGTGGCTGAGCCGACGGAGCTCTTCACGGCAGACGCCTGGAACGGCGCGCGGGAGCTGATCTCCGGTACGGAGCGCGGAACGGGTGCTCCCTTCCTGCGCGTGTCGGCCGCAGCCCTGTCCCGCGGCCCGAGAGCCTGCCTCACGGTGCTCGACGCCGGCCTGCCCGGGCTGGTCGGAGTCGACCTGCTCACCGGCAGCCGCAGGACGATCTCCGGTGGGGGTACCGGCTTTGGCCCGGGCTTCTCCAGGTTGAGCTGCATGGTGCTGGAGCCCTCGGTGGTCGAATGCTCGAGTGCCGCCGTGGTGGTCGACATGCCGCTCGGTGCTCCTGCGGCCATCCTGCGCGTCGATCTCTCCACCGGGAGTCGCTCGATCGTGTCCGACGCGACTCACGGCTCGGGGCCAGACATGGTCGACCCGGTCGCGATCGAGATCGACCTCGGGCCCCTCGACGCCTTCGCCATCGTCCTCGACGCGGAGCTCCAGGCGCTCTTCTCGGTCGACCTGTTCAGCGGCGATCGCGTGCTCTCCTTTCTCCCCGAGCTACCTGGCACGCCCACGGATCTGGCCCTCGATGGAGAGCGGTTCCTGGTCACGGTCACCGATCCGCCTGCGCTCTTGCTCGTCACGGACCAGTTGGCGACGGTTCTCTCCGGGGCGACGGTGGGGGCAGGGCCTGCCCTGGGCCGACCCGTGGCGCTCGAGCTCGTGCCCTCCGCGACCGTGGGCTCGATTCCGCGCACGCCGATCGCCTACGTGCTGGACGCCGCGCGCGCCTCGGTCCTGGCCGTGGACACGAAGACCGGCGATCGTGTGATCCGCGCGAAATAGGCAATCCTTCACCCAGGCCTGCGGCGCGGCCCTTCGGGAGGACCCGATCGCCCCGCCGGTTGGGCGCGGAACGAACGAGTCACCTGAAACCGCCGCGAGGCGCTAGCCTAGTCCCTTCGGCGAGGACTACGGACCTGCGGTCCGAGGCCACCTCGCCTGGCCCGGTCCTTGCCAGGCCACCTTTCCCAAGGAGGATCGAACATGTCCCGTCCGTACCTGTCTGCGTCCGCGTTCGCGTTTTCGTCCGCCCTGCTGGCATCGGCCTGTGGAAGTTCGTCGGGAGGGTCCGAGGAAGTCAGCGCCATCGAGGTGGAAGCGCTACGCCACGAGCTCTTCGCCGCGGGCATCCAGCCCTTGCCCGCGCCGCCGCCCGTCTCGGACGAGCTGGTCGCGCTCGGCCAGGCGCTGTTCTTCGACAAGGTCCTGTCTGGCAACGAGGACGTCTCGTGCGCGACCTGCCACATGCCCCAGTTCTTCACGGGCGACGGACGCACGCTGTCGGACGGCGTGGGCGGCTTCGGATTCGGGCCGGGCCGAGACGGTGGCACGATGATTCCCCGCAACAGTCCTTCGCTCTTCGCGCTGCACGTGAAGCGCGAGCTCTTCTGGGATGGGCGCGTCGAGACCGCCGGCGACATCATGTCGGTCCCGCCGGCCGTGGATCTCACCGAAGGGATGCGCGCGGCCTTCTCGCCCGGTCTCGAGCTGATGGCGGCCCAGGCCATGCTGCCGCCGGTTTCGCGCGAGGAGATGCGCGGCCAGCCGGGCGAGAACCCGCTCGGCGACCTGGGTGATGGCTACAACTCGAACGGGGGCGACCCCGAGAACACCGCGCGAGTGTGGGCGGAGCTGACCGAGCGCCTGCTCGACCTGCCGGGCTACGTGGACCTGCTGCGCGCCGCCTATCCGGGCGTCGCAATCCAGGACTTCAACTTTGCTCACGCCTCGAACGCCATCGCCGCCTTCGAGGCGCGCGCGTTCGCAAGAACCGACAGCCCCTTCGAGCGCTTCGTGCGCGGCGACGACCGGGCGCTCACGCCGGTGCAGGTCCACGGCGCCCTCGAGTTCTTCGGCCCCGCGGGCTGCGTCCGCTGCCACTCCGGGGCGCTCTTGTCGGACGAGCAGCACCACAACACCGGCCTGCCGCAGCTCGGTCCGGGCGTCGGTGGCTCTTTTGGCGTGTTCCTGGGTGAGGACTTCGGCCGCGCGAACGTCACCGCCCGCTTCGAGGACCGCTACATGTTCCGCACGCCGAGTCTGCTCAACGTGGAGCTGACCGCCCCCTACGGCCACGCCGGACAGTTCGCGACGCTGCGCAACATCGTCTCCCACTACCGCGACGCCGCGCTCAGCAATCGCCAGTACGACATCCAGTCGAACGTCTTCGATCCGGATCTGGTGACATCACTGGTGCCCAACTCCGAACAGGTGCTGGCTTCGCTCGATCTGCGCCTGCAGGCGCAGAACGACTTCGACGTCGACGCGATGGTGGAGTTCCTGGGCGCACTCACGGCCAGAGACGCGTTCACGCTGGCGGACGTCGTCCCGACCTCGGTGCCGAGCGGCCTCCCGATCTTCTGATCGGATGCCCGAGGCGACCCGTAGTTCGACCGCGCCAGGTCGGCTGCGGATCTCTGGTCGTGCCCGGCGACACGAACGCCGTCGATGACCTCTTCGTGCACGACCCCGCGCTCGGTGCGACGGTGCGCGCAAGCGTCGACTCGCACGGCGCAGAGGGCGTGGGTCGCAGCGGCTCTGATCTTCTATTCGTCGGCCGCTTGCAGGGCGAGCAAGACTTTTCAAGCGGCGTTGGCAACCAGCTTGGCGACCGAGGCTTGGCGTGCCGCGAGCGCGGCGGTGATCTTGAGCTTGCCCTGAGGGGAGACGAGGTAGCGGTGCGTGCCGGGGACC
>JANOGB010000313.1:0-3354 GCA_031413955.1 Planctomycetota bacterium | reverse complement strand
TGAGGTCGGACCGAGCAGTAGTGGACGGTCGCCAGCGTGAACTCGCCGCGAGCCGTCGCGGGCAGCGCATCCGCAGCCACGAGCCGACAGGCGAGTGGCTGGAGTTGCGGGTCCCGGACGCGCACGCTGTCTTGCTTCATGATCCCCTGGGAGCGCCGGGCTCCAGCCCGGCTCGTCGTCTCCTTCGATCGGTCTTCTTCGATCGCCTCGGAAGGAAGAGCCAGGCTGGAGGCTGGCGTTCCCAGGCTAGGCTACCGGAACCGCGCCGTACGGCAGGCGGAGTTTTCGGTGCATCCAATGACGACGTGGAGGCTCGGCTGGCGAACCTGGCTCTGGATCGCGTCGGCTGCGAACGCCGTCCTGCTGCTCGTGTGGGCGGGTCAGCGCTGTTTCGCCGGGGAGCTCCGCGCGCTTGTGGCGAGCGTCCCGGACGACTCTTTCTATTACGTCCTGCCCGCCTTCCGCTTCTCTGAGTGCGGCTTCTGGAGCTTCGACGGCGAGCATCCGACCTTCGGCGTGCAACCGGTCTATGCCTGGTTCCTCACGCTGCTCGCGGCATTCTTCGAGGACCGATTCGCCTTCTTCCGAGTGGCCCTGTGGACGAACTACGTCCTCTTCGCCGCGACCGCGGCGGCGATCGCGGGCTTCCTGTACCGGCTCCTCCGACCCTGTGGCGCCTTCCGCGCCGGACTCGCGGCCGTGGTCGGAGCGCACGGGTTCCTGCTCAACGGAACGCTGGCTCATGGCTACACGACGCTCAAGGAATCCGCGCTGTACGCGCTGCTGCTTGTCCTCTCCCTCTGGCAGGCTCATCGTTGTCGCCAGCAGGGATCCCGGCGCGCGTTGCTCGTGTGCGGGGTCGTCGCTGGACTGGCGATGTCGTGCCGTATCACGCCGTCGACCCTGCTGATCGCGGGAACGACCGCGCTCTTTTCCGCGGGAGGATGGCGTGCCAAGCGGCTCCTGACACTGGCCGGTGGCATGGCGTTGGTCGTGACGCCCTGGGCTGTCCACGCGCTCGCCGTCCACGGGAGGCTCCTGCCGACCTCGGGTTCGCTGAAGATGCAGCCTTTCGTCGACGCCGTGCGGAACGGGAGGTTCGATGACCATGCCCCGGCGCTCTTCGCCGCGGTGGGACCGTACCTCCGCGACGTGTTCGCCTACTCCCTTGGCCGGCCGAGCGCCTTCCACCTGCCTCAAGGAGAGCCTGCTGCAAGCGTGGTCGCGACAATCTTCCCGTTCCTCCTGGTCGGTCTCCTGCTCGTACTCCGGCGCGACCATGCGCTACGCGCCTGTCCTGGCGCCTGGCTCGTGCCCGCCTCGATCGCCGCGGCGACTCTGGGTGCCGCGTTGAATCCCATCTTCCTCGGGATCGAGCGGATGAACGAGGTGCGCCACTACTACGCCTGGTACATCGCCGATCTGCCCGTGCTGCTCGCCCTCCTGGCGCCCATGGCCGCGACCTTGGTCAGCTCGCGAGCGCAGGGCGAGGAGCAGGGCCTCGGCCCCTCCCTCCTCGCCGCGTTGGTCGCGGCCGGGCTGCTCCTCGGCGGCGTGCACGCGCTCCGGCCCCTGCGAACGCCCGGCGAGTTCCGTCCACGCTCCGATAGCTGGACCCAGATCGTCGCCGCCGCCGAGCGCGTGAACGAGCTCCTCGAGCCCGGGCAGCGCATCGGCGCCTACAACGCGGGCGTGGTGGGATTCCTGACCGAGGCCACGGTGGTCAACTTCGATGGGCTCGCGAACGACGACATCATCCAGGCGCGCGCGCGTGGACGGACGATCCTCGAATACGTCCAGGAGAACGACATCCGCTACCTCGTGGATCCACTGCGGCCCACCGGCTGGTTCGGCAATCCGTTCGATCGCGTGGAGATCGTCGCCGCCGTCCCGTTCCGACTCGATACTCCGCGGCGCGAGTACTACGACGGATACTTCCTCCTGCGGGTCGTGGACGAGCGCTTCCCCGACTTCGAGCCAAGGCTTGAGGGGGGCGGCGTACGGGTGGTCCCCTGGGAGCCGCACGACCCGCTCGGGTCGCCGGACCAGGCCCTGCGCTGCTTCCGGTTCGAGCCGATCGGCGGACGAGCCGAGGTGACCTTCCACACGCTGCGCGCGTACGCCGCGCTGGACTTCCTGCACGGGTGTGAGGTCCCCGCGGGCGTCGAGGCCGCGCCGATCCTGTCCGTGCGCGACGAAGCCGGAGAGCTCCTGTATCGCTCCTCGTCCGGGCGGCCCGTGCTGGCCTCTGTCCCGTGTCACGGCGCAGACCGTCTCCGGGTCGAGGTCACTCTGCCCGAAAGGCCGGGTGCTCCCGTCCCGGTGACGTGGCTCACCGGCGTCTCGTTCGTGCTCGAGTCCGAAGAATCCATCAGAAGCGAAGGCGAGCCGTTCCAGGCATACGGCGATGGATGCGACGCGCACGCGCAACCCGACTCCGCGCTCCCCCGTCTCGAGATGGAAGGCGACGTCCACGCTGGCAAGCTCCGTTACGTCTGCACGCATGCTCCGGCCCTCGCCACCGGCACGCTCGCCATCGGTTCGGCGCCTCTCTCGCAGTCACTCGCGGGCGGATGCCGAGGACTCGTCGAGCGAACTGCATCGACGATCCTGATCCAGCTGAAGACCGACGCGGAAGGCCGCGGCGCGCTGGAGGTGACCCTGCCCGCGGACGTGCCGTCCGGCTTCGCCTACGCCCAGGTCGTGTTCCGGGATCCCCTCGACCCGCGTCGGTTCCTCGCGACCACGAACGGGGTACGGATCCTTCTCCCGAAGAGAAGGAGGATGAAGCGAAATCGGAGAGGACTCTTGCGGATGTGCTTCGGCGACTCGGTCTTCGATTACCCGCTGGTCAAGACTCCCTCGATCTCGAGCGCCAGCTCGGGGCGGCAGACGTCGGCGCGCAGGAAGAGCATCGGCGTCTCGGTGCCGAAGGTCTCGCGCAGGCGGGCCTGCACGGAGTCCACGTCCTCCGCATCGCGCAGGTAGATCTTGAGGAACCAGTTCCGGCCGCGCGCCGGGACGCCGGACGAGCGTGCGACCTCCTCCAGGTTGCGCAGGGTCTCGTCGACTTGTGCACGGACGTCGTCGTGGTGGCGACTCGCGTGCCCGACGATGCTCGCGGTCCCCGAGACGAAGAGCGTGCGCTCGAAGGGCGCCGGGGCGCGCAGGGCGCGAGCGAAGCTCGGTGAGCGCGGGCCGTAGCGCTCGGGGTAGCGCCACGGTTCTTCCTGGCGCGAGTTGCTGGAGCGCAGGCCCGGGCTGCGGCCGGCGAGGAAGTAGATGACGATCGGTCCGCCGTCGCTGCCGACGGCGCTGGCCGCGCTGAGGCGCTCCTCGAACGCGGCGCCGTGG
>JANOGB010000312.1:0-46132 GCA_031413955.1 Planctomycetota bacterium | reverse complement strand
GAACCTGGCGATCCGGAGGTCTTCCCCATTCTCTGTTCTTCTCTTCTTGTCGGCGTCTCTTCTTCTCTTCTTCGCTTCTTCTCTTCTTCTGCTCCCTCTTCCTCCGCGTTCTCCGCGCCTCCGCGGTGCGTCTCCCTCTTTCTTCACCCCGCCTTCGGCGCGCCGAAGACCATCATCCGGTCCACCGCGCGGAAGCCATACTTCTTGGCCATGTTCATGGAAGCGGTGTCGGCGTCGAGCGCGCCCCACACCGGCTTCTTGCCCTGCGCCAGGAGGTGGTGGATCAGGTACGCGGCGGCGGAGGTGGCGAAGCCCCTGCGGCGATACTCGTCCAGCGTGTCGAGCGAGAGGTCGAACCAGCTCTCGGTGCGGTAGGCAGCGTGGCAGAAGGCGACCGCGCGTCCGGAATCGAAGGTCGCCGCGACGGGCCCGCGCGCGAGCGCACGTCTGAGCTCGGCCGCGAGGGCGGGCGGCAGCGCGTCGAACGCGGCCACGTCGTCGAGCGTCAGGAAACGCGTGGGGTGGATGGGCCGGGGCAGCGTGCCGGGCGCGGGGTGCACGTGCACCACGGCAGCCTGCTCGCGCCAGCCTGGCAAGAGTGCGCGCCACGGCTCGGCGTTCTCGATCGGCACGAGGATGCGCTCGGCCGGAGACCCGAGCTGACCGAGTTGCGTCACCAGCGAAGCCGCGGGGCGGTGGACCGCGAAGGCCTCGGGGCCGCCGTGCTCGAGCACCAGGTAGCCGGCGCCGCGCTTGCCCTCGGGTCCGAGCAGGATGTCGCAGCGTCGAGCCAGGAGCAGTCCGCGCGGCGCCACCCAGCGCGGGAGGTCGGGCAGCGCGGCGGCGAGCTCGTCGAGCAGCTGTTCTTGGGCCATGGCTGAGTAGCGCTACCTTGTCCGCCGCGCGGGGCGCTCGCAAGGGCCGAGTGCTGCCGTGCGCCAGCCCGACCTACTCGTGCTTCCCTCCCCTCCGCCCGTCGGCCGTCTGGCACCCAGCCCCACCGGCCACCTCCACCTCGGCCACGCGCGCACGTTCCTGCTGGCCTGGTGGCACGCGCGCGCGCGCGGCGGGCGCGTGCTCCTGCGGCTCGAGGACCTGGACCGCGCGCGCGTCAAGCCGGGCATGAGCGCGGAGTGCCTGCGCGCTCTCGAATGGCTCGGACTCGACTGGGACGAGACTCCCAGTCTGCAATCCGAGGACACGTCCGCCCTGACGCTCGCTGTGGAGCGGCTGCTCGCGGCGGGCCAGGCTTACCTGTGCGCGTGTTCGCGAGCGGACATCGCGCGTGCCCTGAGCGCGCCCCACGCGAGCGACGGCGAGCTGCGCTATCCGGGGACCTGTCGCACGCGTGCTGCGGGGGCGGACTTCGACTCCGCCCTCGCCGTGCGCCTGCGCGTGCCGGAAGGCGAGGTCGAGCTCGAGGACGGTGTCGCGGGCCGCTTTCGTGCCGACGTGCAGCGCGACGTCGGAGACTTCTTGCTGGCCCGCCGCGACGGTTTCTTCGCCTACCAGCTCGCCGTCGTGGTCGACGACGCACGCATGGGCGTGAACGAGGTCCTGCGCGGCGACGATCTGCGCGCGAGCGCCGCGCGGCAATGGCACCTGCAACGCGCGCTCGGCCTGCCGCACCCGCGCTGGTTCCACGTGCCGCTGGTGGTCGACGAGCACGGCGCGCGCCTGGCCAAGCGCCGCGGCGACCTGGCCCTGGCTGCGCTGCGTTCGGACGGGGTCGACCCGCGCCGGATCGTCGCCTGGGCCGCCCGCAGCGCCGGTCTCGCTTGTCCCGAAGCCGCCAGCGCGCGCGAGGTCTTGGCGCACTTCGACCTCGCTCGGCTCCCGCGGGGGCCCGTCCGTTTCGGGCCCGAGGATCGGGATGCCCTGCAGCGCTCGCCCTGAGGCGCGCCTGCCTTGACTCCCCCACCCCCGCCGTTACGCTCTCCGCGCTTCCGTTCCCGGATAGCTCAACGGTAGAGCAGCCGGCTGTTAACCGGCGGGTTGTAGGTTCGAATCCTACTCCGGGAGCCAGCCTGCTCCGGAACCAGATCGCCGCCGCCTCCATCGATGCAGGTCCTCGCAGCCTTGACGGCGGCCCTGGGGCTCCTGGCGAGCGCTGCCAGCGCATGTAGCAGCGTCCGCTCCGGCGAGCGCGCCCGCGAGCAACGCATCCTCTCGGCGGACGGCGTGCCGATCGCCTTCGAGGAACGCGGTGCCGGCGCGCCCACGCTCGTCTTCGTGCACGGCTGGTGTGGCGAGCGGGGCTTCTGGCGCACGACGATGGAAGCGCTCGCGCCCACCCATCGCACCCTGGCGCTGGACCTCGCGGGGCATGGAGCTTCCGGCGCGGACCGAGAACGCTGGACGCTCGCCTCCCTGGCGGACGACCTGGTCGCAGTGGTGACGGCCTCGGGCGCGGACGACGTGATCCTGATCGGGCATTCGATGGGCGCGCCCGTGGCACTGCTCGCGGCCCCGCGCCTCGCGCCGCGCGTGCGCGGCGTGATCGGAGTCGACAGCCTGCACGACGCCGGCTTCGCTTACCCGCCTGGGTTCCTGGAGGGTGTCGCTGCCGGCCTCGAGGCCGACTTCCCGCGTGCGCTGGAGGCTTCCATCCGCGGGGTGGCGTCGCCCGGAACGCAGCCTGAGCTCCTGGACTGGATCCAGGCGCGCGCGTTGCGCACGGATCGCGCCGCGGCGCTCGGGCTCCTGCGCGGACTGGAGGGTTTCGAGCTCGCCACGGCGCTGCGCGAGGCCGGAGTCCCGGTGCGCGTGGTCAACACCGCTTCGCGCGCTGGTTCCGAGCTCGTCACCGCACTCGAGGAGAACCGCGCCCTGGCCGACTTCGATGCCCTGCTGCTGGAGGGCTCGGGCCATTTCCCCATGCTCGAGCAACCTGCGCACTTCCTGCCCCTGCTCCGTCACTGGATCGAGCAGCTCTCTCTTCCTACCCGCGCGCGATGACGCTCCTGCTCTGGATCGGCTTCCTGGTCCTGATCCTCGGGATCCTGCTGTTCGACCTGCTGCTGGTCAACCGCAACGCGCACGTCATCCCGATGCGCACGGCGCTGGGCTGGACGTGCTTCTATGCCGTGCTGGCCGTGGCCTTCGGCGGCCTGGTGTACCTCATGTTCGCGAACGGGTGGGCCGGCGCGGGCACCGAGTTCGGCGTGGGGCTCACGGCGCACGACGCCGCCCTGATGTACCTGACGGGCTGGGTGCTGGAGCAGTCCCTGAGCCTGGACAACGTGTTCGTGATCGCGCTGGTGTTCGGGTACTTCGGCGTACCCCTGTCGCAGCAGCACCGCGTGCTCTTCTGGGGCATTCTCGGCGTCCTGGTGATGCGCGGGATCATGATCGGGGCAGGCGCGATCCTGATCGCGCGCTTCACCTGGATCATCTACGTCTTCGGGGTGCTGCTGCTGCTGACGGCAGCCAAGCTGCTGTTCGCGGGCGACGAGAAGGTCGACCCGAGCAAGAACGTGCTGGTGCGCTTCTTCCGGCGCCTGTACCCGGTCACGGACGGTTTTCGCGGCTCGAAGTTCTTCGTGATCGAGAACGGCAAGCGCGCCATCACGCCGCTCTTCCTGGCGCTGGTGATGTCGAGTCGACCGACTTGCTCTTCGCCGTCGACTCGATCCCGGCGGTGTTCGCCGTGACCCAGGACCCCTTCCTGGTCTTCACCTCGAACATCTTCGCCATCCTCGGCTTGCGCTCGCTGTACTTCACCCTGGCCGGGCTGATGGAGCGCTTCCGGCACGTGAAGATGGCGCTGGTGTTCATCCTGGCCTTCGTGGGCGTGAAGATGCTGCTCCAGCACCACTACAAGATCCCGAACCTCCTGTCGCTCGGCGTCATCGCCGCCGCCCTGGCTCTCGGCGTGTTCGCCTCGCTGCGGAGCTCGCCGCACGACGAGCGCGGCCAGGGATGAAGAAGAAGCGCGTCCTGGTCGTCTTTCCCACGGCCTGGGACGAACGCCAGCTCGCGGCCCTGCCGGCCGAGGTGCGTGCACCCTACGAACTCCACTTCGACGAGCCGCGCGACGACGAGGTGCGCTGGGACCTGGATGTGCTCGCCTACATCGACGCGCGCGTGCGCACCTGGCGCGGGCGCATCGACGGGGTCTTCAGCTCCAGCGACTACCCGGGCGCGATCGCGGCCGCGGCCATCGCCGAGGCGCTCGGCCTGCCCGGGTCCAGTCCGGCGAACGTGCTGGTGGCCGCGCACAAGTACTACGCGCGCCTGACGCAACAGCGCGTCGCGCCCGAGGCGGTGCCGCGCTTCGCGCTCTTCGAGCCGGCCGACGAGCGCTCCTGGCCGGCGGAGAGTTCGTTCCCGTGCTTCGTCAAGCCGGTCAAGGGTTCCTTCTCGCTCTTCGCGCGGCGCATCGACGACCGGAACGCCCTGCGAGACTTCGCCTCCGCGCCCGCCCTGGCCGAGTTCCAGACGTACTACGGGCGCCTGTTCGACGAGCTCGCCGCGCGCCACGCACGCCTCGAGCACGGCGCGCGCGCCTTCCTGGCCGAGGAGCTGCTGGGCGGTGCGCAGGCCACGGTCGAGGGCTGGGTCGCTGGCGGACGGGCCAGCGTGCTCGGCATCGTCGACACCCTCTTTCACCCTGGCAGCACGAGCTTCGCGGGCTTCCACTACCCCTCGCACCTTCCCGCGGCCGTCCAGGAACACATGGGCCGGGTCGCCTGTGACGTGGCCCTGGCGCTCGGCCTCGAGCAGACGCTGTTCAACGTCGAGTTCTTCCACGACGCCACGCGCGAGCGCGTGACCCTGATCGAGATCAATCCACGCCTGTGCGGACAGTTCGGCGATCTGTACGCCAAGGTCTTGGGGACGGGCGGCTTCGAGCTCGCCCTGGCGCTGGCCTGCGGCGAGAGCCCGAACATCCGCCGCGGCGCGGGTCCCTTTCGCGCGGCCGCCAGTATTCCCCTGCGCGTCTTCCGCACGACTCGCCTCCTCCGCGCGCCGAGCGCCGAGCAACAGGCCGCTGTTGCGCGCCGCTTTCCCGGCACGCTGGCGTGGAGCGAGTGTCAGAGCGGCGACGTGCTGCGCGTGGCGAGCGACGTCGAGGATGGCCAGAGCGTGCGCTACGGGGTGGTCAACCTGGGGGGCACCGACCGAAGCGACCTCCAGGAAAAGCTCGCCGCCATCGTGCGCGACCTGGCCTTCGAGTTGCTGCCGCTGGACCCCCGGGCGTGACGGTTGCCTCGCCCGGGGATCCCGGGCGGATATGCTCTGGACTCCACCAGTCGGCCGTCCGACTGGCCCCCCGTCCTGTCCCGGCCGGATGCACCCCTTCCAGAAGAACCGACCCTCATGGGAATGATCTCCGAGTTCAAAGCCTTCGCCCTGAAGGGCAACGTCGTCGACATGGCCGTGGGCGTCATCATCGGCGGCGCCTTCGGCGCGATCGTCGGCTCGCTCGTGTCCGACGTGATGATGCCCGTCGTCGGCCTGGCCACCGGCGGGATCAGCTTCTCCGACCAGGCCATCGCCCTCAAGGCCGCCGTCAAGGACACGGCCGGAGCGCAGACCGTGCCCGCCGTGCTCCTCTCGTACGGCAAGTTCATCGACGCGATCATCAAGTTCCTCATCGTGGCCTTCTGTCTCTTCCTGGTGATCAAGGCCCTGAATGCAGCCAAGAAGAAGGAGGCCGTCGCCCCGGCTGCGCCGGCCGCTCCGCCGCGTCAGGAGGTCTTGCTCGAGGAGATCCGCGACTTGCTCAGGAAGCGCTGAACCCAGATGGATCGGCCGGGAGTCCGGGCTCGCGGCCGAGCTGCGCGCGAGCCGCGCGAGCGTGCGTGGTCGTGCGCAGCGCAATCTCCGGCAGGATGCGCCGCCGCCGCCTGGGGAGCGGGGTATCTTTCCTCTGGTCTGGTGCCCTTGGCCCATGCTGCGGCTCCGCAGGGTCTCTCCCGCTCCTCCCTGATCCCTGCGGGGCCGCGGCCCTTTTTTTCGGGCGCTCCGCCGAGCTCAGGCAGCGTTGCGGCGTAGCTGCTTCTGGACCTCGAGACCCTTGCGGATCTGTTCCCAGCTCGCGGCACCGGTCTCGACCAGGGCTTCGCCGACGTGCACGCTCGCGGCGCGCTGGACCTGGAGTGCGCGCTCGAGCTGCTCGCGCGTGATCGTACCCAGGCGGATCAGGACCTCCCCCAGCACCTGAGCGTGCATCGACTGCACGAAGCCGCGCTGCTTGGGCGAGAGGTTCATGCTGCCGTGCACGGGTGCCTGGGCAGGCGCAGGCGCATGGACAGGGCGCTCGCCCTCGGGGCGCGTGGCGCGCTCATCCTCCCGCAGCCGGTCCTGATACGCGACCGCGCTGGCGATCTGCTCCGGGCTGGCGGCGCCGAGCTGCACCAGGCACTGGCCCAGGGGCAGCTGACTCGAGGCGTGTAGCTGCAAGGCGCGCGTCAGCGATTCGGGCGAGATCTTGCCGGCCTGCAGCAGGATGCTCCCGAGCAGGAACTCCTGGGTCATACGCAGGTCGTTGTGCTCGGCCACGTCGTGGCTGGTCGGGGTGAGCATGCGCAGCTGCGCGCGCCCCGGCGTGCTACGCACCATGGACTCGTCGATCGTCCCCACCAGGCTGGCCACGATCTGCAGCGTGTCGGCGGTAGCAACATCGTCCGAGCGGCTCATGAACTCCATCAGCAGGAGCGCCGCGTCCAGGCTGTGGGCCTGGTCCGGCGCAGCCTGGGCGTCGATGTCGCCGCGCAGCGCGCGCAGCTCTTGCAGCAAGGTCTGGCGCCGCGCGCTCTGCACGGGACGAGTCTCGGTGATGCGCTTGACGAGCGTGCGGATCCGGTCGGTCATGGTTGGGAACGCTGGAGGCGTCGGGAAGCCGGGGCAGGGCCATATCGGCGGCGCCGCGCGGCTGCTTGAGGCGCTGCGCAAGGGGTTCTCTTGCACGCGAGCGTCGTCCACGAACTCGGGCCAGAAGGGTTTTCTGCCCTGCGGAGCCGCGCGCGGCGCCTTCGCGCCGACCCGAGTGCGCGCGGCGAGATAGGTTTCGACGGATCCCCATCCCGGCTGGTCTCCCGAAGGAGGAGCGGACCAGGACCGAGCGCATTCCCTCCCCACCCATGCTCCGCCCCAGGCTCCTGGTCGTGGCTCTCCTGTGCCTCGTGCAGGGCATCGTTGCCCAGCACGGCACGAGTGCACCGCGACCGCAGGATGGGCCCGCCACGATCGCGCTCTTCGTCGTGCGTCCCGGAGCCGGAGAGGCCCCGCTCGCCGTGCGCTTCGTGGACCGCTCCTTCGGCGATATCACCAGCTGGGTCTGGGAGTTCGGCGATGGCCAGACCTCGAACCTGCAGAATCCAACCCACGTCTACACCGAGGGTGGGGTCTACGACGTGCACCTGACGGTCACCGGCCCGTACGGCACGGCCAGGCTCGGGAAGCCAGGCGGCGTGACCGTGCGTAGCTGCACGCTCGAGAACGCACGCCTGAACCGAGCCGGGCCGCTCCGGCGCGGCGAGGACTTCGTGCCCATCACCGGCGACGACGCGCTGGGCTTCTACTGCGTGTACAGCGGCAAGGCCATCGCTGCGGACAACCCGCGCATCGACAACAACGTGGGCATGTTCATCTTCCCGCTGGCGAATGGCGAGGTGCTGCTCTTCGGCGCGGGCTACGGCGACCCCAACTCCTTCGTCGAGCCCACGGTCGATGCCGCCCACGATGTGCGCCGCGTGGACGCCATCATCCGCTTCTGCATGGGGCGCGTGCCCGAGAACACGCCCATCCGCTTCGTGACCCCGCACGGCCACATCGACCACATCAACGCCGACTGCATTCGCGAGCTGCGTCGGCGTGGCTACCCGATCGTCGACATCACGTTCCACAGCCGCGATGCGACCTGGGCCAAAGGCATGCCCGGCTGGACGGCGGCGGATCGCACGGCGTTCCGCACCCTGCGCAGCGCCACGGGCGCGTGTCAGGAAGAGCTCCTTAGCTTCGCCTCACCGCTGGGGAAGATCTGGTTCTTCCTGCGCGAAGGCCACACTCCGGGATCGATCGATCTCGTCATCGACGTGCGCAACGATCCGAGCAACCGCCTGATCGTGCGCGGCTCGGGCGAGGTCTACGGGTCGTGTCCGATCCCGGGCGTGCGCGAGTCGATCGAACCCCACGGTAACGTCCGCTTGCAGGCCCCGGAGCCGCGCCTCCTGGCCCTCGACCCGGCCACCGGCACGTCGTTCGGCGGGAACGAGGTGGTCCTCATGGGCGGCGGATTCGCGGCCGAGCTGGCGGGTCCGCCGCTCGTGCTCTTCGACGGTTCGCCGGCCAGCTCCGTGAGCGTGCTGGCCGACGACACGCTCACCTGCGTGACACCGCCCGGGCTGCCCGGGGAGACCGTGAGCATCCGGGTGATCAACCGCAATGGTCAGGTCGTGCTGGATGACGGATACGCATACCGGCGCCTGCCGACCCTGACGGGTGCGACTCCCGCGCGCGGACTCGCCAGCGGGGGCACGCGCGTGACGCTGAGCGGTTCGGGATTCGAGATCACCACTCCGGGGCCGAGCGTGGTGACCTTCGGCGGCGTTCCGGCCAAGGCCGTCCAGGTGCTCGACGATGCCACGCTTCAGTGCACGATCCCGCCGCACGCGCCCGGCCTGGTCGGCGTGGCCCTGTCCAACGAGAACGGAGCCGCGCAGCTCGGCACGCCGTTCCTCTACGACCCGGTCATCGACGTCCTCAGCGTGAGCCCTGCGAACGGCAGCGCGCTCGGCGGCACGCGCGTCCAGATCAACGGCTCGGCCTTCGCCACCGGCAGCGCCCTGCCCGAGGTCTTCTTCGGCTCGGCCCGCGCCACGGCCGTCGCGCGCACGAGCGACACGCGCCTGGAGTGCACGACGCCGACGGGCCCGAGCGGTGCCGCGGTCGACGTGCGCGTGAGCGCCGTGAACGGCACCGACACGCTGGTCGGCGGCTTTCGGTACTTCGCGGCTCCCAAGGTCACTGCCCTCGATCCCGCCAGCGGTTCCGGGGCGGGTGGAACCCTGGTCACGCTGACGGGCAGCAACTTCACGAAGAACTCCGCGGGATCCAACCGCGTGACCTTCGGGGGTCTGGTGGCCTCCGGCGTCGTGACGGTCTCCGACACGTCGATCCGCTGCCTGGCTCCCGCCGGAGCGAGCGGCTCGAGCGTGGACGTGCTGGTCTCGAATGCGAACGGCACCGGACGCCTCGACCAGGGCTACCGCTACAACCGTCCTCCGTTCCTGGTTGCGCTGGAACCCGAGCAGGGTTCGCGCGCGGGCGGCACGCCTGTCACGCTGCGCGGCGCCCACTTCCAGGAGAGCGGCGCGGGAGCGACGACGGTGCTCTTCGCTGGCGTGCCGGGGCTGGACGTGATCGTGCTGGACGACTTCACGCTGTCCTGTCGCACGCCGGGCGCGCAGAGCGATGCCAGCGTGGACGTCGAGGTGGTCAATGCGAACGGTCGTGCACGGCTCGTGCAGGCCTTCCAGTACGTCACGCGCCCCGTGCTCCTCGGCCTCGACCCCTCCTCTGGTCCCGCGCGCGGCGGCGCGTCGGTCACGCTCCACGGCGCGGGGTTCCTCGCCCCGGGAGCAGGCGCGACCGTCGTTCGCTTCGGCTCGGAGGTGGTCGCGGATGCGCGGGTGGTCGACGATTCCACGCTCGTCTGCAGCACCCCGCTCGGCCTTCCTGCTGCGCGCGTCGACGTCCAGGTCTCGAACCAGAACGGTAGCGCGCGCCTGCAGTCGGCCTACCACTACCTCGCTCTGCCGTCGATCTCGGCGCTCGCGCCGGACGAGGGCAAGCTGCTCGGCGGCACGCGGGTCCGCCTCAGCGGGGCGGGTTTTCTGGCAGGCGGAGTGCCGTCCGTTCGCTTCGGCCTCGGGGAGGCGCTGGACGTCGTCGTGCCCGACGACCGGACTCTCCTGTGCACCACACCTCCTGGTGCGCAAGGCGCCGTGGACGTCGGTCTCCGGACCGTAGCCGGCACGGTCATCCTGCGCGCAGGCTTCGTCTATGGCTCGACGCGTCCCACGCTCTCCGGGCTCGAGCCGGGCCACGGGCCGAGCCTGGGTGGAACGTCGGTCGAGCTCCAGGGCTCGAACTTCCTGGCCAGCCAGGCCGGGACGAGCACGGTCGAGTTCGGCGGCGTCGCGGCACCCCTGGTCATGACTCTGAACGACACCCGCATCCGTTGCATTGCCCCGCCGGGCGTGCCGGGTGCCCTGGTCGACGTGCGCGTGAGGAACGCCAATGGCAGCGTCACGCAGGCCGCCGCCTATCGCTATCACTTGCAACCCGCGCTGGCGAGTGTCGGCCCTCAGCAGGGCAGTTCCCTGGGCGGGTTCCTCGTCAGCGTGCGCGGAGCCGGTTTCGTGCGCGACGAGGCCCTGGACCTCATGCTCCATTTCGGCGCCGCTCCGGCCAGTGAGCTCCAGGTGCTCGACGACACGACCCTGACCTGTCGCGCGCCCGCAGGGAGCCCCGCTGCCGTGGTCGACATCCAGCTCTCGAACTCGAACGGCGGAGCCCTCCTGCCCGGCGCGTTCCGCTACCTCGGGGCCCCGCTCCTCGAGTCCGTCGCGCCCATCAGCGGCACACCGCTCGGCGGCACGACCGTGACCCTGACTGGCGCGGACTTCGACGCGGCCGGAACGGGCGGAGCGGGTTCCACCCTGGTGCGCTTCGGAACGGCCCCCGCGACCCAGGTGACGATCCTGAACGAAACCACGCTCACGTGCCTGGCGCCGGCTGGTGCGCCTGGAGTGAGCAGCGACGTGCGCATCGAGAACCCGAACGGGGCCGCCACGCTTGTTCGTGCCTACCGCTACCACGGCGCGCCCGTCCTCGCGGCGCTCGCTCCGGGTAACGGTCCATCCGCAGGTGGGACGACGGTCTTCCTCACGGGCAGCGGCTTCACGAGCAACGTGGTCGGCCCGAACACGGTCTCCTTCGGCGGCCAGCCGGCGCGCAACGTCATCACGGTCGACGACACGCGCGTGCGTGCGCTCGCGCCTGCCGGCACGGCGGGCACGAGCGTCGATCTCGTGCTGTCGAACTCGAACGGCAGCGCGGGGATCTTCCAGGGGTTTCGCTACAACGCGGCGCCCACGCTCAGCGCGTTCGAACCCCCGGGAGCCAGCGCCATCGGAGGCGTGGCGGTGACGCTCCGCGGCAGCGGTTTCCAGCGCGACGGCGCCGGCGCGAACAGCGTGTCCTTCGGCGCCGCCCCGGCCGGGGCCGTGAGCGTGCTCGACGACCAGACGCTGATGTGCGTGACGCCCGCGGCGCTCGCCGGCACCGAGGTCAACGTCAGTCTGTCGAACAAGAACGGCACGGCCAGGGCTCCGGACTCGTTCCGCTACCACCCTGCCCCACACATCGAGGTGCTCGCTCCGCCCTACGGATTCTCGGGCGGCGGGACCTGGATCGAGATCCGCGGCTCGGGCTGGCTGGCCAACGGGGCGGGCCTCAACACCATCACTTTCGGCACCAATGCCCCCACTGAAGTGCTGGTCGTCGACGACGCCGTCCTGCGCTGCCGGGCTCCGGCCGGGACCCCAGGCCCGGTCGTCGTGCGGGTCGACAACACCAATGGCTCGTCGGAGTCGCTCGACGGCTTCTACTACGACTGGGCTCCGACCCTCACGGACGTCCTGCCCGGCCAGGGCACCGCGCTGGGTGGCACCGAGGTGCTGCTCACGGGCGGCGGCTTCGCCACGGCCGGGGCCGGCCCGTTGAGCGTGCGCTTCGGCGCCACGCCGGCCACCAATGTGCGCATCCAGGACGGACAGCGGCTGCTCTGCAACGCACCACCCGGACCAGCGGGGACGACCGTCAGCGTAGTGCTCTCGAACTCGCACGGCTCGAGCTCAAAGGACTTCCGCTACCACCCGCGTCCGACCCTCACCAGCGTCGATCCGTCTGTGGGCGCACCCGCGGGCGGAACCGTCGTGACGTTGCGCGGCTCGGGCTTCAGCGCCAGCGGGGCGGGGATCCCGGTCGTGCGCTTCGACGCCACGAACGCGACCGACCTCACCGTGCTCGACGACACGACCGTGCGCTGCACCGCTCCGTCCGGCATGGCACGTGCCTGGCCGGTGCTCACGCTGGCCAATACCAACGGCACGGCCACGCTCACGGATCGCTTTCGCTGGCTCACGCGCGACCCGTGTGACCTCAACGACGATGGCGTGGGCGATGCGCTGCTGGCGGGCATCGACGCCGCCTACCTGTTCTTCGGCGCGGACTTCGGACTGGGCGACGAGAGCACGGCTTCGGCCGACCTGGCCCTGCGGACCGCGAGCACGGGCTCCGATTTTGGCACCCAGCTCGCCTCCGGCGACCTGAACGGCGACCAGCTCGCCGACCTGGTCGTGGCCGCTCCACTCGACGACGTCGGCGGCGCGGATTCCGGCGCGGTGTTCGTGTTCTTCGGGCCGCTCTCCGCCTCGCCGACAGCGCGCACCGAGGGCAGTGCGAATGCCACCTTCCGGGGCGCGGCCGCGGGTGACCGCTTCGGAGCGAGCGTGGTGGTGCGCGACGTGACCGGCGATGGAACGGGGGACCTCCTGGTGGGCGCGCCGTTCGACGACAGCGCCAGCTCGGACGGCGGCGCGGTCTACGTTTTTCCCGGGCGTGCGAGCTTCAGCTCTCTGACCCCAGCACAGGCGGCGGTGCGCTTGCTCGCCGCCGGCAGCCAGCACTCCTTCGGCGCAGCCCTGGCCGCGGGCGACGTCACGGGCGACGACCGCGCCGATGTCGTGGTCGGGGCGCCACGGGTCGGAGCCGGGGGCGGGAGCTCGGGCGCTGCCTACGTGTTCCGCGGCGGTCCGAGCCTGGTCCACGCCACGGCTTCTTCGGCTCTGGTCACGATCACGGGCGCGTCTTCCGGGGACCGCCTCGGGCACAGCGTGGCCGTTGCCGACTTCGACGGGGATGGCGCCGAGGATCTCTTCGTGGGTGCCCCGGATGCCAGGAACGGAAGCGTGCAGGGTGGCACGCTGTACTACTTCCGCGGCGGAGCAGGCCTGGTCTCGGGCACGGCCGGCAGTGCGAGTGCCGCGCTCGAGGGCGAGAACTCGGGTGATCGTCTCGGGCAGGTGCTCGGCCTGGGCGACGTCGATGGCGACGGCCGCGCCGACCTGCTCGCCAGCGGCCCCCAGCACGACGTGCCCGCGGCCAATGCAGGACGGGCCTACCTCGTCCTCGGCGGTGCGCTCCAGGACGGCTCGATCGCCCTGCGCGCGCACACGATTCTCGTGGCCGAGAGCTCGGCCGGTGACCAGTTCGGCACGGGCTTGGCGCTCACGGACCTCGACGGCGACGGCCGTGTGGACCTCGTCGTGGGCGCCCCCTTCAGCAACGGCGGCGGGCTCGACTCCGGACGCGTGCACGTCTTCTGGGGTGCGGGCCTGCAGGCCGTGCGCTCGGGGAGCGCGGACGACCTGACCTACACCGGCGCGAACGCGTCCCTCGCTCTCGGCCGCGAGCTGGGCAGCTCGCGCTGAAGCGCAGCGCACGAGCAGCGCCATCCTCGAAAATGAAGCGGCCGAGCCCCCCCGGGCCCGGCCGCCTCGCACTCCTCCTCACGATGAACTCTGAGCGAGTTGGAGTGCTTGTCATGCCCTCGTCACGGGCCAGGATTGAAGGGCGAGACGCCCAGGAAGGGTTGCAGCGGAGCGGCTACACCCTGGCGGCCGACCGCCGGGATCGGCGCACGGTTCACCGGGTTCAACGAGGGGTGGTCGAAGACCCCGCGCTGGAAGCGGACGTCGTTGTCCGTGAGAGCGATCAGGAAGTCCACCAGGGCGTCCCTCTGGGCCACGGTGAGGCCGAGCGGGTCCAGCTCGTCGTTGGCTACGTCGCCGCCGCGGTTGTAGAAGTCGACCACCTGACGCAGCGTGAGGTACTTGCCGTTGTGGAAGAACGGTCCCGTCAACTCGGCGTTGCGCAAGGTGGGAACCTTGAACTCGCCCTCGGCATTGCCCGGGTCCTCCGCCAAGTCCTCGACGCCGATGAACGCGAAGTCGCGACCGTTGCCGCCGACGTTCACCGAAGCGTTGGTGAACTCCGCACCGCCGTGGCAGCGGTCGCAGCTCGCCGCGCCGAAGAACAGGTCCATGCCTTCTTGTTGCCGAGCGCTCAGGGCACCAGCGTCGCCGCGGACGAAGCGGTCGAAGGGTGAGTTCGGGGAGATCGTGCTGGCCTCGTAGAGCTGGACGGCCAGCCCCCAGAACAGCGAGAAATTGAACTGCATCAGGCTGAACTGGTCGAGGCCGGCCGGCGTGCCGGTGCCGATCACGTTGCCAGCGCGGTCGATGATGACGTTCGAGTTCCAGAACGAGTCCACGAAGGCTTCCTGGATCAGCCTGGCGTAGCTGACTCTCAGGCCCGTGCCCGAGGCGCGCAGCCCGGCCAGCACGCTGTCCTGGGGGTGGACCTGCTGGGTCGCGAGCGGCCGCAGGCTGAGCATCTTCTTGCCGATGTCGGGGAAGCTGCGCCCGGCCCAGGCCATCTCGACGTCGCTGTTCGGCGGACCGACGGACTGCGAAGCCGCGGCCGAGTCGATCAGTTGGACGAACACCTCGACCACGCTGCCGTTCTGGACCTGCAGCACGGAAGCCCCGGCGTTTCCGACGTTCCGGCCGTCGAAAGTGTTGGTCGCGCGACCGTCCCAGAAGAAGACCTCGTTGTAGATCGCGTTGATGTAGGTCGGAGCCTGGCGCCCGGTGACCTGTGCATGGGGACCGAACACCGGGTTGGGCGTGTTCAGGCCCGTGTCGACGCGGTTGCCCGCGTTGACGCGCACGAAGTCCATGTCCACCACGCCCTGGGAGCCGATGACGTCGTTGCCCAGCACCGGGAAGTTCCCGGGGCGGAGCCGGCCGCCCGCCGGAACGATGTCCAGCGTGCCGTTGTTGCCCGGGTTGACCGTGTTGATGAAGCGCGAATCGATCCCGGCAGAATGGTGGCAACTGGCGCACGCCGTGCGACCGTCGCTGCCGACCTGCTGGTCCCACAGCAATGCTTTGCCGAGCTGGATGGCCGCGGCTTCGTTCTTGACGAAGTCGGCCAGGTTCGGAGGACGGGGAACGGGAACCTGGTCGAGTGACTCTTGTGCCAAGGTGGGAGCGGCGAGGAAGAGCGCGACCAGGAAGGTCTGCGCCCCCACGCTCCGTGACGTCATGGGAAATTGCATGGGATACCTCTGGAGACTCCGGGTCGGTCCAACCCCCATGACCCCCATGGGACGATCAGGATCGGCTACCGTGAGAACGTCCACACGATATACGAGAGTGCAAATTGTGTCGCCCAGAAATTAGGAAGACTCTAATTTGCTGAGGAGATAACAACGCTGTTATCCATGGCATTTGCCTTCTGGGACGCGCCAGGCCCGTTTCCCCGCGGCGAGTTTCAAGGACAACCCAATCCAGGTCCTGGATTGGTGCGAGGCTGCCAGAGCGTCCCTGGAGGTGTCGGCACCCTCGACCCCCTCTGGCTCGCCCCGGGCACCGCAACGCACAATGCGCCCGAATGGCGGTTCAGCTCTTCGCCGTGACCGCGCGCGGACCGCTGGCGCTGCCCGTGCCCGCCGGCGTCCAGAGCGCCCACGAGGCCTTCGACGGGCTGCCCCTGGGAGTCTACTCCGCCCTGCGGACCTTCGAGCGCGTGCGCTTCCTCGGCCTCCAACAGCACTTCGAGCGCACCGATCGCTCGCTCGAGCTCATGGGCCGTCCCGAGCGCCTGGAGCGTGCGCGGCTCGCGCGCGCAATCGACGAGGCCGTGCGAGCCTTTCCCGGTCCCGAGGCCTTCGTGCGCTTCGACGTGCTGTCGGCCGCGCCCACTGCGCTCGGCACCCAGGAGCAGACCCTGCTGGCGATCTCACCCCTCGTGCTCGTGCCAGCGAGCTGTCTCCGCGACGGCGTGGTCGTGCGCCTGTCGTCGCTGCAGCGCGCCCGTCCGTTGATCAAGGTGGCGAGCTTCGTGCTCGAGCGCCGGCCCTATCCCCTCGGGCGCCCGGACGCCTACGAACACCTGATCGTGGACGGGAGCGGACACATCCTCGAAGGCACGAGCTCCAACTTCCTGGCAGTGCAGGGCCGGAAGCTGCGCTTCACCGGTGAGGAAGCCTTGCAGGGCGTGACGCAGCGCATCGTCGCCGCCCTGGCCCACGAACTCGGCCTGGAGAGCGCGCGCGAGCCGCTGCTCCTCTCCGAGCTGTCCGCTGTCGACGAGGCTTTCCTGACCGGTTCGACGCGCGGGATCGTGCCCGTGGTCGCGGTCGAAGAGCAGCGCATCGGCGCGGGCACCCCGGGCCCGTGGACGCGGCGCCTGAGCGAAGCCTACTACCGGCATGCCCGCGAGCACGCCCGTCCCGCGCTGGACGGATCGTCGTAGCCGGTCCGCGCAGAACGCTAGCGCGCCTCGCGTGCCTTCTGCTCGATCTTGGCCCACGAATCGCGTAGTGCGACCGTGCGCAGGAAGTGCGGCCGGCCCGGGCGCGAGTCGCGTGCATCCACACAGAAATAACCGTGGCGCTCGAACTGGAAGCGCTGTTCCGCGCCGGCTTTGGCCAGGCCGGGTTCCAGCTTGCAGCCCGTGAGCCGGCGCTCGGAATCCGGATTCAGGTGCGCCAGGAAGTCGCTGCCCTCGGGCCCGTCCTCCGGATGCGGCACGCGGAAGAGCGGCTCGAAGAGGCGTACTTCGGCCTCGATCGCATGCGCGGCCGAGACCCAGTGCAGGGTGCCCTTGACCTTGCGCTTGTCGGCTGAATCCCCGCCGCGCGTGGCCGGGTCGTAGCGCACGCGCACGAGGGTGGGCTCGCCGCTCGTCGGATCGCGCTCGCAGCCGGTGCAGGTGACGTAGTAGGCATAGCGCAGGCGCACCTCCTGCCCGGGCTTCAGGCGCCAGTAGTTCTTGGGCGCTTCGAGCCGGAAGTCCTCGCGCTCGATGAAGAGCTCGCCGCCGAAGGGCACCGAGCGCGTACCCGCCGACGGATCCTCCGGGTTGTTGACGGCCTCCAGCCATTCGACCTGGCCCGCGGGCCAGTTCTCGATCACCACCCGCAGCGGCTCCAGCACGGCCATCACGCGCGGGGCGCGCTTGTTCAGGTCGTCGCGCAGGGCGTTCTCGAGCTGCACCATGTCGACCGTGCTGTTGAAGCGCGCCACGCCGATGCGCTCGCAGAAGAGCCGCAGCGACTCGGGCGTGAAGCCGCGCCGGCGCAGCCCCGAGAGCGTGGGCATGCGCGGATCGTCCCAGCCCGAGACATGGCCCTCCTTCACCAGGCGCAGGAGCTTGCGCTTCGAGACCACCGTGTAGGTCAGGTTCAGGCGTGCGAACTCGATCTGCTCGGGCTGGTGTTCGAGCGCGAGCTTGCGCAGGAACCACTCGTACAGCGGGCGATGGTTCTCGAACTCCAGCGTGCAGACGGAGTGCGTGATGCCCTCGAGCGCATCCGACTGGCCATGGGCCCAGTCGTAGGTCGGGTAGATGCACCAGGTCGAGCCCGTGCGGTGGTGCGGCTGGCGCAGGATCCGGTACAGGACCGGGTCGCGCAGGTTCATGTTGGGCGAGGCCATGTCGATCTTGGCCCGCAGGGTGCGCGCTCCGTCGGGAAACTCTCCGGCGCGCATGCGCCGGAAGAGCGCCAGGTTCTCGGCCGCCGAGCGCGTGCGGTAGGGGCTGTCACGACCCGGCGCGGTCAGCGTCCCGCGATGCTCGCGCAGCTCCTCGGCCGCGAGGTCGCACACATAGGCATGCCCCTGCTCGACCAGGCGCTCGGCCCAGCCATAGAGCGTCGCGAAGTAGTCGGACGCGTAGAAGAGCCCGTCCCACTCGAAGCCCAACCAGCGCACGTCCGCCTGGATCGAGCGCACGTACTCGTCTTCTTCGGTGCTCGGGTTGGTGTCGTCGAAGCGCAGGTTGCAGCGTCCGCCGAACTCGCGCGCCAGGCCGAAGTTGAGGCAGATCGACTTTGCGTGGCCGATGTGCAGGTAGCCATTCGGCTCGGGCGGGAAGCGCGTGACGACGCGGCCCCCGTTCTTGCCGGCGGCGCGATCGGCCTGCACGCGCTCGCGGATGAAGTCGGTCCGGCGCTCTTCCGGCGCGGGCGCGGCATCGTCCGGTTTCATCGCGGGTCTCCGTGTCTGGGCGCCCGGGCGGGCGGGGACGAGGACGATAGGGAGCGCCGCCCCGCCCGGCAAGTCGTCCCTCGCAGGCCGAGCCGCGGGGTACCTTTTCCCTTGGCAGGCACATGTTCCGCTCACGGACGAGGTCAGAAACTCCTTCCCGCCCTACCGCGCAGCGCGGTTCGGTGGGCAGCGCCAGGGTCTGGGACGACCTTACGCGTGCACAGCGCGCATCGAGTCCACTCCCCGCGCCGCCCGAGCCCGCGCAAGCGCCAGCGAGTTCGGCGCCGCTCGTGCTTTCGCGCGAGGAGCTCGCGCCTCTGGTGGCAGGCATCGTCCAGCTCACGCTCGACACGCGCCTCGCCGACCACGAGCCCGCTCGCCGCATGGAGCTGGCGCGCGAGCTGCAGGCTCGGCTTCTGGCGCTGTTCGCTTCACCCTCTCCGCCCGACGCGCGCAAGGAGAGCCCGGCCGCGGGCGTGTCCGGCGGTGAGCGTCCGGGCGACGCGGGCGAGCGGGCGGAGGAGGAAAACCGCGCGACGCTCCCGAGCGGTCCCGTTGCTCCGCTGACGCGGGCCCTCGGTCTGATGCTGGAGGACCGGCTGCTGCGGCTCGGCGGGACCCTGGCCGCGCGCGCCGACCTGCGCGAACGCTTGATCGGGCTTGCCTTGCAGCGCCTGGCGAGCTCGGTCGAAGCGCCCACGGCCACGGCTTCCGGCGAGGAACTGCGCGGCCTGGACGTGCTCCAGCGGCGCGCCGCCAAGATCGAACGCTCGTTGCAGGCAGCACGCGCGGCCCTGGCCTACGTGGCGGGTCTGGAACACGTCGATGCCGGGATCGCCTCGATCTACCGCGCGGTGCAGGGCCTGGCGCTCGAGGATCCCCTGCGCGAGAGCAAGCGCGATGCGCTCGAGCATCTCTTCCGCGCCAACTTGACTCTGCAGAAACCCTCCGCCTGAGCGCGTCGAGCGGCGGCAGCCTATTCAGCGCGCGGTGTAGGCGATCCCGATGGCCGAGAGCTCGGGCCCGACCAGGGCGACGATGTCGTTCACGAAGGTGATGCGCATCTGCAGGTAGCTGGCGCCGTCCAGGCGGCCGACGTCGGGGCTCCAGCTGCCGTCCCCATCGTGGAACTGCACGTCGAACTCGCCGAGGTCTCCGAGCGGATCGAGCTCGCGCGCGTTGAAGGCGTCCGTCAGCGCCGGCCCCGTGAACCCGTCCGCGCCGCGGAACTCGAGCTCGACGCGCGCATTCCCGAGCTGTTCCCCCGGGAGCGGCGAGATGAGCGGCGGAAGGTAGTGCGGATCGGGAATGGTCGCGGGCATCCAGATCGTGTGTGCCCGGCTGACGCGCACGACGCTGTCGAGCTCGCCCGTGTAGAAGGAGTTGTCGGCCTGGAACGTGGTCCCCTGGCCGGGCGGCCGCGAGCCCGGATTGAAGCCACCCGTCGGGAACAGGGCCAGGTCCGGGTTGACCTGGATGGTCAAGCCGCCCTGGTTGATGCCGCCGGACGAGTAGGCGCGGAAGTTGGGCAGTGCCTGTGAGTTCTGCGCCAGGTAGACCTCCAGCGGATTGAAGCCCAGCGCGGCGCTGGAGGGAAAGCAGCCCACTTCGATCAGAAGTGGCAGGCCCCAGGCAGGCACCTTGCCCGGCTCGGCGATGCGTCCGGCAGGCCCGGGCACCAGGGCCAGCGGCTGGGCGGTCTCGATCATGAGCGGGATGCCGCCGCTGTCGATCCCATCCTTGGCGAGGACGCTCGTGTCGCGCCAGGTGAACGTCGTGACGGCGCCCGCACGGTTCATGGGCCAGGGCATGCGCCGCGCCCCGGACACGCCCAGGAAGAGATCGCGCGCGTCCACGCGGTAGCCGAGCGAGCGCTCGTGCACGATCGTCTGCGGGCTGCGTGGATCGCGCAGGATGTTGTCCTCGTAGAGCACGTTGATATTGCACGGCGGGCAGATGGCGGAGCCCGCGCCCAGGCCCGAGCAGGGAAAGGTCGTGCCCGTGAAGGTCCGGAACTCGTCCGGCTGGCGGCGGCTGTGGGCCAGGCGCATCTCGAAGCGCTCGAAGAAATCGTTGAGCACCGAACCGCCGACCGGCGACCAGCTGAGGCCGATCACGTCCAGGTTGTGCTTGGTCTCGTCCTCCACCGACCAGCCCAGGTCGCAGTAGCGCCACACGGACTGCAGCTTGCTCCCCAGTCCGGAGAGCGGTGTCTGCACGCCGGGCGCGAACGGGATCATGATGCCCGGGACCGGCTGCGACCTGTCGGCGGAGAAGCTCTCGAAGGTCGGCCGTCGCCCGCGGATCGTGCCGCGCGCGAAATCGTAGAAGAGCTGGCCACGCAGGTCGGGTAGATCGACGGGTTCGAGCTCGTCGGTGCTGCTGAAGCGCAGCACGACGCCGCCGTTCTCGAGCGGCTGCTCGTCGGGGTCGAGCTCGAATTCGAGCATGGGCGGCACGGCGGCGATCACGTTGCCGGCCAGATCGGACAGGCCCTCCGGACCGCCCGCCAGGCTCAGCGTGTATTCCCCGGTCACGCCCCGCGCCAGCGGCAGGAGCGGCCGGAGCGTGAAGGTCTTCAGATCGCTCGAGCCCGCGGCCTCGGCCACCACTACGGTGGTCGCGAGCACGGGCGAACCCGAGTTGCCGCGCACGAGCCGGAAGTTGTCGAAGGGATCCACGGATGCACGGCTCATCGGCTCGCTGAAGCGCGCCACGATCTGGCTCTCGGCCACGAGGTCCTTGTCCGGAGGACGCCCCGGCGCCGGCACGACGTTGACCCAGCAGGTGGCCGAGACGGGCACTCCGCTCGAATAGGTCGATAGATACGAACCGTTTCCGAGCAACAGGTTCGGCTCCACCAGCGGCTGCGTCCCGCTCAGGCGCACGCGCGCTTCGCTCACGACTCCCTCGGCGTCGGGCTCCGCACCGGGTACCAGGACTTCCAGGAAGTGCTCGCCCACCCGGAGGATGTGGCCCGGGCGCGGCGCGCGCCGGCAAGCTCCGCCGTAGACGAGCTCGAGCACGAAATCGAAACCCGGTGTGCCTTGCGGATCGTGGGCCGCCGAGAGGACCGTTGCTGGCCAGGCACCGATCAGCTCGGGCCGGTTCAGATCGAGCAGGAAGCCGTTGTTGGCGTCGTCCCCGCGGCCGGCACGCATGGCGCGTACCACGTCCAGGGTGGGCGAGGATGCGTCGACCGGATCGTTGGAACGCCGGTCCAAGGCCGAGCCGATGAGGTTCGTGAGCAGGCGGAACTGGCCCGAGCCCGGATCCGTGCGCGCGGGAATGCGAACCGAGACGTTGGGGCGCGCGTCGCTCACGAAGCTCGCCGGGAGACCGAGCGAGTTGACTTCGAGCGGGACCTCGCTCGCGGCGGACTCTTCCTCCGACACGGATGTGTCGATCAGCACGCGCGTCGAGTGGAACTCCTCGTTCACGACGCCCCCGTGATTGGGATCGAACAGGATGCGCGTCACGAACGGTGTCGAGGGCGGGTAGCCGATCAGGATCCGCACCGTCTCGCGCAGGGCCAGCCGCGCCTCGGGCCCGTCGTCCAGGAGGTCGTCGAAGCGCAGCGAGAGACAAGCGTTGCGCGCGACGAACGAGAATGGCCCGCCCTGGGAGCCATCGTCGGGCTTGGGCAGGATGGGCGGCAAGAGCGCGCGCGCGCGGGCCAGGAGCTCTTCGAACGTCCCGTTGCCCTGGTCGTCCGCGCCGCGCTGGCGCAGGATCACGAGCCGCGTGCGCTGGGTGATCGCGTTGGTCTCCAGCAGGAAGTTCACGCCGTCGCTCTGCACCGTCTCCTCGACGAGCATGTCGCGAAAGGCGGGCAGCGGATCGGCGGCGCCGGACGCGAGCAGCGCGTGCACGTCCAGCACCCGCCCCCAGGCACTCTCGACCAGATGCAGTCGGGTCGTGCGCCCCCCGTGGTGGGCGTCGAGGAAAAAAGTACCGCCACCCGGCTTGGCGACTTCCGTCCCCGGAGTGCCAGGGGGAGTGCTGCCGCCTCCGCCCCCGCCCCCGCCGCAGGCTGCCACTCCCGTCGACGCCAGCGCCAGACCCAGGTGGGGAAGCCAGCGAGCGAGGGGCGAACACGACATGATGCGGGGCCGACAGGACGAATCTACCAAGCTCCCGCCCCCTAGCACGCCTCCCGAGGCCAGTCCCGCGCAAGGGCGGGGTTTCCGGGTCGCTCGTCTCATCTTTGGAAGGCTGGACTCTCGATACGCCCGTCGGCCCGAGGGGGGGCCGATCATCGTGGGGAAGAAACTTGCACGCACGTTCCAGACCAGCCACCAGGCAGGCTTTTCTCTGGTGGAAGTGACGGTCTTGGCGTTGCTCCTGCTGGTGGCCGTCGGAGGTCTATCGGGCGCCGTGCTGTCTTCGCTGCGCCTCGCGCGCACGACCGAGGAGAGCACCGTGGCCGACGAGGCCGCCCGCGCGCTGGCCGCGCGCCTGCAGATCGAGGATTTCGGGGACATCTTCCGCCTCTACAACACCAACCCGGGCGACGATGGCCTGGATGTGGCCCCGGGCGCGGCCTTCGACGTGCGCGGCCTGACGGCGCGCACGGAGGACGCGGACGGACGCGTGGGACGGATCGTCTTTCCCGCCGTGGACATCGGCGCAGGCGTCCAGGCCCTGCGCGAAGACGTGAGCGACATGCGCCTCGGCATGGCCGAGGGGCGTGACCTGAACGGGGACAACGACGCCCTGGACGACGTCACGCTCGACTACCGGCTCCTGCCCGCACGCCTGATCGTGGAGTGGACGGGCGCCGGTGGGGACCGCTCCTACGAACTCGATCTGGTGCTGGTGCCGTGATGCGAATCCGCTACCAATCCCGTTCCAGCTCGAGCGGCTTCACGCTGGTCGAGTCGCTCATCGCCGTGACGCTGCTCGCGGTGCTGTTCCTGGCCGTGGCGCAGACCAGCTCGCGCGCTTCCGACGCGTTCGACGAGGGCAGCATCGAGCACTCGCTCTCGACCGGTGCGCACCGCTGTCTCGACCGCGTCGTGCAGGCCATCGATTTCGCCGACGTCAGCATCCTGGCTGGCCTGGGCGGCACGGCGCTCGGCATCGACGCCGACGAGGTCTCGTTCCGGACGCCGATCGGCTGGGCCGGCACCGAGCCCGACTGGAGCGGGACCATCGTCATCCGCGCCGAGCTCGAGCGGGGCGAACTGGACGACGGTCTGGACAACGACGGCGACGAGCTGGTCGACGAGCTCCAGGTCGTGCAGCTCGAGAACGAAGGGCAACCCGACGAGCGCCGCATCGTGCTGGCGAGCGGGGTGGCCGAGCTCTTCGACGGCGAGAGCGCGAACAATCTGGACGACAACGGCAATGGCTTGATCGACGAGCGCGGGCTGTCGTTCTCCGCTACGGGGAGCGTGGTCAGCGTGCGCCTGACGTGCCAGCGCCGCGACGAGGCAGGGCGGCTGCTCACCAAGACTGCGGAGACGGCCGTGCGCCTGCGCAACACAGGAGGAGTTTGACATGAGCGTGCAGAGAATCTTGAACCAAGGAACTTCCAGCCAGGCCCAGCGCCGCGGTTCGGCCGCGGTGGTGGCGCTCGTGGCCGTCACCGTCCTGGTAGGGCTGTGCGGAGCGATGCTGATGATCGCTTCGCGCTCCAACTCGGAGGGCGGAGCCGCCGTGGATCGCCACCAGGCGAGCGCGGCGGCCCAGGCAGGCATCGACGAGGCCCTGGTGCGGATCGCCGCGGGCAACGTGGACGACATCGGCGCGGCCGACATGCCGCAGGCCTTCGGCGGCGGCACCTACTGGGTCGACGTCACGCCCGACGAGGACGCCGGCATCTGCACCGTGGCAGCCTATGCCGAGGTGCGCGGCGAGAACGAGGCCATGGAGGCCCTGCTCTCCTCGGGCGGCCTGGACATCTACGATCACGCGCTCTTCGCCGGCAACTCCGGCGACGACCCGCTCTACACCCTCAAGCTCGGCGGATCCGGCGCCCAGGCCGACCAGGTCGTCGGCGACGTCTACAGTGGTGGCAGCGTCGCGGTCACCGGCACGGCCAGCGTCGACGGCACGATCCGCGCGCAGGACGACGTCAGCGGCGCCTCCGGCGAGAGCGGGGTCTACCAGCCCACGCCGGACCTCGCGGCCATGGACTATCCCAGCACGGCCGATTTCAAGGTGCAGGAGCTCTTCCTGACGGCCACCTACAAGTCGAACGCGCTCGGCGGCAAGGCCTACCAGGTGCCGGAGGCGAATGCGGCCCACATCTTCCGCAAGAACCCGAGTGACCGCGCGAGCGACATCAACGCGACGGCCAAGAACGACTACTTCCTGGAGGATCCGTACGAACCCGTGCAATCCGACAGCGGCAGCACCGGTACGAACGCCTGTCCGATCACGCTCTCGGGGCGTCTCGGGCGAGCCCGGCTCGAGCGGCAACCGCAAGGTCTACTACATCGACGGCAACCTCTGGATCCACAACAAGAACGTCTTCTCGTTCAAGATCAATCACAACGAGCCGAACGGCGTCCAGGTGACCTTCGTGACCAAGGGCAACATCTACTTCTCCGACAACGTGTTCTACAAGAACACGCAGGAGGACGGGATCGCCTTCATCGCCATGAAGGACTCCGGCGTGGCGGACAGCGGCAACATCTACTTCGGTGACCCCGTGTTCGGGACGCTCGAGCAGATGCACGCCTTCATGTATGCCGAGAACAACTTCATCGACAAGAACCTGAGCGCCACGGGCTCGGCCAAGGTGACGGTGTTCGGCAACATGACGGCCGGCAACAAGGTCGACATCCTGCGCGACTTCGGCAGTCAGCATTCCAAGCTGACGGTCAACTACGACGGCCGGATCTCGATGGGTGACCTGGACATGCCCGGCATCCCGACCGCGGACGACGCCGGCGGCGGCGCCTGGACCTTCAAGGCCGTGCGCCGCATCGCGCACCCGTAACAGGAAACGGCATGCTGGCCAGCGCACTCCTCGGCGTCTTGACCATCGGCGCACCGTCGCCGAGCCCGTCCACGGACGAGCTCGCGGCGGTGCGCGCCGTCTTGCAGCGCTCGGATGGCGCCAGCGTCGCGCGCGACGACGTGCTCGTGCGGCGTTTGGTGGCCCTGGGCGCGAGCGCCGCGCCGGCGCTCTTCTCTCTGGCCAGCGGTGAGGGCATCGAGGCGCTGCTGGTCGACGACGCGCCCGAGGCGTGGATGTGTCCGCCCGAGCGCGTGGGCCAGCTCGCCCTGGCAGCGCTGGCCGACTTGCCCGCCGTGTCCGTGCGTGATTTCTTGCGCGCCGAGTGCCGCGCGCATCCACGCCTCGAGGTACGCGCGGCCGCCCTGGACGTGCTCGGCCGCCAGGGCTCGGCCGAGGGCCTGGAACTCTATTTCGAGCTCCTGGCGCAGAACGACGACGAGCTCGAGCATCGCGCGCTGCGGACCGTTGCGTGTGCAGCGCTGCTCGCCATGCTGCGCAAGGACAGCGCGACAGCGAACACGCTCGAGAGACCGCTCCTGGCTGCCTCGCGCGCGGCCCAGCAGCTCGCGTGCGAGGCCCTGGCGGATTGCAACCGTGCGACCGCCGTGCGGCTCCTCACCAAGCTCTTCGGGCGCGACCCCGAGCTCGACCGGGCGGCCCTGGAGGGCCTGACCCGCCTCGGCGTGCAGTTTCCCTGGCGCGTCGGGGACGAGGTGACCGCGCGGCTGCGCGCCGTCCTGGTACGAGAGGATGCGAGCATGCGTGCCGCCGCCGCCCAGGCTCTCGGCAGGCTCCGGGACGCGCAGGCCACGCCGGCCCTCATCGCACTCCTCAGGGATGCGGACGGCGCCACCCGCCGCGCGGCGCAGTGGGCCCTGTGCGAGACCTCGGGGCAGAAGCGGATCACGGAAGCTGCCGACTGGCAACGCTGGTTCGAGGTCGAGCGCGCCTGGTGGCGCGAGGAAGGCCAGGCCTGGCTGGAAGCACTCGATCCGGCCGATCCGTCGCGGCTCTCGGAAGCCCTGCGCGAGCTGCTCGCCCGTCCCTTCGGACGGGATCAGGTCGCCGATGCACTCGCGAGCGGGCTCCCCGAGTTCGACCCGGCGGCGCAGCTCGTGGCCTGCGCCACGCTGGCGCGGCTCGGCTCGCGACGTGCCGTCCCGGCCCTGATCGAGCTCCTCTTCGAGCCCACGGACGAGCTGCGCACCGCGGCCTGCGCGGCCCTGCGAACCTTGACGGGTGAGGAGCTTCCGGCCGAGCCGCAGCTCTGGGAAACCTACGCGTTCGACTGAGAGGACGAGCAGGAATGCCGCGCGCGGCATTCTGCTCGGGCGCGAGGGATTGGCCAGCGCGCGATCCTCGCGCGCCTCTCTGGATCCTTTCTCAGACTGTGGACTGAGAGGCTGTGCGCGTCGATCTCAGACGAACTGCGTCACGCCCGGCCGCGCGACGGGCGGCGTCTCGATCGGGCCCCAGGCGTAGTTCGCCGGCGTCAGGTCTTCCCGCGAGTCCCGCGCCTGCTCCCAGGTGATGGCCTGACCAGAATAGGCCGACAGGCGTCCCATCGTGGCCATGAGCGTGCTGTCGCACATGTACTCGCCGTTGTCGATCGTCTCGCCCTTGCGCAGCGCGGCGAAGAGCTCGTCCAGCTCGTTCTGGTACATGTCGTCCGGCTGCTCGGAATGCCAGCGCCAGTTCCAGCCCGGGCCGGCGTCGATCTCCGCCGCCTGGATGTTGCAGCGCCCGCGCGTGCCAAGGATCCAGTCCGAGACCTCGGTCTGCACCGCGCCGGCCCACTGGCGGCAGTAGCTGAAGCCCTTCACGCCGTTCTTCCACTCGTAGACCGTGCTGAAGTGGTCGTAGACGTTGCCGTACTCCGCGCCGGTGCGCTCGGCGCGCCCACCGGTCGCGAGGCAGCGCACGGGGTACGCCCCCATGGCCCAGGCCAGCTTGTCGAGCGAGTGGATGTGCTGCTCGGCGATGTGGTCGCCGGAAAGCCAGTAGAAGTAGAGCCAGTTGCGCATCTGGTACTCCATCTCGCTCCACTCCTGCTTGCGCCCGCGGTGCCACAGGCCGCCCGCGTTGTACGTCGTGTGCAGGGCCACGATGTCGCCGATGGCGCCGCCGTGGATGCGTTCCAGGGTCGCGCGCTTCTTGTGCTCGTAGCGGTAGCACAGGCCCGAGACCACCGACAGTCCCTTCTGGCGCGCCAGCGCGCACGAGGCACGCACGGAGCGCACGCCGGTCGCGTCCGTGGCGATGGGCTTCTCCACGAACGCGTGCCGGCCGGCCGCGACCGTCGCGGCGAGGTGCAGGGGTCGGAAGTGCGGCGAGGTGGCCAGCAGCACCACGTCGCAACTCTCGATCACGCGCTGGTAGGCGTCCCAGCCGACGAAGCGCCGCTCGGCCGGCACGTCGATCTTGGCCTGCAGATCGGCCGACTCCTCCGAGGTGCGCAAGGACTCGAGGCTCGACTCGAGCTGATCCGAGAAGGCATCGGCCATGGCCCACAGCTTCACGTTCGGGTCGGCGCGCAGGGCGTTGACCGCCGCGCCCGTGCCGCGCCCGCCGCAGCCGATCAGGCCGATCTTCAGCATCTCGCTGCCGCCAGGCTTGCGCACGGTGAGCGGCGAGGTGGAGACGTAGGGACCGACGACGGTGGTGGCGACGGCGCCGCGCAAGACGTCGCGGCGCGAGGGGCGGGAATGGCTCATGGGCGGGTGACCTGACGACAGCAAGGAGCAGTGCAGGAGGATAGCTCGCCCGGAAAGTGCGCGCTCTCGAAAAGCTCGACCCCGCTCGGTGTGAGGATCGCGATGCGTCCTGCCGTGCCGGGCTCGCGCGCGAGCAGCGCGAGCCCCGGCGGCCCGAGCACGGCCAGGGCCGTGGCCCAGGCATCCGCGCGCGCGCCGCTCGGCGCCAGCACGCTCGCCAGGCGCCGTTCGGTGAGCGCGCGGCCCGTGCGCGGATCGAGGATGTGTGCGTAGCGCACGCCGGCATGCTCGAAGAAGCGCGCCAGGTCGCCCGAGGTCGAGAGCGCGGCGTGGGCGAGCAACAGCTCGGTCGCAGCCCGGTCCTCGGCGGGCACACCCGAATCGAGCCCGGCGATGGCGACCCTCCAGCCCGCGCGCTCGGGCGGGGACGCATTCGCCGCGACGTCGCCACCACCCACGGCGAGGGCGCGCTGGATGCCGTGCTCGGCCAGGACGCGCAGCGCCTCGTCGAGGGCGAAGCCCTTGCCGATCCCGCCCGGGTCGAGGCGCATGCCGCGCGCCAGCAGGTCCACGCTGTGCGTCTCGGGATCGAGCGCGAGCTTCTGGTGGCCGACCGCGCGCAGGGCTTCGGCCAGGCGCGCCTCGTCCGGCGGCTCATCCTGGCGCTGTGCGCGGCGCCACAGCCGGCTGCAAGGCCCCACGGTGACGTCGAAGGCGCCGCCGCTCGCGCGCGCGACCGCCTGGGCCGCGGCCAGCATCCGGAAGAGCTCGCTCGAGACCGGGATCCACTCGCCGGGTGCGTCCTCGTCCGAGCGCGCGCCCAGGCGCGCGAGCTCGCTTTCCGGATCGTAGTCCGAGAGCACGCGTTCGAGCGCGGCGATGCGCGCGAAGGCCGCCTCGGCCGCGGCCTCGGCCTGGGCGCCGTCGCGCGCGAAGAACTCGAGCCGGAACTCGGTCCCCATGGCCGGACGCGTGAATGCGAAGCGCTCGAGCGGCGCGCCCACGCAGGCCGCGAGCAGGGCCCAGGGGAAGACGAGAACCAGCCGGCGCATCACGTGCGCACCAAGGTATCCACCTGGTCCAACGCTGCCCTGCTCCCACGCCCTACAATCCGCCGCCCCATGCTGACGGTTTTCGCGCTCGCCGCCACGCTGCACGCGCAACAGGACGTGCAGAAGTTCCCCGATCCTCCGCCGGGGACGCCGCCGCCTGCGCCCGCGGAGGATGCCACGGCCACCTCCGCGGCGGAGATGAAGCCGTACCGGGAGAGAATCCCTGGCACGAGCGCGGCCTTCGATCTCGTGCCGCTCCCGGGCGGCACGTTCCGCCTGGGGAGCCCGGACTCGGAGCCCCGCCGCGGCGCCGACGAAGGACCGCTGGTCGAGGTCGAGCTCGCGCCCTTCTGGATGGCGCGTTGCGAGACCACCTGGAGCGAGTACCACCCGTTCATGCTCGCCCTGGATCGCAAGGCACGCGCCGAGGGCCAGGCGACGCCCGTCCCGCAAGACGCCTGGGCCGATGCCGTCAGCCGCCCGACGCCGCCCTACGTGCCGATGGACTTCGAGATGGGCGTGGACGGTTTTCCGGCCATCTCGATGACACAGTTCGCGGCGCGTCACTACACCAAGTGGTTGACGCTGAAGACCGGGCGCTTCTATCGCCTGCCGACCGAGGCCGAGTGGGAATACGCCTGCCGCGCCGGCACGCGCACGGCCTACTCCTTCGGCGACGACCCGCAGCCGCTCGGCGAGTACGCCTGGTACTTCGACAACTCCGACGATGCCTACCATCCGGTGGGCACGAAGAAGCCCAACGCCTTCGGCCTCTTCGACTTGCACGGCAACGTGGCCGAGTGGGTGCTCGACGCGCACGACAAGGGCTTCTACGCCACGCTCGGAGCGCGCGCTCAGGATCCCCTGCGCTGGCCGAGCGAGTCCTATCCGCACGTGGTGCGCGGCGGCTCGTTCGACGACGACGCGGAGAAGCTGCGCTCGGCCGCGCGGCGCGGCTCGCACAAGGGCTGGAAGATCCAGGATCCGCAGATCCCGAAGAGCATCTGGTACCTTACCGACGCCCGCTTCGTGGGCTTTCGTGTCGTGCGTCCACTGCACCCTCCGCCGCCCGAGGAGTGGACGCGCTACTTCGAACCGGACGTCGATTCCATCCGCGAGGTCCTCGCGAAACAGCGCCAGGGCGGACGCTGAGACCACTCGTTACCCGAACCCACGCGCATGAGCACGTTCTCCTTTCCTGTTCCCTCCCGCCGCACGTTCCTGCAAGGCTCCGCCGCGGCGCTCGTGACCGCCAAGGCCGCCCCAGCGCGGGCCGCGCGCGCCGATGATCTGTTGCGCGTGGCCCTCGTCGGCTGCGGCGGACGTGGCACCGGCGCCGCCATCCAGGCCCTCTCGACCGCGGGTCCCGTGCACCTCGTGGCCATGGCCGACGCCTTCCGCGACCGGCTCGACTCGGCCCTGGAGGAGATCGTCAAGGTGGCGCCCGAGCGCGTGGACGTGCCGGAGTCGCGGCGCTTCGTGGGCTTCGACGCCTACCAGCGCGCGATCGACCTCGACGTCGACGTGATCCTCCTCACCACGCCGCCGGGGTTCCGGCCGGAGCACTTCGCCTATGCCGTCGAGCGCGGCCGGCACGTCTTCATGGAGAAGCCGGTGGCGGTCGACGCGCCGGGCGTGCGCGCGGTGCTGGCCGCGGCCGCGGAGGCCAGGAGAAAGGACCTCAAGGTCGGCGTCGGCCTGCAACGGCACCACGATCCCGCCTACCAGGAGACCGTGCGGCGCATCCAGGAGGGTGCCATCGGAAAGGTGCTCTTCTATCGCTGCTACTGGAACTCCGCCGGCGTATGGACGCGCGCGCGCGAAGCGGGTTGGAGCGAGATGACCTACCAGATGCGCAACTGGTATTACTTCAACTGGCTGTGCGGCGACCACATCGTCGAGCAGCACATCCACAACCTCGACGTGTGCAACTGGATCCAGGGCGCGGCCCCGGTCCAGGCCCAGGGCCAGGGCGGGCGTGCGGTGCGCACCGGGCCCGACACGGGCGAGATCTACGACCATCACGTGGTCGAGTTCACCTACGCGGACGGCACGAAGATGCTCTCCCAGTGCCGGCACATCGGCGGCTGCTGGGACTCGGTCAGCGAGCACGCCCACGGCACGCTCGGCGTCGCCGACGTCTCGGGCGGCAGGCTCACGAGCCAGGGCGGCTGGGACTGGCGTCAGCGCACCCAGGACGGCGAGGGCGTCGATCCCTACCAGGTCGAGCACGACGTGCTCTTCGCCGCCATCCGTGCCGGCACCCCGCACAACGAGGCCGAGTACGGCGCCACCGCGACCATGACCGCCATCCTCGGCCGCATGGCCACCTACTCCGGGCGCGTCCTGAAGTGGGACGAGGCCCTGGCCTCGAGCGTGCGCCTCGCGCCGGAACGCTTGGCGTGGGACGCGCTGCCGCGCTCCTTGCCCGACCAGAACGGGAACTACCCGAGCGCCATCCCCGGCGTCACCCCGGTCCTGTGACCCGCCCCACCGAGCAAGGAAGCCCATGAGACTCCTGCCCCCTGCGGCGCTGCTGCTGCTCCTCCTCGCTCCTGCGACGCGACTACGGCCGCAGGAGGACCACGACGAGCTCGATACGGAGCTGGCCGGTCACATGGAGAAGATCGAAGACACGGCCAAGCTGCTGCGCAAGCACCTGAAGGACGAGGGCGCGCGCCCGGCGGCACTCGAGGCGCTGGCCGAGATCCAGCGGCAGACGCTGATCTGCAAGGCGCTCGTGCCCGCCGCCGCGGCGCAGCTGCCCGAGGGCGAGAAGAGCGCGTTCGTCACGGCCTATCGGCGCACGATGGTCGACTTCCTGACGCGCCAGCTCGAGCTCGAGGCCGCGCTGCTCGACGGCAACGCCGAGGCCGCCAGGAGTGCCTTCGAGCGCTTCCGGGAGATGGAAGACAGCGCCCACGAGCGCTTCGCGCCCGAGGACGAATGAGCTGCTGCGCCGGCAATCCGCGGCGCGCGTAGCGCGCGCTCCCTAAGGCCGCTCGGCCGGCGGCACGAGGCGCACTTTCGAAGGCTCGGGATCGGCCGGATCACTGCCGGCGTCGAGCTCGTCGCGGTCGAACCAGCCGTCCGCGTCGCGGTCGACGCCGATGCGCCGCTCGGAGACCTTGGGCACGACCGTGAAGGTCAGCTCGGAGCCCGGCGCGGCCAGCGCCTCGAGCGCGCTGCGCGTGAGGGTGTGCTGCCTGCGATCGGACTGGAAGACGTCGCTGCCGGCGTAATACCAGCCGCGCGCGAGTCCGGCGCTCCTGCCTTTCGCGACCAGTCCCACCGCGCCCGTGTTCGCGAGCGTCGCCATCGAATCGAGCAGCCCGTCCTCGCTCACGCTCGCGGGGCCGTCGAGGGTGAGCTGCGCTCCCACCGCGGCGTGTGAGGCCTGGCTACTCGGCCCCGGCGGCTCGAGGAGCGCACCGGGAGAACCGAAACCCTGTGCGAGTCCGCCGAAGGCCAGCATGAACGCCACCAAGTTGGCGGTCTGCTGGTCGCTGGTCACGTTGAAGACCGGCTCGTCGATGAAACGCTCGATGGAGTCGACGCCGCCGTCGTGCAGATAGCCGAAACCGGCCGTGCTCTCGAGCTGCGTGAGGTTGAAGCCCGTGCGCTCGTATAGGTTGCGCAGCTGCGGCACCTTCATGGTGATGTTCGACAATCCGTCGACGGAGACGAGCGCCAGGTGATGCTCGCCCTTCGGGCCGACCGGAAAGGGCTGGTACTGGATGAGCTGTAGACGGTGGTCGGTGCCGGCGCCGGTCGAGCGCGTGTGGCACGTGACGCAGGCCAGCGCGCCCCCATCCAGAAGGTTGGGCGGACGGAAAGCGGCTAGCCCCGCGACGGCGTTGCCGTTGGGAAGCGGCTGTCCGGCAGGGTTGAAGCGCCCGGTCGTGAAGTGCCCGGGCAGAGGCAGGTCGGTGGGCAGGGTGTTGTCGAAGTTCCGGTGGGGATTGGGCGGGAAGAAGATCGTGGCCAGGAAGTTCTCGAACGCCTGCATCTCCGCGACCGTGAGCGTCTCGTCGTCGCCCAAGAGGCCCAGGAACGCGCCGCTGAACTCCTCCAGGCCGTCGCGGTCGCCGCGCCAGTGGTGCGGTTCCTTGCCGATGATGTCCTGCAGCGTCTGCGTCAGCATCGGGCCCTTCATCGGGTGCCAGTCGGCGAAACCCGTGTTCAAGCCGGGCACGTTGGCGCCCAGGTTCTGGGTGGTGTCGACGTCCTTCATCGCTCCCGCCGGATCGCCGAGGTCCCAGGCCAGCCGGTCCATGCGCGCGTCCACGTGGCAGGATCCGCAGGAGACGACGCCCGTGCCCGAGGTCTCCTGCGTGTCGTAAAGGTGCCGGCGGCCGAGGCGGATCGCGCTCGGCGATGGATCGAAGAACGCCACGCGCGCGACCTCGCTCTCGGTCCCGGTCGAGACGACCGACAGCGAGGCCTCGAACTTGTTCAGCACGTAGAGCTGCGCCCGCGCCTGGTCCAGCACGATGCCGGTCGGTCCTTCGCCGACCTCGATCGTGGGCGTGAGCCCCGCGCGCTGCCCCTGGCTGTTCATCACGATCACGTTGTTCGAGCCCATGCCCGTGAGGTAAGCGCGCGTGCCGGCTGCGTTCCACACGATGCCGCGCGGGTCGCCCAGGGACTTGTCGCGCTCGCTCTGGGGCACCGTGGGAGCCGTGTAATCGAGGTGCGGGTTCAGGTCGCAACGCCCGATGCTCTCCGGGCTCTCGGGCAGGAAACCCGCCATGTGCGCGCGTACGAAGGTGCCGTTCACGTTGGGCTCGAAGCGCACCAGATTGGTGGCCTCCGTGCCCACCACCGTCACCGCGCCCGTGGGGTGCACGGCCAGGGCCATGTTGAGGTTCATCAGGCCGTCGGCATAGGAAACGGCGAGCGTGGCTGCGTCGATCATCGCCACGTCGTGATCGAGCAGCGTCCAGCCCACCGGGCGGCCCGAGTCGGCGGCCTGAGCTCCGCTCACCTTGGCCGTCCAGTCGCCGCCATTGTCGTCGCGCCACTGGCCGTTGCCCATGCGCTGCACGATCAGGCTCACCCGAGGCGGCGTCGGCAGACCGGGCGCGAGCGCGGGCTCGAAGGCGCCGCCATCGTTCGGCGGCGGGTTCGCGCCGGCGTGGGGTCCGTCGATGTCGCTCACGACGTTGGGCGGAAATCCGATGGGCGCCCCGGCCATCACCAGCGCGCCACCGCCGAGGATCGTGGTCCTGTTCCCGGACTCGAAGATGGCCACGTAGACCTCGTCACCGTCCTCGCTCACGGCCAGCGCACGCGGCTCCTCGCCGAGGATCGCGATGCGCACGGGCGCCGCCGTCAGGTCGGCGAGATCGAAGACCAGCACGGTGCTCGCCTGGGAGCAGCTCACGAAGGCGCGCGGCGGTGTGCCGGCGAAAACCACGTCGCAGGGCTCGTCGTCCGTGTCCAGCGTGGCCACCACGTGCTCGAGATCGAGGTCGACCACGTTGACCGAGTCGGAGACGTGGTTGACGACCCACGCCTCGCCATTCGTGCGCGCGCGCACCGAGACCGGATCGAGCCCCACGGGTATGGAGGCGGATTTCACGGGCGTGCCGCTGGCGAGCTCGAACACCTCGAGCCGGTTGTCCGCCGTGTTCACCGCCAGGAGCTTGCTGCCGTCGCTCGTCATGCACAGCGGCGACACGTGCGGCGTCTCCCAGTTCACGAGCCCGTTCTGGGCCAGTGGGACCGCGGCGGCCAGGACGAGCACGATCGGCACCAGGAGGCGAGAGTGGGCTAGGGTCAAGGTGTTCCTCGGGGCTGGACTGGTGGGAGCGTGGTGGGAGCGGCGCGGGGTAGGCAACCGAGATGCAGACGACCATCATCTCCGTGCCCCGCCGGCTTGCAAGCACTCGGCGAAAGCAGGGAAAGGTTACCCTGAGCCCTCTTACTGCGAATGAAGGCCGTCGCGTTTCACGCACCCTACGCCCTCGCCTGCGAGGACGTTCCTGAACCCCGGCTCGCGGCCCCCACCGACGTCGTCCTGAGGGTCGACCTGGCCGCGATCTGCGGCTCGGACCTGCACGTGTACCGCGGCGTCGAGGCCGGCCTGGAGCGCGGCACCGTCATGGGGCACGAATTCCTGGGCACGGTGGTCGAGGCCGGCGCCGAAGTGCGGCGCTGGCAGAGCGGGGCGCGCGCGGTCAGCCCCTTCAGCACCAGCTGCGGGCGCTGCTTCTTCTGCCAGCGCGGACTCACCAGCCGTTGCACCGAGAGCCAGCTCTTCGGCTGGGTCGAGGACGGCCGCGGCCTGCACGGCGGGCAGGCCGAGTACGTGCGCGTGCCGCTGGCCGACGCGACGCTGGTCGCCCTGCCCGAGGGGGTGCCCGAGGAACAGGCGCTGCTCGCGGGCGACGTGCTCTCGACCGGTTTCCACGCCGCCGAGAACGGCGGTGTCCAGGCCGGCGACGTGGTGTGCGTGCTCGGCTGCGGTCCGGTCGGCCTGTGCGCGGCCCTGGCGGCGCGGGAACTCGGGGCGCGCGTGGTGCTGGCCGTGGATTCCGTGGCCGAGCGCCTCGAGCTCGCCGCGCGCTTCGGCGCCGTGCCCGTGCGCCTCGGGGCCGAGGACGTCGTCGAGCACGTGCGCGCTGCGAGCGAAGACCGCGGCGCTGACGTCGTGCTCGAGGTGGTCGGCAGCCCCGAGGCCAGCCGGTTGGCCTACGCGCTGGTGCGCACGGGCGGGACGATCAGCGCTCCCGGCGTGCACAACGAGCCGCACTTCGCGTTCTCGCCCGGACAGGTCTACGACAAGAACCTCACCTACCGCTCCGGCCGCGCTCCGGCACGCGCCTACATGGAGCGCATGCTCGCGCTGCTGCGCACGAAGCGCTTCGACCTCGGCGCGCTCTTCTCGCACCGCTTGAGCCTGAGCGAGGCAGCGCGTGGCTACGAGATCTTCGAGCAGAAGCGCGAAGGCTGCACCAAGGTGCTGCTGCGCCCCTGAGCTCGAGCTCAGGCGCGCTGACGCCAGCGATCCAGCGCCACGGCGGCGACGATGATCGCGCCGGTGACGACATCTTGCACCCAGTTGTCGAGGCCGAGCTTGGTGCAGCCGTTGTCGACCACGGTCATGATCAGCGCGCCGATCAGCGTGCCGCCGATCGAGCCCTCGCCGCCGGCCAGCGAGGCGCCGCCGATCACCGCCGCGGCGATGGTCTTGAGCTCGTAACCCTGGGCCGTGGTCGGGTCCCCCATCGAGAGGTAGGAGAGCTGCAAGACGGCCGCGATGCCCGCGCAGCACGAGCCGAGCACGTACACGCCCAGCTTGGTGCGCTCGATGCGCACGCCACACAGCCGCGCGGTCTCCTCGTTCGAGCCGATGGCGACCGCGTGGCGCCCGAAGACCGTCGCGCGCAGGGCGCCGGCGGCGAGCGCGGCCACCACGATCAGGACCCACACGCCGCCCGGGAGCAGGCCGAGAACACCGCCTTTTCCGAGCACCATCAGGTCCGCGAGCCAGCCCGTCGAGGGCGGATAGATCGGCTGGTTGTCGCCCAGGCCCTTGGCGAGGCCGCGCAGCGCGCCCCACAGGCCGAGCGTGACGATGAAGGGCGAGAGCGGCAGCACGAAACGCAGGCGCCGCAGCGCGAACCAGGCACAGGCCGCGGCCGCGAGTGCGAGCGCCAGGCTCGCACCCACGCCGGTTCTGCGTGCGAAGAACGCCACGCACGTGCCGGCGACGAGGCTCGCGAGCACGCGCACGAGCTCGCCCACCACCAGGGCGCCGATCAGGAAGCCCGCCAGCGCGCCCGTCGCCACGGCAGCGGCGCAGGCGCTGAGCGGCCCGCCCCCCGCGCGCAACACGTAGGCCGCCGCCATCGTCCCGAGCGCGATGGTCGAGCCGACCGACAGGTCGATCCCGCCCGCGACGATGATCCAGGTCGCGCCCACCGCGGCCGTCCCGACCACGGCCGTCTGCAGCAGCATCAGCTCCTGGTTCGACCAGCTCGTGAAGTGGCTGCCCGCGAGCAGCGCGAACAGCACCCAGGTCCCGACGAGCCCGAGCAGCGGCCCGAGGGAGCGCAGGGCGGACCTCACGCACTCCTCCGCGCGGTCATGGCCAGCATCAGCTCGTGCTCGCTCCACTCCGTGACGGGACGCGCGGGGCCGAGCTCGCCGCGGCACAGCACCGCGATGCGGTCGGCCAGGCCGAGGAGCTCCGGCAAGTGACTGGACACGATCAACACGGACTTCCCGCGCTGGCGCGCAAGCACGTCGATCCAGCGGTACAGCTCGGCCTTGGCCCCCACGTCGACGCCGCGCGTGGGCTCGTCGAGCAAGAACACCTCGGCCTCGGCCGCGAACAGGCGCGCCAGCGCGACTTTTTGCTGGTTGCCGCCGGACAGCGCGCCCACCGCCTGCCACGAATCCTCGCAACGCACGCCCAGCTCCGCGATCCAGCGTCGCGCCTGGGCCGTGAGCGCACTCGACCTCAGCCAGCCGCCGCGCGCGCTGTGCGCGAGCACGGGCAAGAGCAGGTTCTCGGCCACGGAGAGGCGCAGCGCCAAGCCCTCGCCCTTGCGGTCCTCACTCAGAAAGCCCGCGCCGCTCGCCCAGCGCTCGGGCGGCGTGCGCGCGCCGGCGAGCGCCAGCAGGGACACCTGGCCGCGCAGGATCGGGTCGAGCCCGAACAGCGCACGCAGCAGCTCGGTCCGTCCCGCGCCCACCAGTCCGGCCACTCCCAGCACCTCGCCGCGCCGCAGCTCCAGCGTGGCGCTGCTCGGCAGTTTGCGGCCGGCCAGCCGCTCGACGCGCAGCACGACCTCGCCGGGCTGCGCCGTCGAGCGCGGATAGAGCGTGCTGACCGCGCGCCCGACCATGGCTGCGGCCAGGGCTGCCGGCGAACTCGACGCCAGGCTGCCGCTGGCCACGGAACGTCCGTCGCGCAGCACGGTGAAGCGCGTGCACAGCTCGAAGACCTCCTCCAGCACGTGCGAGATGTAGACGAGTCCCACGCCGCCGGCGGCCAGCGCGGCGAGGCGCGCGAAGAGCGCGCTCACATCCGGGCGCGTCAGGCTCGAGGTGGGCTCGTCGAGCACGATCAGGCGCGCCCCGCTCGCCAGGGCACGCGCGATCTCGACCATCTGCCGGTCGGCGGGTCCGAGCTCGGAGAGGCGCCGCTCGAGGCCGAGTTCTGCGCGCCCGACGGCCGCCAGGGCGCTGTGCGCGCGCTCGCGCAGCGCCTTCCTGTCGAGCAGGAGGCCGCGCCGTGGCTCGTTCCCGAGACACACGTTCTCGGCCACCGTGAGGTGCGGCGCCACGGCCAGCTCCTGGTGGATCATCGCCAGGCCGCGTGCACGGGCCGCGTGCACGCTCAGCGGCGCGTAGGGCGCCCCGTCGAGCTCCAGCGTGCCGGCGTCGGGCGCGAGCACCCCGGCCAGCACCTTCATCAGGGTCGATTTCCCGGCCCCGTTCTCGCCCACCAGGGCGTGGATCTCGCCCGGCTGGAGCTCGAAGTCGACGCCCGCGAGCGCCTGCGTCGCACCATAGCGCTTCGCGATACCGCGCATGGCGAGGCGCAGCGGAGCGGCCTTCATTCGAGCAGCGGCGCGATGGCGGGGTCGTGCATGTTGTCGCGCGTGGCGAGCACGACGCCCGTGTCGATCACGGCCTCGACCCGCTCCCCGCGCAGCGCCGCCGCCAGCGCGCCCACGGCCAGCTCGCCCATCAGGCGCGGATTCTGCACCACCAGGGCGTCGATCTTGCCCGCGCGCAGCGCCTGCACCAGCGGCGGCGAGGCGTCGAAGCCAACGAAGCGCAGCGTGCCCGCCAACCCCATCTGCTCGAGCGCGAGCAGCATCCCGTTGGTGGCCGATTCGTTCGAGCAGAAGACGCCCTGGGCCGAGCGCAGCGCATCGATCAAGTTGAGCGCCGCGTTCTTCGCCTCGCCAGCCGTGGCACCCGCGTAGCGGTTGTCGACCGTGAGCGCGAGACCGCCCGCCTGCGCGGCCGCCAGGAAACCAGCCTCGCGCGCCTCGGTCGAGGCCGAGCCCACGGCGTAGCGCAGCAGCACGACCTTGCCCGTGCCGCCCAGGAGGCGCGCCAGATGCTCGCCGGCCAGTCTCCCGCCGGCGTGGTTGTCGGTGGCCACGAAGCTCGCGAAGTCGACGCCCGGGGTACCGTCGAGATCCGAGTCGAAGATCACCACCGGGATGCCCCGCAGCTTCGCCGCCAGCACGGCCGGCGCGAGCGCCGCGTGGTCGAGCGGCGCCAGGGCGAGGCCGTCGATGCCCTCGCTGACGAACTGCTGCACGAGCTGGATCTGTTGCGCGCGATCGTTCTCCTGCAGCGGGCCCTTCCACAGCACCTCGAGCCCGTGTGCCGCGCCGCCCTTCCTGGCGCCGGCCTCGACGGCCTTCCAGAAGACGTGCGTCGTACCCTTGGGGATCACCGCCACGCGCGGGGACCCGCTCTCGTCCGCGCTCTTCGAGCAAGCGACGAAGCAGAGCGGGAGCAGAGCGCCGAACAGTCGTCTCATTCGCGTGCGCCTCGAGCAGGGCCTCCGGGCCGGGCGCGAGAGGATAGCCGCTTGCGAGCGTTCCGGGCCAGCGCGCACAATCGCCGGCCCATGCGCCTCGACGCCCACCAGCACTTCTGGCGCTACTCCCCGCGCGAGTACGCCTGGATCGAGACGCCCAGACAGGGCGACGCGCGCATGGAGCGCATCGCGCGTGACTTCCTGCCCGCCGACCTCGCACCCGCACTCGCCGCCCTGGGCATCGACGGCTGCATCGCCGTCCAGGCGCGCTCGTCGCTGGCCGAGACCGAGTTCTTGCTCGCCCTGGCGCGCGAGCACACCTTCGTGCGCGGCGTGGTCGGGTGGGTCGACCTGTGCTCACCCCGCGTGACACGCGAGCTCGAACGCTTCAGCGCCGACCCGCGCTTCCGAGGCGTGCGCCACACGGTCCAGGACGAGCCCGACGAGCGCTTCCTGCTGCGTCCCGACTTCCAGCGCGGGATCGCCGAGCTGGCGCGCTTCGGCCTCACCTACGACCTGCTCATCCAGCCACGCCAGCTCGAGGTCGCGCGCCGCTTCGCCGCTGCCTTCCCCGCCCAACCGATGGTCCTGGATCACCTCGCCAAGCCCGGCATCGCGCGCGCCGAGCGCGATCCCTGGGAGCGACAGTTCCGCGCCCTCGGCGAGCTGCCGCACGTCTCCTGCAAGCTCTCCGGGCTCGTCACGGAGGCGCGCTGGAACGCCTGGACTCCGGACGATTTTCGCTTCTACCTCGACGTCGCGCTCGAGACCTTCGGCGAGGAGCGCCTGCTGTTCGGCTCGGACTGGCCGGTGTGCCTGCTCGCGGCCGAGAGCTATGGCCAGGTGGCCGCGCTCGTGCTCGACTGGGCGGAAGAGCTCTCCTCTGCGGCGCGCGAGAAGTTGCTCGGCCGGAACGCGGCAGACTTCTACCACCTGACATGAGCTCGACCTACTTCGTGACCGGCGCCCTGGGCTGCATCGGCGCCTGGGTGGTGAAGCAGCTCGTCGAGCGCGGCGACGTGCCGGTGGTCTTCGACCTCGGCGGCGACCCACGCCGGATTCGCGACCTCGTCGGTGACGAAGGGCTGGCGCGCGTGCGCTTCGTGCAGGGCGACATCACCGACCTCGAGGCCGTGAAGCGCGCCGTCGGCGCCGCTCGGCCGCGCGCGCTCGTGCACCTGGCCGGCCTGCAGGTTCCCTCCTGCCGCGCCGATCCGGCGGCGGGCGCGCGTGTCAACGTGCTCGGCACGATCCACGTCTTCGAGGCCGCCCTCGCCGCCGGCCTCGAGCGCGTCGTCTATGCCAGCTCGGCCGCCGTGCTCGGCCCCTCCGAGGACGACGACGTGGCCGTGGGCGAGGATTCCGCCTGCGAGCCGGTCACGCACTACGGCGTCTTCAAGCGCGCCAACGAGGGCACGGCCCGGATCTACTGGCTCGACAAGCAGCTCGCGAGCGTGGGCTTACGCCCCCTGACCGTGTACGGCGTCGGCCGCGACCAGGGCCTGACCTCGGGTCCGACCAGCGCGATGAAGGCCGCCGTGCTCGGGCTGCCGTTCCACATCGGCTTCAGCGGCGCGACCGATTTCCACTACGCGGCCGACACGGCCGCGGCCTTCCTGGCCTGCGCCGAGCGTGGGCCGCGCGGGGCCGCACTCTACAACTTGCATGGGGATACGGCCGAGGTGGATGCGCTCGTCGCGGCCATCGAAGCCGAGGTGCCCGCGGCGCGCGGCCGGCTGAGCTCCGGCGGTCCCAGGATTCCGATCCCGCCCAGGCTCGACGGGAGCGCCCTCGCCGAGGCCGTGCCCGACCTCCCGCACACGCAGCTCGGCGCTGGCATCCGCGAAACGATCGCGCGCTTCCGGGCCCTGGCCGAACACGGGCGGCTCGACACGCGCGACCTCGTGACCACGAAGTAGAATCTGGCCATGGTGCCTCGCGCTCTCACGCGGCCGCTGTCCGACTGCGCCGTGGTCGTCTCGCCCCGCGACAACGTGGCCGTGGTGAAGAGCCCGCTGGCTGCGGGCGACGTGGTGGCGCTACCGGAGGCGCGCGAGCTCACGCTGAGCGGCCCGGTGCCGCCCGGCCACCGCTTCGCGACGCGCGCGATCCCCGCCGGGAGCTTCGTGCTCCAGTACGGACAGCCGATCGGGACCTCGCTGGGGATCGGCGCCGGCGACCCGATCAGCCACGCGAACATGTCGAACGAGGTGCCGGTCGTGCGCGAGCTGCCGGTGGACCTCGCCAATCCGCCTCCGGACTACGTTTCAGACGGGCAGCGCGCGCGTTTTCGCGGCTTCCTGCGTCCGAATGGGCGCGTGGGCACGCGCAACTTCGTGCTGATCGTTCCGACCAGCATGTGCGCCAGCCACGAGGCGGCCCAGATCGCGATGCTGTCCGAGCTCACGCTGTGGTCGCGCGCGAAGTACCCGAACGTCGACGGCGTCGTGGCCCTGCCGCACAACAAGGGCTGCGGTTGCTCGGACGGCTCGAACCTGGAGGTGATGCTGCGCACGCTGGCGAACTACGCCGACCACCCGAACGTCGGCGCGGTGCTGTTCATGGACCTCGGCTGCGAGAAGACGAACCTCACGCTGGTCGGGCGCTACCTGAAGGAGCGTGGCGGACTCTCGACCCAGAAGCCCGTCGAGTGGCTCGGCATCCAGGACCTGGGCGGCACGGAGGCCACCATCCGGCGCGGGCTCGAGATCGTCGGCGCGATGCTGGGCGAAGCCGACAAGAGCGCGCGCACCGAGGTCTCTGCCGAGCACCTCGTGCTTGGGGTCAAGTGCGGCGGCTCGGATGGGTTCTCGGGGCTCTCCTGCAATCCGGCGCTCGGACAAGCTGCGGACCTCCTGGTGCGCTCGGGCGGGACCGTGCTCATCACCGAGATCCCCGAGTTCTGCGGCGGCGAGCACCTTTTCGCTGCGCGTGCGAAGGACGCGGCAACCGGGCGCAAGGTGTTCGAGTACGTCGACTGGTACAAGAACTACGCCGCCAAGTTCGGCACCGTGCTGGGCGACAACCCGAGCCCGGGCAACGTCGCCGGCGGGCTGCTGAACATCACCATCAAGTCGCTGGGCGCGATGTCCAAGGCCGGCACGACGCGCGTCGAGGGCTGCACCGAGTACGCCATGCCGCCCAGCGCGCGCGGCCTGCACCTGATGCAGGGCCCGGGCTACGACCAGGAATCGACGCCCGGCCTGGTCGGCGCGGGCGCCAACGTGATCGTCTTCACCACCGGGCGCGGCACGACCATCGGCAATGCCATCGCGCCGGTGATCAAGCTGGCCTCGAACACGCCGGTGTTCGAACGCATGGGGCGCGACCTCGATCTCAACGCCGGCACGATCATCGACGGCACCGAGACCATCGAGTCGGTTGGAAAACGCGTGTTCGAGCACGTGCGCCGCGTGGCCGGTGGCGAGGTGCCGGCGCGCGCCGAGGAGACCAAGCACCGCGAGTTCCAGTTCTGGGCCGAGCAATCGGTCTCGCTGTGATGCGTGCGGCGGCGCTGGTCGCTGCGCGGCGCATCGAGCTGATCGACCTGCCGCGGGTCGCGCTCGGCCCGCACGACGTGCGCCTTGCGCCCACCACCGTGGGCGTGTGTGGCACGGACCTGCACATCTGGAGCGGCGAGTCGAATTTCCACCTGGACGAACGCGGCGCGCCTGTGCCGCTCGAGCGCGCGCCGCAGGTGCTCGGGCACGAGATCACGGCACGCGTGCTCGAGGTGGGCAGCGCGGTGCGCGACCTCGCGCTCGGCGAGCGCGTGGTCGTGGACCAGGGACGCAACTGCACGAGCGAGCGCCGCGAGCCCGCCTGCGAGTACTGCGCGAGCGGCGACTCGCACCAGTGCGAGTGGTACAGCGAGCACGGCATCACGGGCCTGCCCGGCGGCTTCGCGGAAGAGCTGGTCGTGCCCGCGCTGAACGCCGTGCGCCTCGAGTCGGCGCTGCCCTGCTCGCTCGCGGTCCTGACCGAGCCGCTGGCCTGCGTGCTGCACTGCCTCGACTTCGCCGCTCGTGCCCGCGCGCGCTACCGGCTCGACGCCCGCGAGCCGGCCGAACGCGTGCGCACGGTCGTGATCCTCGGCGCGGGTCCGGCCGGCCTGCTGTTCGTCCAGATCCTGCGCCACGAGCTGCGCTTCGACGGGCCGATCCTGGTGGCCGATCCGAGCGCGCCGAAGCGCGCCCTGGCGCGCCAGTTCGGCGCCGAGGCCCACGAACCGGCCCAGCTCCTCGCCGCGCTGCTCGAGCGCACACACGGACGCCGTGCGGAGCTCTTGATCGAGGCCAGTGGCGCCGGCCAGGCCTTCGTCGCAATGCCCGCGCTGATCCGCAAGCAGGCCACGGTGCTGCTCTACGGCATCGGCCACGGCGGCGCGTCGCTCGAGTCCCTCAACCCCGTGCAGTGGCGCGAAGCCGTGCTCGTGACCTCGGTCGGAGCCTCGGGCGGCTTCGACGCCGACGGGCGCCCGAGCGTCTATCGCCGCGCGCTCGCGCTGCTCGAGCGCCAGGCGATTCACGTCGACGCGCTGGTGACGCACACCTACCAGGGCCTGGCCCAGGTTGCGCGCGCCTTCGGCGCCGATCCGGCACTGCCCGAATACGTCAAGGGCGTCGTGGAACTCGCGTGAAGCGTCGCGTCTCGCTGTTCGTCACCTGCCTGGTCGACCAGTTGCGGCCGGAGGTCGCGCGCGCGAGCGTGGCCGTGCTCGAGAAGGCGGGCTGCGCGGTCGACTTCGACGCGCGCCAGACTTGCTGCGGGCAGCCGGCGTTCAACAGCGGCTTCCGGCCGGAGGCAGCGCGCGTGGCGCGGCACTTCCTCGAGGTCTTCGAGCGCGCCGAGTGCATCGTCGTGCCCTCGGGCTCCTGCACGGCGATGCTCCACCGCCTGGGGGACCTTTTCCCGGAGGACGAAGAGCTGCGCGCTCGCGCTGCGCGCGTGGCGGCGCGCACGCACGAGCTCTCGAGTTTTCTGGTGCGCGAGCTCGGCCTCGGCGATCTGGGCGCGCGCTTCCCCGGCCGCGTGGCCTGGCACCACGCCTGCCACGGGCTGCGCGAGCTCGGTCTGGGTACGCCGCGCGCGCTGCTCGACCATGTCCGTGGACTCGAGCTCGTCGAGCCGCCGCTCTCCGACGCTTGCTGCGGCTTCGGCGGCACCTTCTCGGCCAGCTACCCCGAGCTCTCGACCGCCATGCTGGATCCGAAACTCGACCGCCTGGAGGAGGCGCGCGTCGATGCCGTGACCGCGCTGGACGCCTCGTGCCTGCTGCAGATCGGCACGCGCCTGGCGCGTCGGGGCTCGAAGATCCGTGCACTGCACCTGGCGGAGATCCTGGCCTCGTGAGCGCGCCGCACCCGACCAGCGCGACTTTTCCGGCCAACGTGACGGCCGCGCTCGCGGACTCGTCGCTGCACGGCGCACTGGCACGCGCCACGGACCTCTTCGCCGAGCGGCGCGCGAGCGCGATCGGCGCAGTGCCGGACTGGGAGGAGCTGCGCGAGCAGGGGCGCGCCGTCAAGGAGCACACGCTCGCGCACCTGGACCGCTACCTCGAGCAGTTCAGCGCGCAGACCGAGGCGTCCGGCATGCGCGTGCACTGGGCGCGCGACGCGCGCGAGGCCTGCGCGCTCGTGGCCGAGCTCGCGCGCCGCGCGGGAGCCAAGCGCCTGGTCAAGAGCAAGAGCATGACCACCGAGGAGATCGGGCTCAACGCCGCGCTCGAACGCGACGGGTGCGAGCCGGTCGAGACCGACCTGGGCGAATGGATCATCCAGCTCGCGGGCGAGACGCCCTCGCACATCATCGTGCCCGCGATCCACAAGACGAAGGCCCAGATCGCCGAGCTGTTCGTCGAGAAGCTCGCGATCGAGCCGACCGACGACGTCGAGGTGCTCACCGCCACCGCGCGCCGCATCCTGCGCGAACACTTCGCCGCGGCCGACCTCGGCATCAGCGGCGTCAATTTCGGCGTGGCCGAGACCGGCACGATCCTGATCCTCGAGAACGAGGGCAACGTGCGCCTGACGACCTCGTTGCCGCGCGTGCACGTCGCCGTGATGGGCATCGAGAAGCTCCTGCCGCGGTTCGCGGATCTCGAAGTCTTCCTGCGTCTCCTGCCGCGCTCGGGCACGGGGCAGCACCTGACGAGCTACCAGAGCCTGCTCACGGGCCCGGAGCCGGAGGGTGGCGAGGGTCCGCGCGAGCTGCACCTTGTGCTGCTCGACAACGGGCGTGCGGAGCTCCTGAAGGAAGCCGTGACGCGCCAGACGCTCGCCTGCATCCGCTGCGGCGCGTGCCTGAACGCCTGCCCGGTCTACCGCGCGATCGGTGGGCACGCCTACGGCTCGGTCTACCCCGGACCGATCGGCGCGATCTTCACGCCGCAGATCTTCGGCGCCGCGGGCGCGGCCCACCTGCCCTTCGCGTCGAGCCTGTGCGGCGCCTGTCGCGACGTCTGCCCGGTCAAGATCGACATCCCGAACGTGCTGCTCGAGCTGCGCGCGCGTCTCGTCGGCGGAGAGCCGATCGGGCGCGAGACTCCGGCGCGACAGTCGAGTCTGCTCGAGCGCCTCGGCTGGCGCCTGTGGGCCTGGAGCTGCGCCGGTCCGCGCCGCTTCGCCCTGGCTGCGCGTCTTGCCCGCCTCGCCGGGCGCGCGGGCTTCCTGCGCGCCGCGCCTCCGCTGCGCGCCTGGGGCAGGACACGCGCGGTCCCCGAGCTCGCACCTCGTTCCTTTCGCGAG
>JANOGB010000311.1:0-4594 GCA_031413955.1 Planctomycetota bacterium | reverse complement strand
CCTTGGCGTAGGCCTCGGCGGCGACGTCGAGCGCGAGGTTCTCCTGAGCCAGGATCTGGCCGGTGATGCTGACCCAGTGCCCGGGCGGCGTGAGCGAGCCTCCACCGTCGGCCCAGAAGAGCGCGATGTCCCTCTGTTCCTGGGTGAGGTTGTTGCCCACGTCGTAGACCTCCTGACCCTCGATCGCGAAAGCCGAGCCGGGGCTCCTCGAGAAGGGTGGGTGCGGGAGCGGCGCGCACTCCGCGGAGAATAGCAGCGCGAAGGTGCGCAGGTTGCCCCAGCAGGGCTCGAGCGGGCTGGCCACGAAGGCGGGCGGCGTCGGCACCCACAGCCCTTCTCCGGCCGGGGGCGTGAAGGCGCAGTCGTTCCACTGGGCATAGCCGTCGCCGTCGATCCAGGCGCTGATCGCCATGGCGACCGACTGGCCGTGCTGGATGGAGCGATCGAGCGTGCCGGCATCGACCTGGGCGGCGAACCCAGCCTCGAGCGCAGCCTCCTTGTCGGCGATGGCCTGCAGGGTCGCGCCCGAAGCCGTGGCGAAGAGGTCCGTGAGGACCGATGAGACCGCCGCATTTCCTGCAGCCGGCCAGTGGATCCCGCCCGCGGGCGGCGCCGGAAGCTCGGGCAGCTCGTTCAGTTGCTTGCCGAGAGAACGGTGCCCGGGCATCCCGCCCACCAGGGCCTCGTAGAAGGCGACGCCGGCGTAGCCGATCCGGCGCGACGCCTCGGGCGGATTCAGGTTCTCCGCATCGATGGAAGCCGTCAGCAGGCCGAACCACTCCCGAGCGGTCGTGGAGTCGAAGCTGGCGACCGGCGCCGAGGATGCGGGCCCGTTGTCTTGGTCGTGACACGCGAGGGTGAGCGCAAGAGCAGCCGCGCTGCAAACGATCCACTTGTTCTTATTCGACTTCATGATGGGCGCAGGGGTCGGGCTTTTCGTTTCCTTGTCGGGATCGAGCTCCGCGTGGACCTCGCTTCTCCAGAAGACCTCAACGTAAAGTCGGGCAGGGTTCGCCCAGGAAAAATGGCCAGGATCTCGAGACGAGGCGCGCGCGGGTTGTTGACGCTGGCCGCGCTGGCGGGCATCGGGAGCACGTGGCTGGTCGTGGAAGGAGCGCGGCCGGAGAGGGCCGGGACCCCCGGGCCCATCCACGAATCCGCCTTTGCGCCGGGGAGTGCCGGACCCGGCGGCGCAGCGCCCCCGAGAATCGCGAGCCCGGCACTTCCCGAGCCCGCCTCGCTCCAGGCTGTCCATCTGCCGGTCGTGAAGGTGGTTCTCGAGCTGGGCGCCGAAGTCCCGGAGCCGCGCGGTTGGCGACTGGTCGTGCGGCGGGGAGACGAAACGGTGGCCGAGCGCTTCCACGGCGGTTCTGAACGCGAGCTCGAGCTCGAGCTCGAGCTCGCCCCCGGAAACTATTCGCTCGCGGCAGAGGCCTCGGGAGCGGCGTCCCTTCCGGTCCCGCTCGAGCTCGAACGCTCCACCGACGTGACCCTGCTGCTCCAGCCCCTGAGCACGCTCGCCGGGGCGGTCGTGGACGGCGAGGGTGCTGGCGTGGCCGGCCTGCCGGTGCACTGGCGGCGCGCACGAGCGCTCGAGCGGAGCACGTCGACCGATGCCTTCGGCGCCTTCCAGCTCGAAGGGCTCGTGCGCGGGGCGGGCGAGCTCGTGCTCGGTGACCCGCGCAGTCCGATCCTCCCGCCGCGCGCGCTCGAGCTCGTCGCGGGCCTGCTTGACCTCGGTTCGATTCCCGTGCCGCAGCTCGGCGAGCTCCTGGTCCGCGTGGTCGACGAAAACGACGTCCCCGTGGCCGCAGCCTTGCTATCGGGCAGCGGCGACCAGGGGGGCTCGATCGACGCGCGCAGCGATCTCGACGGCCTGGCGCGGGCTGCGTTCCTGCCGCCGGGCATGTACCGCGTGTTTGCAAGTCACCCCGCTCTCGGGCGTGGGAACACCGTGTTCGAGTTTGCCCCCGGAGAACCCTCGCCCGTGCAGGTGCGCCTGCGTCGCGCCGCCCTCCGGGAGTGATCGAAACGACTTTCCGGCGGGAGCGAGGGCCGGGTCTGCGTTTCCTCCTCCGTAGCCGCACGCCACGAGGCGTGACCCTCCGAGGCCCACCCTCTGTCGATGAAGAACTCGATTCGCTCCGTCGTTCTCTTCCTGCCCCTGTTGCTGCTCGGGACCCTCCCGGCCGCGCAGGGAGACACGGGCTTCCTGCGCGGGAAGGGCCATTTCACCAGCGCCCTCTCCTACACGCTGGACTACTACGACGAGTTCTGGGTCGACGACAAGAAGATGTCGCCGCCCGAAGTGGGCGAGGTCGAGCGCGAGACCGCCAGCCTGTACGCGGCCTACGGCCTGCGCGACGACCTGGATCTGGTCGTGAACGCCAACTACGTGGAAGCGGAGACGGACGGAACCGTCGCTTTCGAGGACCAGGAGGATCTCCAGGATCTCTACCTGGGCGCCAAGTGGCGCGCCTGGTCGCGGGGAACGGGCCCGGGAACCTTCTCGGCCTTCCTGGCGCCCTCGATCAAGCTGCCCATGACCGACTACGAGGACAACGACGTGACGGCCATCGGGGACGGACAGGTCGACCTGCGCTTCCGCGCCATCGTGCACTACCAGTGGAGCGCGTTCTGGGCCTCGCTCGAGAGCGGCTACGACCGCCGCAACGGCGCGCCGGAAGACGAAGTGCCGTTGAACCTGACGCTGGCAGGAACCATCGCCGAGCGTGTGACGCTCATGCCCTTCTTCTCGCTGGTGGAGAGCCATGGCGGACCAAACATCGGACAAGCGCCATTCCGCGAGGTCCAAGAAGAGTACAGCCGCTACGGACTCTCGGCCTACGCGCGCGTGGCCGCAGGCTTCGGAGTGACGGCCATGTGGCGCACGACCGCCGATGGCAAGAACACCGGGGACGCCGACACGTTCTCCCTCGGCCTGGTGTTCGGCCGCTGAGTTCGGCCTGTCAGAAGCGGATCGATTCCCGTTTCAGGCGCTCGAACGCCGCTTCACCCTCGCGGACCGAGAGCCAGGCGTCGAGCGGCACGTCCGTGAAGACCTGCGGCTCGCTCGTGCGCGGCCAGCGGATCTCGAGGCGCGTGATGCGGGTCGCGTCGCCGAGGCCGATCTCCAGGCGGTGCGGCGAGCCGCCAAAACCCGAGACGGCCCCGCCGCGGGGTGGAGCTCGCGGATCGAACGAGCGGATCGAAGACGAAGGCCCGGGTGCGTGCATGGCGCGGGTCAGCGGCTCGGCGATCACGGCGATCCCGAAGCGCACGGCGACGCGGAGCAGGAAGTCGATGTCCTCGGCGGAGGTCAGCGACGCATCGAAGCCCCCGGTCGCCGCCAGGACCTCGCGGCGGAAAATGGCCGAGGACGGGATGAACGACGGCCGGCGGACCGCGTGCGCGATCACGTGGCCGTCGGCCGGAAACTGGGTGCGGCGGTGGAAGATCTCGACAGTGCTGCGGTGCGCGTCGGTGCGCTCGACATCGGTGAGCACCATGCCGATGTCGGGCCGCTCGGAGAGCAGGCGCGACTGGGCGGCGATCTTGGTCGGGTGCCACTCGTCGTCGTCGTCGAGGAGCCCGAGGTGCGTGCCGGTGGCCAGGGCCAGGCCGTGGTTGCGCGCCGCCGAGACCCCGCGGTTGGTGGTGCGTACATGGCGGACGCGCTCGCCGAACTCGCGGCGCACGACCTGGGCGGTGTCGTCGATGCCGCCATCGTCGACGACGATGATGGCCAGCGCCGCGGCCGGGTAGGTCTGGCCCAGCGCGCTCGCCACCGCGATGCGGACGTCGGCGGCGCGATTGTAGGTGGGGATGACGACAGAGACCCTGGCCGGAAGATCGACCTCGTCAGTCATCGCCGCGCCTCAGCGTCCGCTGCACGTAGCTCGGAATGCGCACCGCGCGGAAGCGCAGGGTGTCGGCGCGGCTGCGCGCCCGGTACCGCTTCTTGAAGACATAGGCGCGCCAGCGCTCGGCCACCCGCCACAACTCGGCCGAGCCGGTGATGCGCGACAGGCCGGCGCTCTGGCGGGCGTGCACCCAGGTATAGAACCGGCCGGCCGGCGTGGTCCGCCGGCCGCCACCGAGGGCATAGAGCGTCGAGTAGCCGATGTCGAAGGCGCGCAGGGTGCGCTCGTCTCCGAGCGTCGCCATGCCGGCGTCGAACAGCCCGCGCGCCCGCTCGTCGCCGGTGGCGCGCGCGAGGTCGAGGAGGCTGAACAGCGACGACAAGAACCCGTTGAGGACGTGGCGGGTCTCGCCGGGGAACGGATACTTCTCGTAGAACGGCACGCCGTGAGGCAGCTGCCCGAGCACGCCGCCACGCTCGACCGGGACCAGGAACGGGCCGGCGGCACGCCGCGCGGCGTCGACGTAGCCCTCGGCTTCGGCGAGGAGCTACGCGTCACGGCGCGCCGGTGCGCGCCGAGCTGAGCGCGCCCCGGAAGCCGCGCCGGCCCTGCCCTCCACCGTCAGCGCCAGCGCGCTCGCACACGGGCCGGCAGACGGGGCTGGCGCCCTATGGGGGGTCGCCCTTCGCACGCGGCGTGGCTGGCCGATGGATCGCCACGAACTCGGCATG
>JANOGB010000310.1:0-2640 GCA_031413955.1 Planctomycetota bacterium | reverse complement strand
CCGCCGCTCGGGGCGGCGGCGGAGTCGGGCTTCGAGCACGAGGCCAGGGGCGTGCTCACCAACGGGTCCGCGCCCGTCGCGCGCTTCGTCGCGGACTTCGGCGACCAGCAGCCGCTCTTCGTGTGGTGGGCCCCGGAGCTCCCGGACGGGGCCGGAGCGAAGAACCTCGACTCCGCCCTCGGAGAGCTGCTCGACGCGCTCGAAGCGCGCGGTCAGCGCGACAACACGCTGTTTGCCTTCGTGACGTGCGGCGAGCCGAAGGGGCTCGAGTTCTCGGCCCAGGAATGCAGCGCGGCGCGCATGCAGAACCCGCTCGCGCTGGCCTGGAACGAGAGGATCCCCGCGGCCGAGCACGAGGAACGGGTGACGCCGCTCGACCTCGCGCCGACGCTGCTCGACCTGCTCGGGCTCCCGGCCCCCGCCGGCCTCGACGGCCGCAGCCTGCGCGCGCTCTGGGCCGGTGAAGCGTGGGCGGAGCGCCCCGTGGGCGCGGCCTTCTTCCCGCGCCAGCCGGGCTCGGGGACGAAGGTCCCGCGCGAGCCCGGGCGCGAGCTCCAGGCCCTCGTGCTCCTGGACGGACACTGGAAGTACGAGCTCTTCCTGGACGACCTCGGCGTCAAGGTCGACCCGGCCACCGAGCGCGTCGAGATCGAGCGTTCTGCCGGCGACCAGTCGCTCTTCGACCTGGAGGCCGATCCGCGCGAAGAGCACGACCTCGCCGCGAGCTCCGCGCACGCCGAACGTCTCGCCGCGCTGCGCTCGGCCGCGCTCGAGTGGTGGCGCGCGAGCGAGGGGCCCACGTTCCCGATGCCCTTCCTGCCGCCCAACCTCGGGCCGCCGCCGGCCGAGCCGCGCCCGAACATCGTGCTGGTCGTGGCCGACGACATGGATTACGAGCACCTCGGCTTCCTCGGCAACCCGCGCGTGAAGACGCCGACGCTGGACGAGCTCGCGCGCGCGGGCGTGGTTTTCCCGGTCGCCCACGTGCCCATGTCGCGCTGCCGTCCGTCGCTGGCCGCGCTGCTCAGCGGGCGCTGGCCGCACCAGAACGGCATCTTCGAGAACGAGTCGACGCGCACGCTCGCGCGCCGCGACTCCTTGCCGAACCTGCTCAAGGCCGGCGGCTACGCCACCTTCCAGGGCGGCAAGTTCTGGGAAGGCAGCCAGCTCTCGATGGGTTTCCTCGAGCCGAGGGTCACCGACACGGTCTTCAAGAGCTTCGTGCGCGAGAGCCAGACCGAGCTGTTCCAGTTCATCGATCGCTACCACGCCGAGCGGCCCTTCTTCGTGTGGTGGGCGCCGATGCTGCCGCACGGTCCGTTCGACCCGCCCGCGCGTCATCGGGAGCTCTTCCGCGAGACCGAGGTGCCCGTGCCGCCCGGCATCCGCGGCGACGCGCGCGCCTTCCAGGAGAGCGAGCGCACGGCCTACGCCATGGGCGCGTGGTTCGACGCGGGCCTGGCCGAACTGCGCGCGAAGCTGGAGCAGACGGGAGAGCTCGAGGACACGCTGTTCGTGTTCCTGATCGACAACGGCTACGCCAACGGTTTTCCCTCGAAGGGCACGGTGTTCGAGAAGGGCCTGCGCACGCCGGTGGTCTTCTCCTGGCCGAAGGGGATCGCCGGCGGCCGCACGCGGCCGGAGCTCGTCTCGTCGCTCGACCTCTACAGGACCATCCTCGACTACGCCGGCGTGCCCGCGCCGGCCGCCGCCGCCGGGCTGGACCTGCGACCGGCGCTCGAGGGGCGCGAGCTCGCCACGCGCGACGCGCTCTACGGCGCGGTCTACTCCTACCGGGGGCGCGCGGGCCCGCAGCGCGCCGCGGACGGCGTCTACGCGCTCTACGCCCGCACCGCGCGCTGGAAGTTCGTGCTCTACCTGCGCCGCGTGGATCCGGACAACTTCCTCCTGTACCACGAGTTCGCGCCCTTCCCCGGCCGCGAGCGCGGCGAGCGCGATCTCTTCGACCTGGAGCAGGATCCCTACGAACGGAACGACCTCGCGAGCGACTCCAGTCACGCGGCGCTGATGGACGAACTCCAGCAGGGCTGCCTCGCCTGGTGGCGCGAGAGCGGGGGCGAGGAGCTCGAACTCCCGGGCGCGCCAGGCGACAATGCGGGCAAGAAGAACGGCAAGCGGAAGCCAGGAAAGAAGGAATAGGAACAGCCAGGCGATGGGCGCGCACGAGCGAGAACGAGAGGACCTGATCTACGACTGGAACCGCGTGCCCGGCGACGCGGCCCCGCAGGCAGGCGAGCCGATGTTCGTCGACGAGACGCTGCGCGACGGCCTGCAGAGCCCGTCGGTGCGCGACCCGGACCTGGACGAGAAGCTGCGCCTCGTGCGCCTGATGGACCAGCTCGGCATCGACTCGGCCGACGTGGGCCTGCCCGGCGCCGGCGAGCGAGCGCGCGGGCACATCCGCACGCTCTGCCGCGAGATGGCCGGGCTCTCGATCAAGCCCAACGTCGCCTGCCGCACGCTGATCGCGGACATCGCGCCGGTGGTGGATCTCGCGCAGGAGCTCGGGACTCCGGTCGAGACCTGCGCCTTCATCGGCTCCTCGCCCATCCGCCAGTACGCCGAGGACTGGAAGCTCGAGGACATGCTCGACCTGACCAGGAAGGCCGTCGCCTTCGC
>JANOGB010000309.1:0-1722 GCA_031413955.1 Planctomycetota bacterium | reverse complement strand
CTCCCCGCCCGTGAGAAAATGACCGCATGTGCGGAATCGTAGGCGCCATCGCGAGCCGGAACGTCGTCCCCATCCTGACCGAGGGGCTGAAGCGGCTCGAGTATCGCGGCTACGACTCGGCCGGGATCGCAGTGCTCGACGGCGGAATCCGGCGGGTGCGGCGCGTCGGCCGCGTCGCGGAAATGGAATCGGCCGCGCGGGCCGAGAATCTCCAGGGCACGCTCGGCATCGCCCACACCCGCTGGGCCACCCACGGCGGGGTCACGGAGCCCAACGCCCACCCGCACGTCTCCGGCGGCGAGATCGCGGTCGTGCACAACGGAATCATCGAGAACCACGAGGCGCAGCGCGCGCGCCTGGCCGCGCTCGGCTACGCCTTCGAGTCGCAGACCGACACCGAGGTGATCGCCCACCTCATCCACCACTATTTCGGGCAGACGAAGGATCTTTTCGAGGCGACGCAACGGGCCGCCTCCGACCTCGAGGGCGCCTATGCGATCGGCGTGGTCGCGTGCTCGGACCCGGAGACCATCGTCGGCGCCCGCATGGGTTGCCCGCTCGTCGTGGGGCTGGGCGAGGGCGAGAATTTCCTCGCCTCGGACGTCTCGGCCCTGATCGCGCAGACGAAGCGCGTCACCTACCTCGAGGATGGCGATGTCGTGGCGGTGCGCCGCCGCGGCGTGGAAATCGTCGATCGCGACCGCCGCAAGGTGGAGCGAAAGGTCCACGTGTCGCAGCTTTCGGCCGACGCGATCGACCTCGGCGTCTACCGGCACTACATGCAGAAGGAAATCCACGAACAGCCGCGCGCGGTTTCCGACACGATCGAGGGCGTGGTCGACGGGGGCATCGCCATCGACGGGCTCTTCGGCGACGGCGCGGAAGCGGCCTTTCGCCGCATCGACTCGGTGCTGGTGCTCGCGTCGGGCACCAGCTACTACGCGGGGCTCGTGGCCCGGTACTGGCTCGAGTCGGTCGCGAAATTGCCGTGCAACGTGGAGCTCGGGCACGAGTACCGCTACCGCGAGTCGATCGCCAACCCCGGGCAACTCGTGGTGACCATCTCGCAATCGGGCGAGACTCTCGACACGATGGAAGCCCTCAAGCGCGCCAAGGAGCTCGGGCACGGCGAGACGCTCTCGGTGTGCAACGTGCGCGAAAGCGCCATTCCGCGCGCCTCGCGCTTCGTCTTCTTCACCCGCGCAGGCGCCGAAATCGGCGTGGCTTCCACCAAGGCATTCACGACGCAGCTCGTCGCGCTCTTCACGCTGACGCTCGCCATTGCCAAGGCCCGCGGCCGGCTCGACGAGCGCGCCGAGGCCGAGGCCATCGCCCGGCTGCGCTTCGTCCCCGGCTCGATCCAGCACGCGCTCAACCTCGAACCCGAGATCCAGGCCTGGGCGGAGCGCTTCGCCACGCGCGAGCACGCCCTCTTCCTCGGCCGGGGCCTGCATTATCCGGTGGCGCTCGAAGGGGCGCTGAAGCTCAAGGAGATCTCCTACATCCACGCCGAGGCCTATCCCGCCGGCGAGCTGAAGCACGGACCCCTCGCCCTGGTGGACGAGCGCATGCCCGTCGTGGTGATCGCCCCCAACGACGCGCTGCTCGAGAAGTTGAAGTCCAACATGCAGGAGGTCAGGGCGCGCGGCGGGGAGCTCTATGTCTTCGCGGACCTCGACAGCCAATTCCTGGCGAGCGAGGGCGTGCACGTGATCCGCACGC
>JANOGB010000308.1:0-7741 GCA_031413955.1 Planctomycetota bacterium | reverse complement strand
GTGCCGCCCGAGGGCGCGCAGCGCCTCGCCCCAAGCGTAGTGCAGGTGGCGGCGGAACGGGTCGACCTCGTTGGCTTCCTGCCACAGGCGCTCGGCCTCTGCATGTCGGCCCTCGCCGCCCAGCCATTCGGCGACGCGCGCGCGCACCTCGTAGTCGCCCGCGTTCCAATCCAGCCAGCGCAGGCGCGCGGCGATCGCGCGCTCCTCTCCGCTCTCCCCGGCCGCGGCGCTCTCGTGGATGCGCGCTTGCTCGAGCTCGGCCGAGAAGTGCGCATCTGCAAAACCCGGGAAGTCGCGCTCGGCCGCCTCGAACTCCTGCAGCGCCTCGCTGCCCTTGCCCTTGCGCGCGAGGAGCGAACCCAGCGCCATGCGCGCGCGGTAGTCCTGGCCGCCGCGCTCGAAGCCAGCCCGAAAAGCGGCTGCGGCGCCGTCCGCGTCGTCCTGCCCGAGCAAGAGCTCGCCGCGCAGGAACTCGCCGCGCGGCGGCAGCTCACCCGCCAGGCGCGCGAGTCGCAACGCCTCCTCGGCGTCGAGGCGCTTGCCCTGCGCGTGCGAGCCCCAGGCCACCCGGCACCAGTCCTCGGCCCAGGCCGCGCGCTCGCCGGGCGCGGCGGGCACCTCGCGCGCAAGCTTGTAGCGCAACAGGGTCGTGTGGGCGCTCGACCAGCGCGGCTCGATCGCGAGCGGCGCGAGCATGCGCTCCACGAACGCGGCGAACTGCGCATCGATCTCCTCCGGTGAACGCTCGAAGACCTCGCGGAACGCCGCGTCCAGATCGGCGCCGCGGTCGAAGGCCTCGAGCAGCCGGACCATGGGCGGAAAACCGTGCTGCTCGATCAGCATCTGGCACAGGAGCCCGCTCTGGTAGTAGGCGAACAGGACGCTCGGGCCGCGGAACGCATTGTTCAGCCGGCGCAGCGGGAAGATCTCGCCGTTCGCGCGCGCATCCAGGAGCTCGCGGCGCATGTTGCGCCACCAGGCCTTGCGCCGCTCGCCCTCCTCCCAGGTGGCCAGGCCCTCGGTCACCCAGCGCGGGCAGCGGTTGTTGGAGAGCCCGAGGTGGATCACGTGCGTGAACTCGTGGAACGAGGTGCGCGCCCAGGAGAACGTCCCGCGCAGCTCGGACAGCGGCGAGACGGCGGTCACGACGGGACCAAAACACACGCCGAGGGCCGGATAGCCCTCGAAGCCGGTCGAGCGCACCGAGAAGTCCACCCAGCGCCGGAAGACCTCGACCTGCGTCACGCCCGGCGTGTGGCCGTAGCGTGCGGCGAGTTCCTCGCGCGCCTGTGCGTAGAAAGCCGGCAAGTAGTGCTGCAGGACCTCGCCCTCCTCGGGCCGCCACAGGAATCGCAGCGCACCGTGGTCGGCCAGCACCATCGTCTCCTGCATGCGCTTGAGCACGAGCTGCGTATTGTCGCGCCAGGCGTTGAGGCGCCCCTCGCCGACCTCCAGCGAGCGCGCGAAGGCCTCGCGCGCGCCGGCCTCGTCGCCAGTGTTGGCGCGCGCGCGGCCGAGCTGGATCCAGGCCATCCAGTCGCGCGGATCGCGCTGCGTGGCTTGCTCGCAGAAGCCCAGGGCCTCGGCGAAGCGGTAGAGCTCGAGCAGGTGCCAGCCGACGGCGAGCTCCGGGCGCGAATCCCCCGGGTCCTCCTCCAGCAGCTGAGCGAGGCTCGCCCTCGCCTCGTCGCGGCGATGCTCGATCCAGGAGAGGGCGGCCTGCTCGGTGCGCACTTCGCGCCGGCCGGGGGCGAGCTGGGCGAGCCGCGCCAGGGCCTTGCGCGCGCTGGGCAGATCGCCGTCGTCGAGCGCGGCCGAAGCACGCAGCAGCAGCCCCTCGATCGAAGCGGGGCGCGCCACGAAGATGGCCGCGAGGATCTGTTCGGGCGACTGGCTGACGCGCTGCCAGTTCCAGCGATGCAGGCGGAAGAGCAGCAGGCGCGCACCCTCGTGGTCGCGCGCCAGCTCCAGCGCCTCGCGCGCCAGCTCGGCCGGCGAGTGCGCGCGCGAGACCGGGCCCTCCACCTCGCCGTAGGCCTCGAAGTACACCTCGCCGAGCTCCACCAGGACGTCCGGGTCGGAACCCGCGCGGCGCGCGCTGGCAAGCTCGTCGGCGCGCACCAGGGTCCGGGCGGCGCGCTCGAAGAGTCCGCTTGCCCGCTCGCAGCGCGCGCGCGCGAGGGTCTCTTCCCAGCCCTCGGCCGCCGGCGCCTCCGTGCCCTGCTGGAACCTCTGTTTGGCTTCCGCGCGGCGCCCGGCCGAGGCCAAGGTGTGCCCGAGCGCCCAGGCATCGCGCGGATCGGCCTCGGGCGCGAGGATCGGCGCGGCGCCGAGCGCCGCCAGGGCCTCCGGAGCACGCCCGAGCTCGGTCAGGATCTCGAGCCAGGCGCGCAAGCAGCCGCGCGCATCATCGGGATCGAGCGTGCCGGCCTGCGCGGCCTCCCGCGCCGCACGCGCGTCCTCCACCGCCCCGCCGTAGTCACAGGCCTGGTAGCGGCAACGGGCGCGCAGGGCCCGGGCCGCGGCGTCGCCCGGGCTCTCGAGCAGGATTTCGTCCAGGTCCGCGAGCGCCTGGCCGTTCTCGCCGCGCCGCCGCATGGTGTCGAGCTCCTCGCGCTCCTCGGCACCGAGCGGAGCTCCACGGACACCGAGCGGCTCTCCCTGTCTGGCGGGCAGAGCAGCGGGAGCGGCGCCGAGGACCAGCACGAGCCACGCAAGCGCGAACGGCGAAGAAGTTCCGAGCATCGTTGTTTCCGGAGGATCGATCTTGTATCCCGGAGTGCCCGCGACTTCACCCCGGAGACTCGTCTTGAATCTGTCGTCGTCGCTCTGCCTCTGTCTCTCAGCCATTCTCGTGGCCGCCTGCGTGACCGTCCCGCCCGGCGCGGTCGATGCCGCGCCCGAGTACGACCCTGCCCCGGCCTACCCGCACTGGTCAGGGCGCGCCGTGAGCTGGTCGAAGCTGGGCGAGATCGAGGACTGGCTTGCGGGGAATGGTCCCGCGCGCTACCCCGAGTTCGTGGCCAGCGCCGAGCTGGAGCTGGCCGAAGGGCGCCTGATCCTGGCCAAGAAGGAGCAGAACGGGCTCTCCACGCCGGTGCTGGCCGGACGGCTGAAGGCGTCCGAGACCGGATTTCGGTCTCTGCTCGCGCGCTCGGACCTGAAACCCGCGCTCCGGCTGCGGGCCGAGCAGGGCCTGAACCAGATCGAGGAGCTGCGTGGGGAGGCCGTCTCGCGCGCGCCCAAGGTCACGGTCAAGTCCGCGCTCCCGGCCGCGGCCCAGGGCGCTCCCGGAGGGCTCACGATCCAGCCGCGCACGGCCTGGAACGCCGCCAGCGCCGCCCCCCGGCGCCTGACCGGTGCGAGCGGCGGCTGGAGCCGTATCACGATCCACCATTCGGCCAAGTATTCGAAGGAGATCGGCTCGCCGAGCACCGGCAACGTGGCAGGCGCGATCAAGGACATCCAGACGGTCCACATGCGCGACGAGGGCTATGGCGACATCGGCTACCACTTCCTGATCGATCCCGCGGGACGCATCTGGCAGGGGCGCTTGCTCGACTGGCAGGGCGCCCACGCGGGCGGCGCCAACGGCGCCAACAACGTCGGCAACATAGGCATCTGCGTCCTGGGCGACTTCGGCAGCGAGCGCCCCGACCCGCGCGCCCTGAGCGCGCTCGAAAAACTCGTCGACGCCCTGTGCGAGCGCCACAGCATCACGCGCTCCCATCTCTACGGGCATCGCCAGCTGCGCAGCACGGAGTGTCCCGGCGACGCGTTGATGGCCTGGGTCACGCGCTACGCGGCGGGCGCGACGCACTGATTCAACCGGGAGCGCCGGGCTCCAGCCCGGCTCCGGGCTCTCGCTGGCTGAGCTCGGAGAAGGAAGAGAAGAGGGAAGAGCCGAAGCCGGGCTGGAGCCCGGCGCTCCCAGGTGAAGAATCAGCCGATCCACGCCAGGGCCGCGGCGCCGGCGGCGAGGCAATAGCAGGCGCACCAGCGGAAGGCACCGCGCCCGAGGAAAGCCAGCAGGAAGCGCAGGGCCAGGACGCCGATCGCGAAGGTCGCGAGCACGGCCAGCGCGAGCTCGAAGCCGAAGCCACCAGCGCGCACCAGCGCGGGGACCTCGAGCAGGACGGCTCCGGCCACGGCCGGGACCGAGAGCAGGAAGGAGAAGCGCGCCGCCGCGTGGGCGTCGGTTCCGCGCACGAGCGCCGTGGCGATCGTCGTACCGGAGCGCGAGACCCCGGGCAGGATCGCCAGGGCTTGCGCGCTGCCGATCAGGAGCGCGTCGCGCCATCCGAGCGTGGACCTCGGCGCCGGGGCCCGGCGGCGCGCACGCTCACCGATCCACAGGCAGAGGGCCGTACCGAGCAGCCCCAGCGCAGCAGCCCGCCCGGAATCGAACAGGGGTTCGATGTAGTCCTTCAACCCGAGTCCGACCACGGCCGCGGGCAGTGAGCCCAGGAACAGCAGGCCGAGCTCGCGGCGCTCGCCGCCCCACGCCTGCACGGCCAGCGCCAGGAGCTCGCGCCGGAAGACCAGCACGACGGCCGCCAGCGTGCCGATGTGCAGGGCGACGTCGGTCGCGAGACGGGGGCCGGCGAACTCCAGGAAGTGCTGGGCCAGGACCAGGTGCCCGTCCGAGCTGATCGGCAGGAACTCGCTGATGCCCTGGATCAGGGCCAACAGGAGGAGCGTCGAGAGTTCGGACACGGGCTCGGGGGTGCTGGGCGCGGACGGCAGGCACCTGTGCCCGGGCCCGCGCTACAACCGCGCGGCCAGTTCTTCGGCCGGATCCAGGCTGAGCCCGAAGGCCTCGGCTACGCCCTTGCAGGTGATGCGCCCTGCCAGCACGTTGGCGGCCTTGGCCAGGGGCTTCGATTTCCGCACGGCCTGCACCGGCCCGAGCTCGGCCAGCTGCAGGGTCCAGGAGAGCGTGGCATTGGTGAGCGCCAAGGTGCTGGTGCGCGGCACCGCGCCAGGCATGTTGGCCACGCAGTAGTGCAGCACGCCATCCACGGTGTACACCGGATTGGCGTGCGTGGTGGGCTTGCAGGTCTCGACGCAGCCGCCCTGGTCCACGGCCACGTCGACCAGGACGCTGCCCGGGTTCATGCGTTTCAGGTCCTCGCGCCGCACGAGCTTGGGCGCGGCCGCGCCGGGGATGAGCACGGCTCCGACCAGCAGGTCCGCTTCCGGCAGGAGATCGCGGATGGCGAGCGGCGTCGAGTAGACCGTGTGGCAGTTGCGCGGCAGGACCTCGTCGAGATAGCGCAGGCGGTGGAGGTTCGTGTCCATCACGGTCACGTCGGCCCCGAGTCCGGCTGCCATGCGCGCGGCGTTGATGCCGACCACGCCGCCGCCGAGCACCAGCACCTTGGCGGGCTTCACGCCCGGCACGCCGCCGAGCAGGATGCCCGAACCGCCCTGGGGCTTCTCGAGATACTTGGCGCCGGCCTGGATGGCCATGCGACCGGCCACCTCGCTCATGGGCGTCAGGAGCGGCAGCTCGCCATTCACCTCCAGCGTCTCGTAGGCGAAGCAGTAGGCGCCGGTCTTCACCAGCGCCTCGGTCAGCTCGCGCGAGGCGGCGAGGTGCAGGTAGGTGAACAGCGTCTGGCCCTTGCGCAGGAGCGGCCACTCCGACTCGAGCGGCTCCTTGACCTTGAGGATGAGCTCGCCCTCGCCGAAGACCGCCGCGGCCGAGGCGAGGATCTTCGCGCCGACCTTCTGGTACGACTCGTCGGCAAAGCCGCTGCCGAGGCCGGCGCCGCTCTGCACGAAGACCGGATGGCCGGCGTTGTGCAGGCGTTCCGCTCCCGCCGGAGTCAGGGCGACGCGGTTCTCCTGGGCTTTGATCTCGGTGGGGACGCCGATCTTCACGCGCGGGTTCGGGCCGGGGTTTCGAGGGGGTCGGGGGCGCGGATTATTCACCAGCGGAGGCCCGCCGCGCCACACCCCGCTTGGAGCGCGCGGCCCGTCTCGCGCGCGGCTTTCCGGGGGAATCCCCTTGTCGCCCGCGGGGAGTGCCCCCTAACCTCCTCACCCCCGAGTGCGCAGCGGAGGCGCGCTCGCGTCCGTCCAGGGCCGTTAGCTCAGCTGGTTAGAGCGCTACGTTGACATCGTAGAGGTCAGTGGTTCGAGTCCACTACGGCCCACCAACGCGCCCGGAGCCTCGCGCCACCCGCGCATCCCGGCGCGGGCCTCACAGAGCGCCCGCACGGCGCGTACCCTGCCGGCAATGAGCTTCCTGCACCCAGCTCTCCTCCACGCCGCTCTCCTGCTGCTCGCCCCCGCGCTGGCGCCCGCACGCCAGGAGGTGCTGGAAGACCGTCGCCGCACGGCGGTGGTCGAGGTGATCGAGCGCGTCAAGCCCGCGGTCGTATCGATCACGACCAACGTCTTCCGCCAGGCTTCGGATTTCTGGGGGCGCACCTTCGTGGCCGACACGCCCGGTCCCTCGGGTACGGGTGTCGTGATCTACGAGGACGGATTCATCATCACCAACTACCACGTCGTCAGCGGCGCCACCCAGATCCAGGTGCGCTTCGACGAGGTCGACGACGACAAGGTCTACGACGCGGTCTTGCTGTCGAAGATCGAGGGGGAGGACCTGGCGCTGCTCAAGATCGAGGGCGAGGAGCCGTTCCACACCGTGACGCTGTGCGAGAGCGATCCGATCCTGGGCGAAGACGTGATCGCCATCGGCAACGCCTTCGGACACTCGCACACGGTCTCGACCGGGATCGTGTCCGGACTGCACCGCGGCATCGGGACCCGCGAAGGGCTGCACTTCGAGAACCTGATCCAGACCGATGCCTCCATCAATCCGGGCAACTCGGGCGGCCCGCTGCTCAACATCAACGGCGAGCTGATCGGCATCAACAACGCCATGCAGAGCACGGCCGAGAACATCGGCTTCGCCATCCCGGTCGGGCGCGTGCGCCGCGTGCTCTCCGAACAGCTGCTGGCGCTCTCCAAGGCGCGCTCCTGGCTCGGCTTCGACGTGGACGAGAACACGCTGGTGGTCGAGCGCGTCGTGGCGGGCGGACCCGCGGACCAGGCCGGGGTCCAGGTCGGCGATCGGCTGCAAGCGCTGGCCGATCACCTCCTGACCAGCCTCGAGGGCGACGTGCGCGACGTCTACCGGCGCGTGCGCATCTCGATCCAGCCGGGCGCAAAGGTGGCGCTCACGGTCCTGCGCGGGAAGAGCAAGAAGGACTTCGAGCTGCTGGCGCGCAACAAGGTGGACGGGATGCTCTTCGAGCACCTGGGGCTCGAGCTCGAAACCGTGCGCATCGGACCGCGCGGCGGCAACCCCTACCTGCACGTGACCGCGGTCCAGGCCGACGGCCCAGCCCGGCAAGCCGGTGTGCAGGTGGGCGACGTCCTGACCACGGTGCAACGCCAGGGCCGGCGCGCGGACTGGTTCCAGCGGCCGGATGACCTGGCGAACGAGATCGCGCGCCTTCCGGTCGGCACGACGCTGACGGTCGAGCTATGGCGCGACCTCGACGGAGACGGCATCTACTTCGAGCGCGACAGCCTCAGCGACTACTCGGAAGGTTTGCGCGGTCCGCTCACCGTGCGCTGATGCTTCTATTCCGGAGAGTCGTCGCCTGGCGCGAGGATTAGCGGAAAGGAAGAAAGCGCACCGCGGAGTCGCGGAGGGCGCGGAGGAAGAGGTCAGAAAAGGAGGGGCCTCCGGGGCTCCAGCTCTCCGAGAGTCGACGATCCG
>JANOGB010000307.1:0-1941 GCA_031413955.1 Planctomycetota bacterium | reverse complement strand
GGCCTTCGACATCCGCGCCGGCCGCATGCGCCCGATCGAGCTACCCCAGGAGGGCGCGGGCGCTTGACGCGTCGACACTGCCGTGTCGAGTGAAGGTCGTTCGATCCTCGCGCTGGTCGGGGCCTCAATAGAGGAGCAGGCTGACTTTCAGATCCGAAGTCTGAATGCGCGGCGACAAGCGACTCGACCCGAGCTCAGGAACGATCGCTCGGCCGAATGCGTACGCGAGTTCGTTCGACCGTGACGATCGATTCGGCCGCCAGTTCTCGGGCGTACTTCTCGAGCGCTCTGTGGGCGGCTGTTCCCTGCTCCTCGGCTCGGAACCCGACCAGGCGCACGATGCCGCAGTGCCGCGTTCCACGAACAACGGCCAACTCGCCGAAATCCTTGTCCAAGGTGATGACGACTCGCCCTTCTCGGAATGCGAAGGTGAGCAGTTCCTCGTCCCCGGGGTCGCGCTCCCAAGCTCCTGACCAGGTCACCTCGTGGCCAGCGCGTCGCAGATCCTCCACCGCGCCGCCAAAGACGCAGGTGTCCAGGAGGACCTTCACGCCGCCGAGGTTCCGAGCGGCGGATCGATCCGCTCGTGCCCGACCACCCGGCGAGCGTAGGCGAGGCAAGCGCGGATATCGGCTTCCTCGAGCCAGGGGTAGCCCCCGAGAAGCGTCTCGAACGAATCGCCCGCGGCCAGCATCCCCAGGACATGTTCCACCGCCAGCCGCCGCCCACGGACGATGGGCTTGCCGCCGAAGATTGCGGGATCGACCGTGATTCGTAGGAGCAGTTCGTCTTCGTTCATGTGCCGGGTGTTCATGGCGGTCTGCCAACCCGTTTCCAGGATAACAGGTCACACAATCCACCGCTGAAAGGCGCGCCCCGCGCCTCGTTTCCGAAGCCGGTACAGTCCCCGGCCCTTTTCAGCACGCTCGCTTCCCCGCTTCCGGGCGCAGGCCGCAGGGCACACGCCTCCGCACCTCGAACCGGCGTCAGGTCGAGCCGAGGCACTTCCCGGGATCGCCCATCCGACGACGCTCGTCCATCTGACCTTCGGCGTCGCGAACGGCGCTGCCTGGCGCAACGCGGTGTGGGCGCTCGGCGACTACGCGATGCTGCAGATGTTCCTGCTGGCGGACGTGTCCGCGCTGGAGGAGATCCCGTGGCCCGCCGATCGACGCAGGGCGGACGACGAGCCGCCGGGAGACGCGGAGCCGAAGGGCGTGTTCATCACGCGCGACGGGAAGGGCCCTGGTGCTCGTCGGGCGCCAGGCGGAACAGCCGAACAGCCTGAGGATGGCGCGCAGGAAGGCGCACGGCCTGGCTGGTCCGCGCCGAGCTCGCGCCCGCGCTCGAGCGCTCGCAGCTCGCCCTCGAGTCCATCCCCGAGTACGTCACCGACGAATCGGCCGAGCGCCTGATCCAGGAGGGTGACGTCGTGCTGCTGTGCGTCGACAACCACGCGACGCGCCGCACCGTCAGCCGGCGCGTCTCCGCCCTCTGCGACGCGCTCCTGATCTCGGGCGGCAACGACGGCGTCGGCGCCGACTCGAGCGGCACCGCACGCCACGGCACCTACGGCAACGTGCAGATCCACGTGCGCAGCGCCGGCGCCGACCTGACCCCGTCGCTCGAGCGCTTCCACCCCGAGATCGCCACCCCGGCCGACCGCTCGCCGGCCGAGCTTGCCTGCACGGAACTCCTGGCATCGACCCCGCAGATCCTGTTCACCAACCTGGCCGCCGCCTCGGCGATCCTCAACGCGCTCCTGCTCGCGCTCTCGGGCGAGCTCCACTACCCCGAGCTGGCCTTCGACATCCGCGCCGGCCGCATGCGCCCGATCGAGCTACCCCAGGAGGGCGCGGGCGCTTGACGCGTCGACACTGCCGTGTCGAGTGAAGGTCGTTCGATCCTCGCGCTGGTCGGGGCCTCAATAGAGGAGCAGGC
>JANOGB010000306.1:0-20913 GCA_031413955.1 Planctomycetota bacterium | reverse complement strand
CAGCCGGGACCGCCAGGCTCCAGCCTGGCTCTTTTTCTTCTTGGCTTGTTTCCTCTCGCCAACAGGAAGGGAAGAAAATAAAGAAGCAGAGCCAGGCTGGAGCCTGGCGTTCCCGGGGGGAGCGCGCTAGCGCGCACGCGGCGAGTCGCCGGTCTGGCGATAGACGAACCAGCGCAGGCCGGAGAGGCCGGCGAAGAGGAACTCCCGCGCCAGGTGGTAACGGCTCCCGAAGGGCCCGAGCAGCTCGAGCGGCGGATCGAAGAACGGGTCCATGCTCTCGCCAAGGATCCAGCGCGGCGGCGCGGGTGCCGGGCTGCCCGGGTCACGGAAGACGAACTCGCGTCGCAGGTCGAGCGCGGCGGCGTGGTGGCTCAGGAGCCGGATGTTGTGGTCGCCCTCCACCCCGATCTCGATCGGCCCTTCAGGCGTGTTCTCCGCCAGATAGCGGACGGCCTCGCTGTACTGGCCGCGCCCCGTGCTCAGGAGCCCGATGACCTGGAGGGCGTTGGCCGCGAGCGTGAGCAGCAGGACGGAACCAGCTCCGAGCCGCAGCCAGCCGCCGGCGCGCCAGCCGCGCGCGAGCAGACTCGCCAGCAGCAGGAGAAAGAACGGCACGCACACCAGGAAGTAGCGCGTGTACAGGATCTCGGGTTCGCGCACGGTCAGGAAAAGCGCCGGGGCGAGGACCAGCACCACGGGAAAGAAGAGCGCCGTGTCGTCGCGCTCGCGCAGACGGAACACGAGCTCGGCGGCGACGACGAGGCCCGCGCACGACGCAGGCAGGTACGCCCACGGAGATCCGGAAGGAGACCCGGAAGGAAAACCAAAGATCCAGCCGAGGGTCTCCAGCACGACCTGGCCGGTCGAGAACTTCGGGCCACCGCCGATCACCATGTGGCGCAGGGTCGTGAAGTAGAGCACGGCGACCACGCCCACGGGCAGCACGTGGTAGAGCGCGAAACGCAGTCCTGCGGAGCGCAGGGTGCCGCGCCGCACGATCTGGTGGCGGAGGCGCAGCGGATGCCAGGCGAGCAGCGCGACGTAGCCGTACAAGAACGTCAAGTGCGAAGCGACGCCCAGCAAGGCCGCGGCCCAGAACGCCGGCACGCGCCAGCGCGCTCGACGGCCCGCGTCGTCGTCTCTGTCACCGTCGAGGATGGCGAAGCAGAGGACGCTGAAGAGGACCGCGCCCGCATACCCGCGCGCCTCGCTCCCGTACTGGACGAGCAGGAAAGACAGCGCGGCGAGGGCGATCGCCAGCACCCCGTTGGCAGGGCTCCGCCGCCAGCCGATCCAACACAAGACCGGGAGCGTCAGGACGCTCGCGATCCACGCCGGAGTCCGGTACGCGAAGGGCGAAGCCTCCGGTCCCATCCAGTGCAGGAAGAGCGTGTTCAGCCAGTGGTTGTTGTCGTGCTGCAGCTCCGGGCGCAAGAGCACGTCGAGCGGGCTCTCCACGCGCTGCGCATGCGTCAGCGACCACAGCTCGTCGAACCACAGGTCGCCACGCGATCCCGCCAGACGCAGCGCAACCCCCACGGCGAAGGAGACCAGCGCGAGGAAGAGCGCTCGCCTGGCGCGCAAACGTGCGTCGGAATCCATCGGGATCACGCCGCCTCGCGCTCCGGCCATCCGGCCGCAGAGACACACCAGATCGCGAGCGGAGCGAGGTGCACGAGCAGCCGGTCGGGGATCAGCGTCGCGAACAGGAGCTCGAGGCTCCAGGGGCTGACCAGCAAGACGGCGAAGTAGAGCGCCAGGGCGAGGAGTGTGGCGAGCGCCGCGGCCGACGCGTCCAGCTCGCGGAGCCCGCGCCGCGCCGTCAGCAGCGCCAGGCCGAGCGCGAAGGCGAGCCACAAGAGACCCCAGCGCGCGGTGTTCGTGAAGCTCTGCCAGAAAGCCCCGGCGATGGCGAACGGACGGTCGCCCGCGAAGGCCGACGCCAGGTTCTCGCGCGTGAGCATCGACGGGTAGCCCTCGTCGATCGAGGGGATGGCGCCCCGGACGGCGTACCAGGGCAGCGCAACGAGGCCCGCCAGCGCGAGGGCGAGCGCAAGGCGTGAGGCGATGCTCGCGAAAGGCCGCTGCGCGCCGTCCGCGCGTTCGCGAAGCGCGCGTCCGAGGACGAGCGCGAGTCCGAGTGCGGTGACCAGGACCCCCGCCAGCGCCAGGCCCTCGTTCTTCGTGAGCAGCGCGCCGCCGAGCAGCACACCTGCCAGGGCCGTCTCGCCCAGCGTTCCTCCCGCGCCGAGCGCGCGCACCAGGAAGAACAACGCCCCGACGAGCAGCGCGCCGAGCGGCAGGTCGCCCGTGCCGTCGAGCAACGGCGAGGTCCCCGGCAGCACGCCCTCCGCGAACACGCCGCCGCCCGTCACGAGTTCTGCGAGACCCGGCCAGGCCGCCTCGGTCAAGGGCCAGACGAAGTAGAGGAACGGGAGCGCGGTCAGGATCGTCGCCCCGCCGAGCGCGGCCCAGCGCGAGCGCGCTACGAGCGCGGCCCACAGCCAGCCCGTGCCGGCCAAAAGGAAGAACGGCATCAGCATGCGCACCGCGCGCTGGTCGACCTCGCCGCGCAAGGCACCCGCGAGCGCGCCGAGCGCGGCCAGGCCCGGCGGATAGTCCGGATGCGTGGCGATCCGGCCGAGCGGGCCGACGAGGTCCGTCCAGCCGCTCGTCCCGAGGCCCTCGTGGAAGAGCAGCTTCGCCTTGTAGGCGAAGTGGAAGATCGCGTCGAAGCTGTGCATCGGCGCGCTCGCGGCGTGGAACAGCGCGAAGCCGAGGAAGGCGAGCGGCACGACGAGCGCCAGCCGCTGGAGCGTGGTCCAGCGCTCGACCGCGCGGTCCTCGCCCGGCGCGCGGGTCCAGGCGCGGTGATTGCGCCACAGCGCCGGCAGCCCCGCGACGAGCATGACGCCGAGCAGCACTCTGCCCGGCGTCGCCGACAGCGGTCCCGCCACCCACGCATACGCGAGCCCGAGCGCCGGCCCGACGACCAAGCCCAGGCCGAGCGCGCTCGCATGGCCCTCGACCAGGGAACGCGGCCGCGCGCGGGCGAGCGCGAGCAGCGCGTGTCCCGCCAGCAGGAAGCAGAGCACGGTCCCGAGCGCGGCCATCACCGACGGGGCGATCCGCGTGCGCGCGAGCTGCTTCGCGACGATGTCGACGTGCTGCCACTCGTTCCCTGAGCGGCGCGCGAGCTCCAGTGACGCGAGCGCGCCCTTGGTCGAGAGTGCGCCGGCCTGCTGCGGATAGCGCAGACGCCATTCGATGCCGCGCTCCTCCAGCGCGCGCGCTTCGGCCTGGGCGAGCTCCTCGCGCGACAGCGTGTCGGCCTGGTGTTCGCGCTCGCGCTGCCCCTGGAACTCCGGCAAGCGCAGGCTCGGAAAGTGGTGCCGCAGCCACAGCGGATAGTCGACCAGCGTCCCGCTGGCCCTGGCCGGCTGGCGCACGTAGCAGCGGATCGGCGCGAGCGCCTCGTTCAGGAACAGGTGCCAGCGCCAGGCAGGCGTTGCACCGCTCGCGTCCAGAGCCACGGGCTCGAGCAGGACCTTGGCGTCGCTCGGAATCGTCGCGCGCAGGCCCTCGACCACGAGCTGGAACCCCGGCGAGCGATAGGGCTGCTGCTTGATGCGCTGCTCGGTCCTGCCGGCGCGCCATTCGCCGACGTAGCGCAGGGCGTAGGCGCCAGTCACGACCGCGAACAGCGCACAGGCCGCGACGAGCCAGCTCGAGATCCGGGCAACCACGCGCGACGACCCCGGTCCGTCCAGGGAGCGCGCATGGTAACGAACGACGGAGGCGCTGCGGGGCTCCTCTCGGTCGGCGCCCTCTCAAGCGATCGACGGGTTGCGCCGATAGGCCCTGGCCGATCACCCCAGCGCAAGAGGACAGCGCAAGAGGACCACGATGCAGGGATTCGAGACCGTCCGACTGGAACTGGATGCCAAGCGTCACCTGCTCGAGCAGGAGCTGCACGCCGCGCAGGGCAAGGTGGCCGAGATCCGCACGGACCTGGAGCGTGTGCAAGAAGCGCTCGAGGCCCTGATCGGCCCCAAGAAGAAGGCGAAGGGTCGCTCCCGCTCCAGGAAGCCGGCCGCGACCGTGCAGGATCTGCAACGTCACATCGCCAGGGTGCGGGAGGAGCACCCGTACGCGAGCGCCCACGAGTTGCACAAAGCCGTGCGCGCCCTGGTGCGCGAGAGCGGCATGTCCGTGACCCGCTTCCCGACGCTGTTCGCCGAGGCTCTCGTCAGCAGCCCCGGATTCAGCGGCAGCACGGAGCAGACGCCGAGCTTCGCCCCGGGCCTTCGTCCGGAACACGCGTCTCACTCCGAATCCGCTCCGCACCAGGATCTCCACGCCCACGACTCCCCCGGCGCCGAACACGCGCCGCACGAGCAGGAGTCAACAGAGGCTTCGGGCGCTACGCCGCCCGCGCACGGGGAAGAGGAAGACTTCTTCTCCGCCTGAAGGTCCTGGCTCGGCCGTGCCGGCCCTGCCCGGCGCGCGCATGGCATCGCAACGGCGAGAGTGCGGTGCCTGGCTCGGCTTCGCCGGATTCCGCCCTGCGCTCCTCATCACTCCTGCGCGCACCCGGAATCCGGCGAAGCCGTGCCTGGCTCCGTACTCTCGCCTTTCGTCGGCGCGGCGTGGACGGCGCATACGGGCTCACGCGCGCGTAATACCCGCGCCGGCGATGGCGAGTAGAAGGAGCGTGTGTCCGTTCCTGACAACCTCTCACTCGCGAGACCAATCCAATGAAGACACAGAAGCCCGTTCTCCTGCTCTCCACCGTCGCACTCGTGCTCGGCACGACGATGATCCTGACCGGGGCCGCTCACCCTGCGCGCGCGGCGACTCCACCCCAGGACGTGCAGCTCTCGTTCTCGAGGATCTACTGGGAGTACAACTCCTCGGCCAACGACCTGGGCGTGCACGTCACCCTCGATGGCGAGGACTGGACCAAGCTCAAGATCACGAACCCGCGCGAGCGCTTGCTCTTCCAGGTCAAGGGCAGTGGACCCTACGGCAATCTCGGCATGACCGAGCTCTTCTTCGAGGGCGCCGAGCCGTCGCTCGACGAGTTCCCGCTCGCTGACCTGCTCGCCCTCTTTCCTGAAGGCGAGTACGAGTTCGAAGGGCGCACCGCAGATCTGCAAGAAATCGAGGGCGCGTGGAGGTTCACGCACGCCATCCCGGATGGTCCCGCGGTCTTCTCCGACGTGGGCGCCAACAACTTCCTGCGCATTCGCTGGAACGAAGTGACCGCACCGCCGCCGGGTTTTCCGAACAGGCCCATCCACATCAGCGGGTACCAGGTCATCGTCGGATCCTTCCAGGTCACCCTGCCGGCCACGGCCCGCAGCGTGACCGTCCCGCCGGAGTTCGTGCAGGCAATGGGCCCCGGGGTGCACCCCTTCGAGGTGCTGGCGATCGAAGTGAGCGCCAACCAGACGCTCACCGAAGGAACGTTCAGGCTGTAGCCGTGTCCGCTCCGGATCACGCAGGACAGGGCTCCTGCTCTCACCCCCGTGGTGGGAGCAGGAGCGTGCGCAGCGGTCGCGCTCCGCCTCTCCGCCGTCCCTCCTTCGCGCTGTCCGTGTTGTCGATCGTCTTGCTCTTGCTCGCAGCGCGAGTCTGGTGGAGTCCAGAGGAGCGCCGCGGGCTCGAGCGGAAGCACGCGCTCCCGCCCCGAGATCCCGAACGCGCAGGACTCCGGACGCTCACCGGCGCACAGCCCCAGAGAGTCCCCGCGGGCGCGCGCCAGACCGTCGTGGTGCCGGCCGAGGAACCCGTGGTGGTCGTTGCACCGAACCCGACGCCGAGCCTGGTCCGGGTGGTGGGGCACATCCGCCGTGCCGGACGGCCGCTCGCCGGGTGCGACCTGACGTTTCGCAGTCTCGAGCAGGGCCGCGAGCGGAAGGAAGGCGACTGGGCCTTCACGGATTGGGACTTCACGGATTGGGCCTTCACGGATTGGGACTTTACCGACGAGGACGGTCGCTATGAGGTCGAGCTCCCCGCCGCGCGCTACGCCGTTCGGAGCGAGGACGGTGGCCTGGTGGCGGAAGTGCTCGTCCCCGAGGGCCGGAAGAGCTTCGACCTCGACCTCGACGTGCGTCACTGACTTGACCCGATCCTCGGGATAATGCCGCCGTAATCCTGGCCCAGGAGCCGGGACATAGAATTGCGGCCCGGTCCCTCACCAAGGAGTCGCTCATGTACAAGTCCATCCTCACCGTTTCCGTCCTCGCCCTGACGTCGCTCGGATGGATGCAGGGGCGGCCGAGGCCGACCGTCCCGCTCGGAAAGTGCAGCATGACCCTGGAATGGGCGCCCGGGCGGGAAGCCGTCGTGCGCATCGATGCGGAGAACGAAGAAGAGCTGGAGGGGATCCGCATCTGCCGCCCGAACGGCCAGCTGCTGGTCGATCTCGACGTCCCGGCCGGCACGCAGCGTGGGATATCGGGCCTGGAGATCGAACTCCGCGAGTCCGACCTCGACGCGCTGCGTGAGACCTACGCCGAGGGCAGCTACGACATCCGCGCCAGCACCGCCGCCGGAAGTCACGCGTTCGGCAAGGCGAACTTGTCTTTCGACCTCCCGTCCGCGCCACGCATCGCCTATCCCGCGCCGGGAGCGCTCGTCCAGCGCTCGAATCTGACCGTGATCTGGCTGGCCGATCGCTCGGTGGCCGGCTACGAGCTCCAGGTGGAGCAGGGCGAGGACGATGGACTGAAAGTCAGGCTCCCACCGGAGCGGAGCTCCTTCCGAGTTCCGGATGGCATCCTCATGCCCGGGACCAAGACCTCGGTCGAGATCGTGGCCATCGGGGCGAACGGCAATCGCACGGTGAGCGAAGTCGCCTTCATCACGGAGCCCTGATCCGGCACGACGCAAGCCCCATGAGAATCCTGCTCATCGAGGACTCCAGGAAGCTCGTCGACTCCCTGCGGCTCGAGCTCACGCGCTCGGGTTTCGAGGTCGGCTCGGCCGCGAATGGCGAGCTGGGGTTGCGCATCGCGTTGGGCGGAACGTGGGACGTCGTGGTGCTCGATCTGATGCTGCCGGACCTCTCGGGTCACGAGGTCCTGCGCCAGCTGCGCGCCAAGGGCTCCGACGCCTTCGTCCTCATCTTGACCGCGCTCGGCGCCGTCGAAGACCGCGTGCACGGCTTGCAGGCGGGAGCGGACGACTACCTCGGAAAGCCCTTCTCGTTCGACGAGCTCCTGGCGCGCCTGCAGGCCTTGACGCGCCGCAAGCACGGCCAGAAGTCGCCCGTCATCCGCGTCGCCGATCTCGAGCTCGACACGGCCGGACGCATCGTGCGCAGGAACGGGGCGCTCGTCTCGTTGACCAACCGCGAGTACCGCTTGCTCGAGCTCCTGGCCATGCGGCACGGGGACACGGTCTCACGCATGGAGATCGAGGAGCACCTGCACGGCTCGCGCAGCCTCCCGCTCAGCAACGTGGTGGACTCCGCGGTTTGCAACATACGCGCCAAGCTCAAGGAGCACGGCGAGGCGACGCTGATCCACACCCGGCCGCGCCTGGGCTATGTGCTGAGCGCCGAGGCACCGTGAAGTCGATCCGGCGCACGCTCCGCCTGCGGCTCTCCGGCGCCGCGCTGCTGCTCTTGTTCGCGGCGGCGAGCCTGCTCTACGTGGGCGTGCGCTGGCTGCTCACGGACCAGTTCGACGCGACGCTGCACACCAAGCTCCGGACCTTCACGACCCTGATCGAGCAAGAGGGCGAGGACGTCGAGCTCGACTTCATCGAGCAGGCCATGCCCGAGTTCAGCGCGCCGTCCGCGCCGGAGTACGTCCAGATGTGGCTCACCGGGCGCATGGATGGTTGGGTCGTGTACCGTTCGCCCTCGCTGCAGGCCGGCGACCTTCCTCGCCTCGCAGGCACGGAGGATCGGCCGGTGATCCGGAGCCTCACGCTCCCGGACGGACGCGCAGGCAGAGCCATCGGCGCGGAGTTCGTGATCCATCATTACGACCCGGGCAGCGATGGTCGCGGTGCCGCTTCCATGGCGCTCGTGCTGGCCAAGGAAACGGCCGCGCTCGAGCGCGCGCTGCTGTTCTTGTTGGTCGGGACCATCGCCGTGATCGTGCTCTTGCTCGGAGCGGGGCTCCTGCTCGGCGGCCAGGCGCTCACGCGTGGATTGCGGCCGCTCGACGAGCTGGCCCGGCACGTGAGCGCCATCGCGGATCCCCTGCGCGCGCCGCGTTTCGAGCCGGCGGCCGTGCCCGTGGAGCTCGCGCCCCTGGTCGAGAGCCACAACCAGATGCTGGCGCGCATCGCCAAGGCCTTCGAGCGCGAGCGCCGCACCTCGGCCAACATCGCGCACGAGCTGCGCACCCCGGTCGCCGAGCTCCTGGTCCTGGCCGAGACGGCCCAGCGCCACCCCGCGGACCCGGCCGAGAACGCACGCCGCCTGGGCGAGCTACGCGAGATCGCCGAGCAGATGTCCACCCTGATCGCGACCCTGCTGGAGCTCGCGCGCATGGAATCCGGCCACGTCCCGCTCGAGATCGAGTCCGTCGACCTCGCCGAAATGGTGCGCGACTGCTGGAGCCCGCTGTCCGGCGTCGCGGGCGCGAAGCGGCAGACGTTCCAGCCACTCCAGGGTCGCGGCCCGCTCGTGCGCGCCGACCGTGTCGCGCTCAGCATCCTGCTGGCGAACCTGCTGCGCAACGCCGTGGATCACGCCCCGCCGGGCGACCGCATCGGGTGCGCCCTCGAGAACTCGGGCGAGCGCTGCCAGCTCGTCCTCTCCAATGCCGCCAACGGGTTGGTGCCCGCAGACCTCGACAAGCTCACGGAACCCTTCTGGCGCTCCAGCAAGTCGCGCGAGGACCGCGCCCACACGGGCATCGGACTCTCGCTGGTGCGCCGCCTGGCCGAGCTGCTGGAGGTCGAGCTCTCCTTCCAGCTCGACGAACGCATCTTCCGGGCGCGGCTCTCCTTCGAGGTCTGCTGAGACGGGCCGACGCCGCGCCGCCCGATCACGGGACTCCTCGACCGCCGGCGCGGCGCCGCGGTAGCGCGAGCAGCACGAGGATCGTACCGGCGCCGCTCAGGCTCGCTCCCAGCAGCGCGAGGCGCTCGAAGGCCGCGACGAAGGAGCGCTCGAGCACACGCTCGACTGCCGCGCGTTCCGTGCCGTCCACGGAAGAGGGAACCTGCGCGGCCGCCAGACGCCCCGCCTCGCCCTGCAGTGCGACCTGTGTTCCGTGCGAGAGCGCGCGCGCTTCCTGTTCGAGCGCGCGGCGGAACGCACCCTGACCGAGCGCTCCGAACAAGGCCACCGCCAGTACGCCAGCCAGGCGCGAGAGCGTGCTGTTGATCCCCGAGGCGAGCGCGAAGCGCCCCGGGCCGACCGAAAAGAGGACCATCGTGCTGAGCGGCGCGATGCACAGCCCGAGGCCCGCGCCGAGGCCGAGGAACGCCGGCAGGAAACGCGCCACGTAATCCGCTGGACCGGCAGACAGGCCGGACGCCGCGAAGCCGACGAACCCGAGGCACGCGAGCGTGCTCCCGCTCGCGAGCAAGAGCCGCGGCCCACGGCGATCGAAGATCCGGCCTGCGAGCGGCGACAGCAGGATGAGCAGCACCAACACCGGGAGCTGCGCGAGCCCGGCCTGGAGCGCGTCGTAGCCCTGCACCTGCACGAGGTTCAGCGGGACGAACACCATCATCCCGTGGAAAGCCGTGTAGAGCAGCAGCGTCAGGACGCTCGCGACCGAGAACTCGCGCGAGCGGAAGAGGCCGAGCGGCAGCAACGGACGCGCACTGCGGGACTCGACGCGCACGAGGACGAGCAAGGCGGCGAGGCCGAGCACGAGTGCTGCGCCGAAGAGCGGGTCGCCAAGACCCCGCGCAGGTCCCGTGATGCAGGCGTAGCTCAGCGACGCGAGGCCGAGGAGCGCGAGCAGCGCGCCGGCGAGGTCGAGCGCGGGCGGTGCCGCGGGATCGCGGCTCTCGGGCACGCGCGCGACGAGCGCCAGCGCCACCAGAGCGATGGGCAGGTTGAGGAAGAACACGCCGCGCCACAGGCCGCGCTCGGCCAGCGCACCTCCGAGCACCGGCCCCGCCGCCATCGCCACCACGCTGCACGCCGACCACAGACCGACCGCGCGCCCGAGGCGCTCGGCCGGAAACGACGCCGCGATCAGCGCCAGACTGCCCGGGATCATCAGCGCGCCGCCGGCGCCCTGCAGGACCCGCGCGGCGACCAGCGCGCCCGCGCTGGGCGCCAGCCCGCACAGGAGCGACGCCAGCGCGAAGACGCCGATCCCGAGCGCGAACACGCGCCGCCGCCCACGCTGGTCGGCCAGCGCGCCCGCGAGCAGCAAGAGCCCGGTCAGCGGCACGCCGTAGGCGTTGATCACCCACAGAAGCTCGGCCGCGTCCGCATCCAGCGCGACCTGCAGCGCCGGCAGGGCCACGTTCAGGGCCGTGACGTCGATGAAGGCCATGCTCGTCGCGAGCACGGCCACCACGAGCACGCGCGCGCTGCTATTCAACTCGCCGGCTCCACGAACATGCGCATCCCGTGCTTCGCGCGCAGCGTGATGCCCGGATCCATCTCGACCGAAAACCCCGGCACGAGGCGCGTGCGCCAGGTCTGCGCCAGCACCGCCGTGATGACGAGCGCCTCCAGCGTGGCGAGGTGCTGGCCGATGCACACGCGGCCCCCGCCGCCGAAGGGAATGTAAGCGTAGGGATGGAGGTCAGCGACGCGCTCCGGGGCGAAGCGCTCGGGCCGGAATTCCTCGGGCGAATCCCAGAACTCCGGATGCCGGTGAGTCGCGTAGGGGCTGAGGACGACGCGCGAGCCGGCCGGGATCCGGAACCCGCCGAGCTCGTTGTCGTGGACCGCGCGCCGCACGATGGCCCAGATGGGCGTGTAGATCCGCAGCGCCTCCTGGATCACCATCGAGGTGAAGACCAGGCGCGGCAGATCCTGCGCGGTGGGCGGGCGGCCGCCGAGCACTTTTCCGAGCTCTTGCCGCACGCGCTCCCCCACCTCGGGGTTCTCTGCGAGCAAGTACCACAGCCAGGTCAGAGCGTTGGCGGTGGTCTCGTGGCCCGCGATCAGGAGCGTGATCACCTCGTCGCGCAGCTCACCGTCGTCGAGCCGCCGGCCGCCCTCTTCGTCGGTCGCGAGCATCAGCCGCCCCAAGAGGTCGTCGCGCGGCGCGCGGCGATGATCGTCGATGATCTCCTGCACGCGCCGGTCGAGGAGCGTGCGCGCGCGGTGAAAACGCAGGTTGCTGGCCGTGGGCACGAAGGCGGGCAGGTGAAAACCGCGGCGCACGCCGCCGTAGATGAACTCCAGGGTCGCGCCGATCGCCTGCTCGAGCTCGCCCATGCGCGCCTCGGTGCGCGTCGAAAAGAGCGCGCCCTCGACCACGCGGTAGGTGATGCGCATCATCTCCGAGGCCACGTCCAGCGGCTCGCCGCTCCGTGCATTGGCCCGCCAGCGCTCACGCACGGCCTCGGCCTCGGCCACGATCTGCGGCAGGAAGGCGAGCATGCGCCCGGGCGTGAAGGCGGGCTGCATCAGGCGCCGGTTGCTCTGCCAGCGCGCACCGTTCTCGATCAGGATGCTCATGCCCGTGAGCGGCCGGATCATGCGCGAGGTGAGCGTGTTCTTGTCGTAGCCGTCCGTGTCCTTGAGCACCGAGCGGACCAGGTCGGGGTGCGTGACCAGGTGCACGTCGAGCGGACCCAGGGCGACACGCACGACGTCGCCGTGCCCGCGCATCAGGCGCAGGATCAAGCCCAGGACGTCGCTCCGGAACGCGCGCAGGTTGCGCAGCGCTCGGCCGCCGGGGCCGGGTGCGAGCGGCGCCGAGCTCACGGCGTCGAGTTCATATCGGATAGCCCCATGCCTCGAAGCTGCTGCGCCACTCGGACGCCACCCGCCGGCGCAACTCCGGAGAGAGCTCGGAGTGCTTGTTCTTCTTGTAGTCCTTCAGCGATGACACGTACTCGCGGAGGTGCGGCTCGAAGCCCTCGAAGCCCGCCAGATCCAGGGCCGTGTAGGCCTTGCGCAGCGTCCCGATCGGATCGCGCTCCAGGTCGGCGAAGGCGATCTCGTACAGGCGGCCGGGCGGGACGAGCGCGCGCTGCTCGAAGTAGGCCTCGTACAGGAGCGCGTAGCGGCGCAGGATCTCGTCGTCGAGCTTCGAGCGATCGGGCCGTTGCAGGTAGGTGTACCAGGCGGCGGTGTCGAAGTAGTGCCGCGAGGACTGGAACACCGTGTAGGGATCGCGGTGGATGTGCACGAAGCGCGCCCCGGGAAACGTCTCGAGCAAGAGGCGCACGCGCGCCGTGTGGCACGGCGACTTGAGCAGGAGCGGGCGTCCGTGCCGGAGAGTCAGCTTCTTCGCGAACCAAACCAGCGCGTCGCACCAGGCGCGCACGTCCTCGGCCGGCGCTCCGGCGAAGGTGAGGTAGCGCCCGTAGTGCTCGTCCCGGCGCGGGAAGGTGATCGTGAAGTAGAGCGAGCGCAGCGAGAGGATCGCCAGCGCGAGCTCGTCCTCCTGGGGCGCGGCGAAGGAGAGCTCCATGTTGTCCATCGGCCGCGTCTTCGGGACCATCCAGCCGAAGAGGCGCGTGTTGAGCGCCTGCGTCGTGAGAAAAGTCGAGGGGCTCACCACCTCGTAGGTCGAGGCGAAGGCGAACTGGCGCGTGTCGAGCGCGAGCAGGTTGTGCAGGTGCGTGGTGCCGCTGCGCCAGTGCCCGAGCACGAACAGCGGCGGATGCGCAATCTGGGTGGCCGCGATGGCGCGGCCGAAGCGGCGCTCCTCGATCCAGGCCCAGAACGAGTTCATCACGGCGAGCAGGCTGACGAACGCGACGCGATGGGCGTAGACGAAGTCGACGTCGAAGCGGTTCTCGCAGAGGAGCCGCAGCCAGCGGCCGGCCGTGATGCCGGACAGGTAGTTGTGCCCGACGCTCCAGCGGTGCTCGAGCTCCTCCACCACCCGGACGAGGATGCGCGCCGCGCGCGAAGGCTGTCAAGCCTCCGATCGACGTCGCCCCGATTTGACGTTCGCCGGGCGGTGCCGACAATGGCCCGCGCTCTGCCCGGCCTGGGGTCCACTGGGAACGAGGAGGAACATGGCGGCCTTCAACTACCATTCGAAGCTGATCCTGCAGCGCATCCTCGGCACGGGGACGATCGAGGAGCTCTCCGCGCGCTTCCAGCGCAAGAAGCCCGACGTTGAGCCGCTCCCGCCGCGCCTGCCCGGGACGAACGACGCGAGCTCGCACGCGCTCGAGGCGCGCCGTGCGGCACTGCAGGAGCTTGGGCTACGCGTCGACCAGCTCGCCGGCCGCGGCCCGGAGATCGCGCCCGAGGAGCTGGCCGGCAACATCGAGAACCTGATTGGCTTCGCGCGCCTTCCCGTGGGAGTGATCGGGCCCCTGCGCGTCATCGGCACTGCCGCGCGCGGCGACTTCTTCGTCCCGCTGGCGACCAACGAGGGCGCGCTGGTCGCCTCCTACAACCGCGGCGCGATGGCCATCAGCCAGTCCGGCGGCGCCGTCGCGGCTTGCCTCACGGAAGCGGTGGCGCGCGCGCCGTGTTTCCAGTTCCGGGATCTGTCCGAAGCGGGACAGTTCCTGGCCTCCGTCCTGCCGCGCTTCGAGGAGTTCCAGTCCGCCGTGGCCGAGACCTCGCGCCACTGCCAGTTGCTCGACCTGCGCACGAGCGTGCTGGGCAAAGAGGTCTACCTCGTCTTCGAGTTCACGACCGGCGACGCCTCCGGACAGAACATGGTCACGATCGCCACCGAGGCCATCTGCCGAAAAATCCTGGCGTCGATCCCCGTGCAGCCGCAGCACTGGTACATCGACGGCAACCTCTCGGGCGACAAGAAGGCGACCATGCTGGCCTTCAACTCGACGCGCGGGAAAAAAGTCGTGAGCGAGGCGGTGATCGAGCACGCGCTCGTCGCGGAGCTCCTGCACACGCGTCCGGAGGACATGGTGCGCTACTGGCAGATCTCGGTCCTGGGCGGGGTGCAGTCCGGCTCGATCGGCGTGCAGGGGCACTACGCCAACGCGCTGGCCGCCCTGTTCATCGCCTGCGGTCAGGATGCGGCCACGGTGTCGGAGGCCTCGGTCGGCGTCACGCGCATGGACGTCACCGCGGAAGGACACCTGTACGTCTCGGTCAGCATGCCCAACCTGATCGTCGGCACGGTCGGCGGCGGCACGCGCCTGCCCACCGCCCAGGAATGCCTGCAGATGATGGGCTGCGCGGGCGAGGGCGGAGCGCGCAAGTTCGCCGAGATCTGCTGCGCGACCGCGCTGGCGGGCGAGATCTCGATCATCGCCGCGATGAGCCACGGCGACTTCGCCAGCGCGCATGCCCGCCTGGGGCGGCACAAGAAAGGAGAAGAGAAGTAGAGCGCCACATCCGCGAGCGCGCCGACTTCGGTCTGATCCGCTACGCGAGCTGCTGGGAGGACGCCGACGTCCTGTGCGCCGCGCTGCAGCCGGCCGCGGGGAAGCGCATCCTCTCGATCGCCTCCGCGGGCGACAACTCGCTGGCGCTGCTCGCGGAAGGCGCGGAGGTCGTGGCCGTCGACCTGAGCCCCGCGCAGCTCGCCTGCGTGGAGCTGCGCTGCGCGGGTTTTCGACGCCTCGCGCACGACGAGCTGCTGCGCTTCCTCGGCGTCGCGCCCTGCGAAAACCGCGCGGCGACCTTTGCGCGGCTGCGCGCGGAGCTCCCGAGCGAGTCGGCCGCCTTCTGGGACGCCCATCCGGACTGGATCCAGCGCGGGATCGTGCACGTGGGCAAGTTCGAGCGCTACTTCGAGCTCTTCCGCACGCGCGTGGTCCCGCTGATCCACGGCCGGCGCGCCGTGGCCGAGCTGCTGCGCGAGAAGAGCCGCGCCGAGCGCGAAACGTTCTACGCCAAGCACTGGGACAACCGCCGTTGGCGCTGGCTTTTCCGTCTCTTCTTCGGCCGCTTCGCCACGGGACGCCTGGGGCGCGACCCCGAGTTCTTCCGCTACGTGGAGGGCTCGGTCGCCGAGCGCCTCCTGGCGCGCACGCGTCACGCCCTGACCGTGCTGCCGACGCACTCGAACCCGTACCTGCGATCCATCCTGACCGGGAACTTCGGCGCCGCGCTCCCGCGCTACCTGCGACCGGAGAATCATGAACGCGTGCGCGCGGGGCTCACGCGCCTGACGCTCGTGCGCGGCTCGGTCGAGGAGGCGGCCGAGACGCATGCCGGCAAGGATGCGCGCGGCTTCGACGGCTTCAACCTGTCCGACATCTTCGAGTACCTCGACCCCGAGACCTGCCGGACGATCTACGGCAAGCTGCTGAGCCGTGCGCGTCCCGGCGCGCGCTTCGCCTACTGGAACATGCTCGTGCCGCGCCGCGCACCGAGCGAGCACGCAGGCAGCGTGCGCCACCTCGCCGAGCTCTCGCGCGAGCTCCTGGAGCGCGACCAGGCGTTCTTCTACTCCGCCTTCGTGGTCGAGGAAGTGCCGTGACGCCCTCGGCGCGCGACCTCGCCGCGGGCGTGGCGCTGGCGCTCGGATTCCTCGCGCTCCTCGGAGCCGCCGAGATGCTGCGGCGCAAGACGCGTCTCGCCGCCGAGTGGACGCGCAAGCTGGTGCACGTCGCCGCCGGCCTCGCCTCTCTCGCCGTGCCCTTTCTGATCGAGTCGCACTGGGTCGTGCTGGGCCTGGCGCTCTTCCTGAGCGGGATCTTCTGGAGCGCCCACCGCAGCGGGCGCCTCGCCAGCCTGCACGGCGTCGAGCGCAAGAGCCGCGGCGTCGAGTACTACCCGCTGGTCGTCTACGCGCTCTTCGTGCTGGCGCGCGATCGCCCCTGGCTCTACGTGAGCGCGCTGCTCACCCTGGCCGTCTCGGACGCGCTCGCGGCCCTGATCGGCATGCGCTACGGGCGCCTGCGCTACGAGGTCGACGGCGAGTCGAAAAGCCTGGAAGGCTCGCTCGCCTTTCTGGTGGCGACTTTTCTGGTGGTCGAGCTGCCCCTCGTCCTGTGGCAGGACCCGTCCCTGCCCGGCCCGGCGAGCTGCGTGCTCGCCGCGCTCTTGACCGCCGCGCTCGTCACCGGCTTCGAGGCCGTGTCGCTGGGTGGACGCGACAACTTGTGGGTGCCGCTCGGCACCTACTTCGTCCTGTCGAAGATCCTGCGCCAGCCCTTCGGCGAGATCGTGGTCCAGAACGTCGGCCTGGCCGTCATCGCCCTCATTATCTCGCTGTCGGCGGCCTGGACGCATGTTTTCAACGTCGGCGGGGCGATCCTGTTCGCGCTGTGGGCCTTCGCGTGCTGGTCCCTGGGCTCGTTCGACTGGGCCTTGCCGATCTTCACCAGCTTCGCCGCCTTCCTCGTCCTCCGCCCGTTCACGCGTCTGGCTCCGCCGGCGAAGGTGCGCATCGTGGTGCGTTCGTTGCTGCCTTCGATCGTGCTGCTGTTCGCGGCGAACCTGTCGCTCTCCACGCGCTGGAGCGAGCTCTATGCGGGACTCTACGGACCGTTCCTCGCAGCCGGAGTGCTGCTCCTGGTGCAGGTCTCCTGGAACCGGATCGCCACGCGCTGGCATCCGCGCGGCGCGCAGCGCCAGCTCGCCGTCGCCGGCGTGTCCCTCGCGAGCGCAGCGATCGTTGCCCTGCCCGCGTGGCTCGCGCAGGAGAACGTCCCGGCGCGCTCACTCTTCATCACCGCGGCCGTCTGCATCGCCTGCGGAACCGTCCACGATCGCCTGCCCGGCTTTTCTCGCCGCTCGCTTGTTCCAGGCCAGGCGGCAAGCCTGCTCGTCACCGGCATGGCGGCCCTGGTCCTGCTGGTCTTCCAGGCGCTCGACCTCAGCCCGCCGTGGAATCCGGAATAACTCGACCCTGCCATGTCACCGCCCACTGAGAGTCGCGATCCCGCACTGGTCCGGGCCGCAACCGAAGACCAGTGGACGCACGGCTCGCAAGACTGACTCTTCAGATCCGAAGTCTGACGCTCCTGTCAGCTCCGTCTGATTCGCCAGTCCTTGGCAGTTTCCGCCAGCACTCTCCACCCGCCGTTCACTTGCATCCCTGCAACTATCCTCCAACGCGCTCGACCGTCCCCGCCGTGCCGTCCATCCTCACGCGGTCGCCGTCCTTCACGAGCTTCATCAGCCCGGTGATGCCGACGATCGTGGGAATGCCCATCTCGCGCGCGACGACGGCGGAGTGCGAGAGGATGCTGCCGCGCTCGATCAGGATGCCCGAGACGGCCGGATAGAGCGGGACCCAGCCCGGGTCGGTGCGTTCGGCAACGAGGATCTCCTTCTTCAGCGAGAGGTCGTCCGAGGGGGAAGCGAGGACGCGCACCGGGCCCTCGATCACGCCGGGTGAGCAGCCGATGCCGCGTAGCTTGCCGTCGGTGGGCAGGGGCTCGGCCGCGCGCGGGTTCTGGAACGTGTTCTTGTGGTAGGCCATCCCGAAGGTGTCGAAGCGGTCGTCGGGGCGCGAAGACTCGCCGGCGCGGTAGCGCGCGAACTCGGCCTGGCGCACGCGCGCGAGGCCGGCGAGGTCGGTGCAGGTGGCCGTCCCGCGCACGAAGTCCCACAGCTCGTCGACCGTCAGGTAAAAAACGTCCTCGCGCTCGGCCAGCAGCCCCTCGGCGGCGAGCCTCTTCCCGCAGGCGCGCAGGAGCTCGCGCACCAGGCCGTAGATGCGCGTGCGCGCGAAGCGCATGTTCTCGCGGTTCTTGACGCCGCGCCGTGCTCCGGCGAGGACGCGGCGGAAGAGTAGGCGGCGGTGTGAGAGCCGCCCGAGAGCAGCGAAGGCGCGCTGCTCGGCGTCGCGGCGCAGGGCCTGCTCGCGCGCTTGCATGGCGTTCACGTCGAGCGCGGCGGGATCGTCGAGCGCCAGGTAGTTGCGCAGCACCTGGTAGACGAGATGGGGCCGGTCGCGCAGCGAGAACTCCTCCAGCATCAGCTCGTTCATGCAGCGAAAACCGTAGAGCTCGAGGTAGCGCGTGATCTCGCGCGCGAACTCGGCGAAGCGCGCCTCGTCGGCGACGAACTCGGGCAACTCCTCCAGCCGCCGGGTCAGGATCGCCGCGCGCAGCTCCGGCTCGGCCTGGGCGCGCGCGGCCAGGCGCAGGAGCATGCGCGCCGGCTCGGCGCTCTCCACGCCGCCCTCGCCGGACAGCAGATCGTTCTGCAGCGCGCCCGTCTTGTCGCCGCACCAGGTGCCGCACAGCTTCTTGAGGACGCCGTAGTGGATCATCACGTAGAAGTCGTTGATGATCGGCGCCTTCCAGTTCCAGAGCAGCGTGTCCTCCATCTCGTGGAACAGCGCCATGAGCTCGTGCGGCGCGAGGCGCTCGAAGTCCAGCGCATCCCAGCGCTCGTAGTGGCGCCGAAAATCGCGCTGGAAGTCGTCGCTGAGGCGCTGGATGCGCAGGAAGTTCGCGGCCGAGCGCGCGAGCAGGCGCAGGAGCGCGGGCAGCTCGACGAACCAGCGCTTGAAGAATCCCGGCGGCGGCGGCTCGGCCTCGAGATCCAGGGGCTCCTTGAGCCCCATCATCGACTCCATGTAGCGCCGGTTGAAGCGATACCCGGGGAAGAGGCGTACGAGCTGGTACCAGCTGCGCAGGTTGTAGTAGACGCGCCCGCGCACGAGGCCGAGCATGTTCTCGAAGGTGCGCTGGTTCGCGCGCACGACTCGCGGCGCGATGCCCATGACCTCGGCGAAGCAGTGGTACACGATCGTGTACGCGCGCCGGATGAAGCTGAAGGTCAGCGGCGTGGTCACGCCCGAGTAGCTCTCGATGATGTTCGAGTTGTCCCAGACGATGCGGTTGCCGGCCGCCGGGCCGTACTCCGCGACGTTGGTCACGGGGCGCGCCTGGACGACGAAGAGCGCGCCGGCCGCGTCGAAGCAGAACTCGACGTCCTGGGGCCGGCCGAAGTGGAGCTCGATCGCGAGCCCCGCCTGGGCGACGCGCCGGATCTCGTCATCGCTCAGGCAAGGCCGCGCGCGAAGCTCCTCAGGCACCGGCTCGCGCACGAGCCCGTCGCCGCCGGAGCGGGCCACCATGCGCTCGCTCTTGTCCACGACCTTCGAGACGAGCGCGAGCCCGCGTTTCTCCACCGTGAACGTGTCCGCGTCCAGCCCCCCGCTGACCAGACCCTCGCCCGCGCCGTAGAGCGCGCTGACGACGACGCTGTGGACGCTGCTCGTGGCCGGATCGCAGGTGAAGAGCACGCCGCTCCTGGATGCGTCGACCATGCGTTGCACGACGACGGCCACGGCGATGTCCGTGAGCGCGAGGCCGCGCGCCCGGCGGTAGGCGAGCGCGCGCTCGTTGTAGGCCGAGGCCCACACGCGCCGCACGGCCGCTTGCACCGCCGCGATGCCGCGCACGAACAGGAAGCTGTCGTGCATGCCGGCGAAGGACTGCCCGGACGAATCCTCGTCGGCGGCCGAGGAGCGCACGGCGACGGGCAGGTCCGCGAGGCCGCGGGCTGCGTGGACGCGCGTCAGCTCGGCTTCGAGCTCCTTCCCGAGCGGCACGGCCGCAAGCCACGCGCGCACCTCGCGACCGGCCTCGAGCAGGGCGCGCTCGTCCGCCGCGGCCGCGAGCAGGCGCGCGATCCTCTCCGTCAAGCCCTGCGCGTCGAGCGCCTGCCGAAAAGCGCGCGTCGTGACCACGTAGAACGGCGGGACCGGCTGGCCGATGCGCGCGAGCTCGATCAGGTTGGCGGCCTTGCCGCCGAGGTACGAGCCAGGCAGCGGAGCGCCGGCGTCGTCCAGCACGAGCGGGACCCTCACGCGCCGCCTCCCAGCGCGAAGCCGTACTTGCGCGCGAGCTCGAGCGCGAGCGCGAGGTCGAAGGCGACGATGTACATCCCGGCGTACGTCTCCATGCGCTTCGCCGTGCGCGTCGTCGTGCGCAGCCGGTAGTGCAGGAAGCCCAGCGCGCACACGGCGAAGAGCGCGACCAGGGCGAGGTAGAACCAGCGCGAGAGCCCGAGGTGCCAGCCGACCAGCGCCACCAGGAGCGTGTCCACCACCCGGATCGCGAGCACGACGTAGGCTGCCCCGTAGGTGCCGAAGATCTTGGTGTAGCTCTCCACCCCCTCGCGCTCGTCCTCGGGCGCGCGGATCTTGCGCGACACCTCCCAGTTGAAGGTGACGAAGAAGCCCACGCAGGCATAGAGCCAGAACCAGCCCGGCGCGGTCCAGGGCCAGCGCGCGGTCGCGAAGGAGAAAACCACGAGCGCGAGCAGCGGCATGATCAGCATGTGGCTAACCGCGTAGAGCAGAAAATGCCGCCGGAGCCAGGCGCCGACGAAGAACTCCTTCAGCATCAGGACCGAGAAGCCGAGCGCCACGAGGACGGCGATCAACGCGGCCCGCGAGTGCAGGCCAGCCAATACAAGCTCGGTCGCGATGGCGACGGCGCCCAGCCAGCGCAGGTCCCGCAGCGTGACGAGTCCGCGCTGCAGGACCCGATCCGGGTGGTTGCGACAGTCGTCCGCGTAGTCCTTGTGCTCGTCGAAGACGCGCAGGTGGAAGAAGAGGCACAGGAGCACGACGGCGCCGGCCAGCGAGCTCCAGGTGTAGTGCATGGGCTCTCCGGGCTGGGTCAGGGCGCGCGCGAGGAACTGGTTCGAGGAGCCGTAGCTCGCGATCAGGAGTCCGTGGCCGAGGAGCGGGAACCGCTCGCGCAGGTAGGCCGCGAGGCGCGTCGCGAAGGGAGCCTCGCGTGTGAGGGTTGCAGGCTGCGTCATTCCCTTCACCCTGGGAGCGCCGGGCTCCATGGAGGCTTCGGTTTGCCCAACGTTAATTCCGTAGATGGAACCATCAGGACGCCGCACCAGAATGTCAGGGCGGCGTGAATCCTGAAATCCACCAG
>JANOGB010000305.1:0-11718 GCA_031413955.1 Planctomycetota bacterium | reverse complement strand
CGAAGTCGATGTCGTCAACGGCGATGGTGACCAGTTCAGCGGCAACGGCGTCCTTGGCAGTAAGGTCGGTATCGAGTGCGGTGAGGGCTGTCGCGAGGGCTGCGTCGCGGCCCCAGAACCGGGTCTGCATGCGGGTCAGACCGTTCGACATCAGGAACAATCCGTCATTCGCCGCGGTCAGTCGCACAATCGGTGCCGGCTGGCCGCCCTCGACCGGCTCGCCGTCGAACATGAACGACCGGTCGGCGGTCAGGGCGAGTTCGGCGAGCACCCCGGCGAAGCAGCTGCCCGGTTGGATGAGCGCCACGATCGTACGCGCCGACACATCGAGCCGTTTGAGTGTTCGCGTCCACTGCAGCCGAGCCTCACGTACGAGCCAGTCGTCAGCGGCATCGAGCATCAGCTGCTCGGCCGCGATGATGGCCGCCGGGTCGCCTTCGGTGGCAAGTATCCACGTTCCGATCTCGGGCTCATTGAAACGCAGGAGCAGCAGCGCATGATCCAACTCCAGAGCGGCAGTGATGATCCACGCCGAAGCGCCAGTCGCGAGCAGCGCGGCAGCGGTGGACGGTTGCGGGTCGGCAACAACGCCGGATTGACCCGCGATCAGTTGCTGCTGCGCATGAGCGAGGAGGACTTCGATCGCGTGATCGCCGTCAACCTGAAGGGCGCGTGGAACTTCATCCGCGCGGCGGCGCGCCCGCTGATGAAATCCCGCGGGCGCATCGTCAACATCTCCTCGGTGGTGGGCCTGATGGGCAATGCGGGGCAATCCAACTACGCCGCCAGCAAGGCCGGCTTGCTGGGGCTGACCCGCTCCGCGGCCAAGGAGCTCGCCTCGCGCGGCGTGTGCGTGAACGCCATCGCGCCGGGCTTCATCCAGACCGACATGACCGCCCAGATGGGAGAGGCAGCCGCCCAGGAATTGGCTTCTTCCATCCCTTTGCAGAGAATCGGAACCCCCGACGAGGTCGCACTCGCGGTCGACTACCTGGTGGGCCCCGGTGGCGCATACGTCACGGGCCAGACCTTGGTCGTCGACGGCGGGCTGTGCCTCTGAAGGCGCAGGGCACGAACAGCCCACCCCCCCTGATGGACCCGAACACGAAGACAATGACGAACCCTTCGATCGAGGAGCGCGTCAAGCGCATCGTTTGCAACCAGATGGGCACGTCCCCGGACAAGATCACGAACGAGACCTCGTTCGTGAACGACCTCGGGGCGGACTCCCTGGACACCGTCGAACTGGTGATGGAGTTCGAGGACGAGTTCGAGATCTCCATTCCCGACGAGGACGCCGAGAAGATCCAGACCGTCGGTGCGGCCATCGAATACATCAAGACCAAGTCCTGATGGGGGCACCGCGCGGAACGTAGGTCCGTCGGCGACGGCCCGTTCCCAGCGCGCGCTTCTACTCTTGTGTCCCAACCAGCCGCCATGCGCCGAGTCGTGATCACGGGCTTGGGGACCGTCAACCCGCTGGGGCCGGACGTCAAGACCTCGTGGCCGCGCATGCTCGCGGGTGAGAACGGCGTGCGGCCGATCCAGCACTTCTCGGCCGAGGATCTCCCCGTGCGCTTCGCGGCCTCCGTGGACTGGAAGCCGGAGGAGCTCTTTTCTGGGCCCGAGTTCCGCAAGCTCGACCCGTTCACGATGTTCGCGCTCAAGGCCACGAAAGAGGCCCTGGCCGACGCGGGTATCGATCCATCTTCCGAGCCCGAGGAGAAGCGCGAGAGCTACGGGGCCATCGTCGGCACCGGCATCGGGGGAATCTCCGGAATCGTCGAGCAGCACACCGAGATGATGGAGCGCGGGCCGCGGCGCGTCTCGCCCCACTTCATCCCCAAGATCATGGCCAATGCCGTGAGCGGTCAGGTGGCGATCCGCCACGGGCTGCTGGGCACGGCCTTCACGACCTCCAGCGCCTGCGCCTCTTCCGGACACGCCATCGCCATGGCCTTCCAGGCCATCCGTTGCGGCGAGATCGACATGGCGGTCACCGGCGGGGCCGAGTCGGCCACGACGCGCCTCTCCGTGGCCGGGTTCGCCAACATGAAGGCCCTCTCGACTCGCAACGAGACCCCCGAGAGCGCCTCGCGGCCCTTCGACAAGGACCGGGACGGGTTCGTGATGGGCGAGGGAGCCGGGATCCTGATCTTCGAGGAGCTGGAGCGCGCCCGCAAGCGCGGAGCGCGCATCTACGCGGAGGTGAAGGGCTACGGCTCGACGGACGACGCCTACCACATCACGGCTCCCAAGGAAGATGGAACCGGTCCCGCGCGGGCGTTCCGGCTGGCGGTGAAGATGGCCGGGATCGATCCCGAGACCATCGGCTACGTGAACGCGCACGGAACCTCGACGCCCTACAACGACGCCATCGAGACCCGCGCACTCAAGCGCTTCTTCGGGGCCCACGCCAGGAACCTGGCGGTCTCCTCGACCAAGTCCATGATCGGACACCTCCTGGGCGCTTCCTCGGCCGTGGAGCTGGTGGCGACTGCGCTCTCGGTCCACCAAGGCCGCGTGCATCCGACCCGCAATCTGACCACGCCCGATCCGGACTGCGACCTGGACTACGTCCCGGGTGCGGCACGCGACCTCCGCATCCAGAACGCGCTCTCGAACTCGCTCGGCTTCGGGGGCCACAACATCTCGATCTGCATCGGCCGCGTCGACTAGTCGGAGCCTGGCTCGGCTTTGCCGGATTCCGCCCTTCGCTCCTCGTCACTCCTGCGCACCCGGAATCCGGCGAAGCCGTGCCTGGCTCCGTACTCGCGCCACTCTCGCCACGATCAAGTAGATCGAGCACGACGGCTGGCCGGAGCGCGTGTCCGGGTTAGCATGGTTTGACCGATGGACGAGTCCCAACCCAGGAACCAGGAGCCCGCCGTGCACCACAAGCTCAAGGAACTCCTTCACGACTACAAGCGCAACGTCTTCCAGCTCGCGCACCACCAGAAGGACGTGGAGAGCATCACGCAGGAGTGCGTGCACATCACCGAAGACGTCCTCCAGCAGCACTATCGCTTTCACTTCCACAAGCTCCCGGACGCCAACCGCGCCGAGATCATCAACATGATCAGCAACTACGTGCGCGAGGCCATCCTGCCCCCCGTGGTGCAGAAGATGGCCGAGCGGCACGTGGTCCTCGAGCGTCGCGTGGCGACCCTCGAGAAACTGCTGGCGGCGAGCCTCGAGGCCCTCTCCCAGCCGCAGGGCATCGAGAGCGCGCGCAAGTAGCGAGCGAACAGCGGTCGCCAACGCCCGCCTCCCTTTCTCCGCGATCCTGCCCGCGCGAATGAAGACTGCCGCGGATCTGCGCACCCAGTTGCACGAAGCCGGCCAAGGGCACGTGTGGGAGCGGCTGGATCGACTGGCGTCGCCCGCACGCGCCCAGCTCGAGGCCCAGCTCTCCCGGCTCGATTTCTCCTTGCTCCAGCGCTTGGCAAGGCTGGTGCACGCACCCCCCGGTCCCGCACCGAGTGCCTTCGAACCGCCGGAGATATTCCCGCCGCGTCCCGCAGGAGCCCTCGTCGAGCGCGCGCAGCATGCCCGTCGGGTAGGGGAGGAGTTGCTCCGCGCCGGTCGAGTGGGTTACGTGCTCGTGGCGGGCGGCCAGGCCTCGCGCCTCGGTTTCGAGGCCCCCAAGGGCGCCTACCCGATCGGCCCCGTCAGCGGCCGGCCCTTGTTCGCGTTCCACGCCCAGCGTTTGCGTGCCGCCGCGCGGCGCTACGGAGCGCGAACACCCTGGTACGTGATGACCAGTCCGGCAAACGACGCCGACACGCGCGCCTTCTTCGCGCAGCACGGTCACTTCGGCCTGGACCCCTCCGACGTCTTCTTCTTCTCCCAGGACATGCTGCCGGCGCTCGACGAGCAGGGCCGAGTGCTGTTCGCGGCGTCGAACGCGCTGTTCCTCGCGCCCAACGGTCACGGCGGCTGCCTGCTCGGGCTCTCCAGCTCGGGGGCGCTGGACGACATGCAGCGGCGCGGACTGACCGAGCTCTCCTACTTCCAGGTGGACAACCCCCTGGTGCGCCCGGCCGACCCGCTCTTCCTGGGACTCCACCACGCCGCCGAGGCGGGCATGTCCTCCAAGGTCGTGGCGAAGCGCGCCGCGAGCGAAAAGGTGGGGGTCCTGGGACGCGTGGACGGGCGACTCGCCTGCATCGAGTACTCGGACTTGCCGTCGGACCTGCGCGAGGCGCGCGAAGCCGACGGTGAGCTGCGCTTCCGCGCCGGGAACATCGCCGTGCATGCGCTGTCCGTCGAGTTCATCGCGCGCCTGACGCGCGGCGGGCTGGAGCTCCCCTGGCACCTGGCGCGCAAGAAGATGAGGGTGGCCGAGGCCGATGGGGCCGCGGTCGAGCGCATGGGAGTCAAGTTCGAAGCGTTCGTCTTCGATGCGCTGGCACACTCGGGCACTTCGATCGTGCTGGAGGTCGAGCGCAGCGAGGAGTTCAGCCCAGTCAAGAACAAGAGCGGGGAGGACTCGCCCGCGACTTGCCGGGCCGATCTGTGCCACATGCATGCGCGCTGGGTGCGCGCCGCCGGCCTGTCGCTGCCCCCGGCCGACGCGCAGGGAATCCATCCGGTGGAGGTGGATCCGCTGTGCGCGGAAACGCAGGATGAGTTCCTCGCCCGCACAGGCCTGCGCCCCGATGTCCGCCCGACCGGCCATTTCTACGCCTGAATGCCCCGCTGATGCGGTGTCGCGAGAGCTCGGGCTCGAGCACGCGACCGTCGCGGTCCTGATGGGCGGCCGCTCGAGCGAACGCGAGGTCTCGCTCGCCTCGGGTCGCATGGTCATGGCCGCGCTCACGCGGCCCGCGGACGACTCGGATCAGCGCGGCCCGGCGCGCGTGATCGGAGTCGAGATCCAGCCCGACGGTCGCTGGGTCGTGGGCAAGCGCGCGCTGATGCCCGGCGAGGCCGTGGTGGCGCTTGCGGACGTGGACGTTTTCTTCTCGGCCCTGCATGGAGGCGAGGGTGAGAACGGCTCGCTGCAAGGCTTCCTGACCTGCTCGGACATGGCCTTCACCGGCAGCGGCGTGATCGCTTCGGCCGTGTCGATGGACAAGGTCTTCGCGCGCGAGCTGGTGCACGCGCAGGGCGTGCGCGTCGCTGCGGCACTGGCCTTCTCGAGCTCCGAATGGCCGAGCATGGCTTCCCGTGCCGAGCTGGACTCGCTCGTGGACGAAGGCTGCGTGGTCAAGCCGCGTCGTGGCGGATCCTCTGTGGGTTGCTCGATCGTCAGGGGTAGGGCCGAGTTCGAGCAGGCCCTCGAGCGCGCTTTCCTGGAGGGGCCAGACGTCCTGGTCGAGGCCCTGGTGCGCGGCATCGAGACGACCGGCGGCGTCCTGCAAACCCCCGGAGGAGACCTGCTGGCCCTGCCTCCGGTGGAGATTCGGCCGCGCGGCCACTTCTTCGACTACCACGAGAAGTACGCCGAGGACGGGGCCGTCGAGCTCTGTCCCCCGGACGGACTCGACCAGCGCGCGTGCGAGCGCGTGCGCGCACAGGCGCTCGCGGCGCACCGCGCCCTCGGCTGCGAGGGCTACTCGCGCACGGACTTCATCGTGCCCGCCTCCGGTGGAGACCCGGTCTTCCTCGAGACCAATACCTTGCCGGGCCTGACCCAGCGTTCGCTGCTTCCGAAGTCTGCCGCCGTCGCCGGCATCGACTACCGCACCCTGTGTCTGTGGATCGCGGCCAACGGGATCGCTCGCAATGGCGGGCGCCGCAACGGATGAACGCGCTTCCCCTGCGTGTCGCAGTGGTGGGCGCACGTGGCCGGATGGGGGGCTTCGCCTGCGGGCTGCTGCGAGGGTGTCCCGAGTTCGAACTCGTGGCCGAGCTGGAGCGAGAGGACGATCTCGCGCTGGCATTGCGGGAGTGCTCGGCGCGGGTGGCGCTCGACCTGACTCGAGCCGGACTCGGGGCCGTGCACGGCCACCGGTTGCTGGAGGCCGGCATTCGCCCGGTGATCGGAACGAGCGGCGTCACGCGGGCAGAAGCAGCGGAGCTCGATGGCCTGGCGCGTGCACGCGGTCTGGGGGGAATCGTCGTGCCCAACTTCAGTCTGGGCATGGCGTGTCTGAACCGCGCCGCGGAGGAGCTCGCGCGGTCGTTCCCCACGGTCACGATCGTCGAACGCCACCACGAGCGGAAAAAGGACGCGCCCTCGGGGACGGCTCGCGACACCGCCGAGCGGCTCCAGGCACGACGGGGAGGCACACCCGTCCCGATTCATTCCGTGCGCGCGCCCGGGTTGTATGCACACCAGGAGGTGCTCTTCGGCGCTCCGGGCGAGACCCTGAGTCTGTGCCACGACATGCTCGGGCCCGAGGCTTTCGGTCCGGGAGTCCTGGCAGCTCTGCGCTATGCGTCCCGGGCACTCGGAGTCGCCTTCGGCCTGGAAGCCGCGATCGAGGGGAACCTGAGTTGACTTGCGGTTGCCAAGTCCCACTCCGCGCGCGCAGACTGTGTCCAAGGGCCAGAGTGGCGAAATGGCAGACGCGATGGATTCAAAATCCATTTCCCGCAAGGGAGTAGGGGTTCAACTCCCCTCTCTGGCACTCCTCGGGACAAGCGTGGGCGGTCCAAGCGGGGAGGAGCTCGGCGCGATGGGGCGCGAGGTCGGTGAGGTGTTGTGGCCGGGCCTCAGTCGAATGCTGGGGGCAGCTCGGGTCGAGCTGGACACCTTGGTGATGGGTCTTCGGCGGGAGGGCACGGGGATCCTGGGTGACCGCTCCAGACTCGCGCTGCAGGAGGACCTCGCTGCCCGGACCCGACGTGCAGGTTGGTGCCTGGGCGTCCTGGCCGCGGCGCAGGGGGTCGATCTCTTGCACGGGCGCCGCGAGGCCGAAGGCCTGCGCTGGATGGTCGGTGCCCTGGCAGAAGTGCGCGCCTTCCAGTCGATGCCACCCGTGCGGGAGCTACCGCGAATTGCCGTCGTGGCACGCGCGGCCTGGGAGCTCCCCTTGCTGGCGACCTGGTGCGCCCTGCAGGTCGTCAAGAACTCGAACGGCGTCGTCCGCTGGCGGACGGGAGAGAACGGCGCGAACAAGTGGCTCGCGTTCGATTCGGGCGCGGCCAACGCCGCTCAGGCACGCGGCGCGGGCCAGAGTTCCCCGCTGGACCGGCTCGCGCTGACCTGGCAATAGCACGGTCAGCGCATTCCGCGCCCGCTCTCCTGGCGCAAGAGCCTCCCTCGAGGCGGATCAGCGCACCGTGCCGGGTTGCGGCGCAGGGCGTGGTGCTTGTTGCAGGGCCTGATCGACCTCGTGGGCGGCCTCGGCGGCCATCACCAGCGACCAGCGACCGCCGAGAGCCGAGTACAAGCGCTCGGAATACGTTCCAGCCACGTACTTGCCGAGCACCCGAGGGGGTGCGAGCTGGCACACCAGTACCAACAGGGCCACGTGAACGAACAGTCCTGTCGTCGCGCCCGCGCAAGCCCCGGCAATGCGGTTCGCCAGATCCAGCTTCATGGCCTCGAGCATGCGCTGCCCGAGTAGCCCTAGCAGCGCACAGGCGAGCAAGGCCGTGAGGAAGAGCGTGCCCCAGGCAATGCCGTGAGCCGTGCGCAGGGCCAGGTCCGGAAAGAGCGCGAGGAGCCGTTCCGCGAGCGGTGCGCCCGCCGCGCGCGCGAGCAGGACCGACAAGCTCACCCCGATCAGCCGCATCACCTGCCACCACAATCCGCGGTAGAGACCGAGAAAGAGCAACAGGACGATCAGCGCCAGGCCGACGAGGTCCAGCGGTGCGGGACGGGTGGAGGCATCTTCCACGCTCCCAGGAGAACGAACCCGGGGCCCGGTTCCAAGGGGGGTCTTGTCCGCTCCCTCGGGAAACGGGTTAGCCTCTTGGGAACCATGCTTTCCTGGGATTCGATCGAGCTGGGACTGGAACGCCTCCTGGAACTCGTGCGCGCGGACCGCCGCGCGTATGAGGAGTTCGAGCTGAGCCGCAAGGAGTTCTTCGTCGATGCGGCCGCGCTCCGTGCCCCCATGGCTGAACTCAGGCATCTGGAGTGGTTCCTCCTGGAGCGCCCCAGTCCAACGCTGGGGGCCATTCCGGCGCAGGCCTGGCAAGCGGAACTGCGCGCCTCCTTGCCAGCTGCGGCCAGCGAACTCAACGCGAGCCTCCTGCAGTCCATCCCCGGCGCGTTCGAGGTTACCTCGCTCCTTCCGTCCGAAGGGCTTTGGCTCCGCGACCTCTTCACCCTTGGCGAGCACCCCGTGAGTGACACCCGCGCGACGACAGTCCTGGAGGTGGGGGATCTTCTCGTGGGCCGCCTGTTCCCGGCTGGCGGTGGGACCTTTCTTCGCTCCCCTTCCGTGTCCGTGTTCAGGAACCAGGCTCTCGTGGCTGCGGTCCGCAGGGACCTCGAGGCAATGCGCGCCGCACGCCGGGGAGTCCTGCGCGTCCAGCAGCTCGAGCTGGAGCACCTATTTCATGGCTCTGCAGCCACACCGATGGTGGCCAACCAGACCGACGCCGTACGCGCCCGTGCGCGGAACGAACTTCAAGAACAAGGGCTCGAGCCCAAGATCGTCGAAGAGATTCTCGATCGCGTCCAGGACGCAGCGGGCGGAGGTCAGGGTCGGGTGATCACTGACACACTGAACAGTCTTGCCTTCGAGACACGAGTGGACCTCGATCGGGCGCGCCTCGCGTTCGTCGACCTGTCGAATCATGCACGCGCCCTACAGGTGGAGGGCAAGGCACACGCGGGCGACTCCGGTGCTCTGGCGGCGCTGGATGCCTTCGACCGCGGTCGAGCGCAAGGAAGGGACCTGGAACAGCTCTTCCGTAGCCTGGAGCGTGACCTGGGCGTCGAGGACGAAGACGACGCCAAGGCCGAGAGTGAGGAGGACCAACCGGTTCCTGACTTCCCGGGCGTGATCGGAGCCATGGTCGAGGAGTTTCTCTGGGAGGTCGAGCGCGAGCAGGGGTTGGAGCGCGCACAGGCCTGGGGAGTCTTGCGCGCACTCGGTGACTACGGTCGCGACATCGGCGTGTTCGAAGAGCTCGAACACACGCGTCTGCTCGATTTCAGCACGCGCTGGCTGCTGGACGAGAGCGGTCTGGCAGACGCGACCGCAGTGGAATCGTTGCTCGAGGCGCTGGCGGCTTTCTGCCAGTGGTGCGAGGAGCAGCACGATCTGCCTCTCTGGCGTCAGTTCGGTACCACGCTCGTTTCGTTGCGTGCCTCCGTTCCACGCCATCTGCTCCTGCGCCGGAAGACGGGCGTCGTGGGGCGCGGGGCCTACCGCGTGGTACGCATCGCGGAGGACGAGGCCTGGGTCAGCGATGAGAAGGGGCGCGAACAGTCCATCGCCATCACGGCATACCAGGCAGCCCACCTTCGGGCTGGAGACCTCGTGCGCCTCTCGACGGGAAAGGGCAGACCCAAGCTCGGTGCGGCATATCCGCCCGAGCTGACGGCTCTACACTCCCGCACCAGGTAGGGCGACGCGCGCTACTCGCTACGAATTGCCCAAGGGATCTGGACCTCGGTCAGGAGCTCTTCGAGCTCGGCGCCGGCCGGACTCGCGAGGTAGACCTCCCGAACCGGGCCACCTTGCCGCCACCCGAGCTCTCGCAGATACGCGAAGAGGGCCGGATAGGCAGGTGCGACCGAGTCGTGGGCTCCCTGCACCCGGGTGTAGACGACCATGGCACGCGGCAACAGGTCGTACTGGAGGGCACCGAGTCGTTCAGGACGCTCTCCGACTGGAAAGCAGACGCGCGCGCGCAATTCGTCGAGAGGCACCTTCCCCGGGTCGTCGAAGAAAAGCGCGAACGGGGCCCCGTCGCCGCGCAGGCCAAGCGAGTCTGCCGCAGCGCGAAGGCCCTGCATGGCACCCGCGACCCGTCGGTAGTCCCCGCGCACATCCAAGAAGACGTAGGCCTGTTCCAGGCGCTCCTTCCAGTTGGCCTCGAGCAGCCCGGACGCGACGCTAGCGGGATTCGTTGGCGCCCGAGGGCCAGAGATCTGGCCGTTGTCGCTTCTCTGCACGGACGTGCATGCGGTGACGAGCAGGAGCAAGGAAAGGGATCTCATCGTGCCGCGGGCATCGACCAAATGGCCCTGCAGCTTATGTCTGATAATGTATGTTATGATGCCTTCTGACTTCTTCCGCTGACTCCCGAGCTGGTTTCGCGCTACCGTGCCCACTCCGCGGACTCACCACGAGAGCGCTCGGTGCCCAAGAAGAAGTTCTGCTTTCTCAACAAGGACCGACCTTGCGACCTGACTTGCAAGGCTGCCTTCGAGGTAGACGATCCGGTCGACAACGTCGACTGCTACTTCATCTGGCTCTCGCACCACTTCGGCGAGGGTCTGTTCGAGGTCCGCCGGATCCTGGAAACGATGGGAGGTCCGAGCGTCGGCGAGAGTGGTAGCTCCGGGGGACCCAGTGCGGGGCCTGGTCGAGGCCCGAAGGGTCACTCCGACAATTGAGGGTGCGCGACGTCGAGCGCGAATGCCTCGAGAACAGCTGCGCCCGCCTGTGGCTGAACAGGCCATCGCATTGCCACGATGTCGCCAGTCCTGACGTCGAGGCGTGGAGCGCTGTCCAGAGGCGCTCCCAGCACGTGACAGACAAGCACCCGCAAGACCCAGCCGTGCGTGACCAGGGCGACAGAGTGTCCTGGACTCATGCGGGTCCAGTGATCCAGCCGTGGGAGGACGCGTTTCAGAAGGTCGTTCAGCGACTCGCCGCCAGGCGGGCGTCCATTGGCGGGGCTCGCGAACCATGCCGCCCAGGCGCCCGGCCAGCAGGCTTCGAGTTCTTGCGGAGTCCGGCCCGCCCATTCGCCACGGTCGAGCTCGCGTAAATCTGGATCGTCGGCACGAGCAAGACCACGCTGTTCCCGCAGACACCTCGCGACATGCTCGGTGCGCTCCAGGCCCGAGGACACGACACTCGTGATCGCGGCCCCCCGCAGGGCACAGGCGACGCGGATCCCCTCGGTGCGCCCGTGCTCCGACAACGGCACGTCGAGCGAGCCATAGATCCTTCCTCGCCAGGCGACCTCCACCTCGCCATGACGAACCAAGAACAAGCGCGTCGACCCCATGGACATGGGAACGGTATAACGGTGACCGGCTCCCCCACCAAGGCAGACCCACCGCGGTCGAGAGCGCGCCGCGGAGGCACGACCGCGGCTGCTGCATTGCTCGTCCACCCGATCCGCGATACGTTCCCCGCGTCCCCCCCCTACCCCGGCGCTGACGAGCACCAGGCCGTGGCCTTCCTGGAGAAGCCCCCGAACACATGAGCTGGTTAGGAAACGCCCTGGCCTCCTCGGTCGGGAAGAAGGTCATCATGGGGTTCACGGGCCTCCTCCTCGTGGGGTTCTTGGTGGAACACCTTCACGGGAACCTGAAGCTTCTCGAGGATCCGAGCGGCGATTCCTTCGACGCCTACGTCGCCTACCTGCAAGGCTTCGGCCCACTCTTGACGATCGCGGAGGCCGGGCTCGCACTCCTGTTCCTGGCTCATGTGTACATGGCCTTGCGCCTGACTCATGAGAACTACCTGGCACGCGAACGACGCTACGTCGTGCGCAATCATCGGGGAGCTGCGACCCTCGGCTCGGTTTCCATGTTCTACACAGGTGCACTGCTCCTCGGATACCTCATCAAACACCTCTATGATTTTCGCTTCGATGCCCGCTTTTTCGAGAACCCCGACATACAGGTCA
>JANOGB010000304.1:0-23004 GCA_031413955.1 Planctomycetota bacterium | reverse complement strand
GTCGAAGCTCTTGCAGCTCGAGTCGGATTCAGCCTGGGCGCGGGAGGCCCCGATCCGGCTGCTCGCGGCCAGCGGCGGCGCGCTGGCCGGCTGGAGCGTGCGCTGGTCTGAAGGCGCGACGAACATGATCGAGATCGCGCGCCTCGACGGCGCGCAGAGCGAATGGGCGCTGCTCGAGATCGACGGCGGCCGGCGCGACTACTGGAAGTCGGAGCGGATCATGCTCCATGACCTCGGCGCCTGGCGCATCGACAACGTCACGGTCACGGGCCACGACGACCCTGGCAAACAGCTCGACCCGCGCGGACGCACGCTCCAGCTCCAGGCTGCCGGAGATCCCGAGGGCCGCGCGACGCTCGAATCGATCGAGGTGCTGCAGGGCGGCGCGAGCCTCGGTCGGACAAGTCCCGTGAAGGCGACGGCGCGGGGCGAGCTCGCCGTGTACTCGGGCCCGGCGCTGGACTCGCTCTTCACGGGCATCCCGCACGATGTCGAGCTGCGGGTCGTGGCGCGGGACCGTGCCGGTCAGAAAAAGGAGCAGCCCACGACCCTGCACATCGCCGGCGAGCCTGCCAACTTCACCGCCGACACCGGTTTTCTCGTCGAAGCCGAGGCCGGCGCTGCTTTGCTGCGCTACTCGGGCGAGACCGTGCTGCTGCCGGAGAACGCACTGCGCATCACGACCACCGCACCAGCGCGCGCACAGGTCTTCCTCGAGTCCGCGGCCAAGGCGGTGTTTAGCCGCGACATCCGTGATCCGAAGGAGCCGCTCGTCGTGGCGCTGGCGGACCTCGGCATCGGCGGCGACCAGGATCTCTCCGGTTCGATCGTCATCGAGATCGACGACGCGCCTATGGTGGATCGCAGCACGCCGGCCAAGGGCACGAAGCGCTTCGCCTTCCGCTTCACGCCGAAGTCTCCCGAGATCCAGGCTCAGCTCCTGGCGGAGAACTTCGAGAAACGCAGCTTGCTCGAGCAGGGCGACGGCAAGGTCCCGAACTCGGTCAACGTCGGTCCAAGCGCTCAGCTCGTCGTGAGCCAGCCGCCCGGGACGCCGCTCTGGATCGAGGCTTCCTGCGCGAGCGTGCAAGACGGGACTGCGACCAGCGTGCCCATGAGCCGCTCCGCGGGCGGCGCCTTCCAGCGCTCGCTCGAGCTCCCGCACGAGGGGCTCTACCGCATCGTCGTGCAGAAGTACTTCCTCGGGAACGACGAGCAGAAGGGCCCGCTGATCCCGCCCGAGCACGTCTTCGTGCTGGACGTGGATCGCACGGCACCGGTGGTCGCCCTGGAGCTCGAAGGCGCGGAAGGAGCCGCCCCCGATCGAGCGCCGCTCTTCCGCGGCTCGTTCTCGCAGCGCATCGTCGCGAACGTCGCGGAGTCGGGCGAGCTCGCGGAGCTCGAGTGGACGCTCGCGGTGCCGGGCGGAGGACACCAGACCGGCAAGCTCCCCGTCGGCACGCGGGAACTGCCGGCCCTCGACGCATACCAGAAAGCCGATGGCCGTTACGAGCTCACGCTCGTCGCCACCGACCGCGCGGGCAACCCGGGCACGAAGAGCGCGTCCTGGCACGTCGCGCGCAACGGCCCGGAGCTCGAGCTGCTGGAACCCATCGCCGCGGGCGCGGATCAGCGCTGGACCCTCGGCGGCGGGAGCAAGTGGAACGTGCGCGTCAGCGCCAGCGATCCGAACGGCGTCGCGACGGTGCAAGCGCGCGTCGTCTACCAGGGGCAGTCCCGCGCCGAGCTCGAGCTCGTGCGCGGATCCGGCGATCTGTGGGAACTGCGCGAGGCCGAGCGCCCCTCGGCGCAGTCCTGGTGGAGCGGCAAGGAGCTCGTGCTCGAGCTCGTGGCGCGGGATGGCGCCGGCTTCGAGAGGTCGAAGAGCGTGCGCGGCATCGTGCCCGAGATCCTGAGCGCGAGCGAGCTCGTGATCGCGCCGCGCGACCGGCGGACCGAGACCATGGTGGAGGTCGCCGTCAGCGGCAGCTACACCTTCGGCGGGCGTGAGAGCGGGCGTGAGAGCGAGAGGCTTCGGGCGTGGAACGTCGAGCTCGACGGGCTGCGCTCCTACTACCTCGACGCGCGCGAGGTGACGCGCGGCGAATTCCTGGAGTTCGTGCAGGCCGCGGACGGCTACGCGGACCTGCGCTGGTGGCCCGGGGCGGATCCGGACGCGAAGCGTGCGGCCGAGATCCGCCGCGGCGAGCTCGTGAACGCGGTCTCCGGCGAGGCCGAACGCCCGGCGACGGGAATCACGTGGCCCGAGGCGCGCGCCTACGCCGCCTGGCGCGGCAAGCGCCTGCCAACCCTGGTGGAGTGGGAGTTCGCCGTGCGCGGCGCGCAGTACCGCGATCGTCCGGCGACCGTGACTCCGCCGGGGGCGCCGGCGAATTGGCCCGCGAACCTGTGCGCGGAAGCGCGCGAGTGGACGGCGACACCCGAGAACCTGGAGGCCGAAGCGTTCGACTTCGCGAGCCAGTGCAAGCGCCATCCGCAGAAGCTCAGCCCTCCGGAGCCGCCGCGCGCGGAGGGCAGCCCCGCCGCCGCGAGCGCCCCGCTGGCGGCGCCCCCGGAGCTCGCGACCGCCCACTGGATCGCCGGCCCGGGCCCCGCGGGAACCCCGGACTGGACCGCCAAGGAGATCAGCCCCGACGCGCCCGGGCGGGCGGACGTCGGTTTCCGCTGCGCACTCGACCGCGAAACCGCCAATTCTCGCCTGGATCGTGGAGAATACGTGCGCGTCCCGTAGGCAAATGGAGATGAACATGAAGCTCGACTCGAACCCCGTGACCGGCCGCTCGCTCGCCCTCGGACTGCTGCTCGTGCTCGGAGCGGCCTGCCGCTCGACCAGCCCGATCCCCGCGGGCTCGCCGCTGCCGTTCCACGTGGCGCTCATCCCGACCGAGATCCTCGACACGTCGAAGCCCACGGCGACGCCGTCCAACCCGCTCTATCCGCAGCGCTCGGCGCAGCCGGCCAACGACGACATGCGCCTCGAGCTCGGCACGAAAGAGGTGTCGCTGGTGCTCCAGAAGGAGCTCGGGCGCGCCTTCGTGCGCACGACCTTGCTCGAGCTGCCCTCCGACCCCACGCAGCTCGCGGCCATGAGCCCGGCCGAGCGCGAAAGCCACTGGCAGGACGAGGCCCACAAGGTGGGCGCGGACCTGCTGGTGCGGACGCGCCTGATCGTCGATCCGCGCATCCAAGGTGACCGCAACGAGAAGTTCTGGCTCAACGTGCCGCTGTGGCTCATCCTCGGCGGACCGTTCAGCTGGTTCGTCAGCGACCGCACGTACGAGTTCTCGGCGCGCCTGCAGGCCGAGGTGTTCGACACGTCCCAGGGGCACGAACGGCTGGACAAGTTCGCGCTGCTCCCGATCCCGCTCTACGCCGAGTTCAAGGGCGCCGACCTGACCCTGATCGACCGGGCCGACGGGGTGGGCCCCTACGCGGTGTCGATCGTGTGGCCGGCCGGGCTGCTCGCGCGCGAGACGGAAAACGTAGAGGAAGTGCTCGAGGAGCGCCTGCCGCTCGAACTCGGGCGCGAGCTCGCACGCAAGGTCTTCAGCGAGCGCTCGCAGTTCGAGCAGAATTTGGCGCTGGGCGCCTTCAAGCTGGAATCGCAGAGCGCGAGCCTCGAGCACGCGGCCGAGGGTCGCGTGCGCGTGCACGTGTCGGTGCAGGAGCTGCCCGGGACCGGGGCGCTCGCCCTGCACCGCTACGAGCTGTGCGCGGGCGAGACCGTGCTCAGCCGGAACTTCCAGGCCGCGGCCGGAGCCGGTCCGCGCGTCATCGAGGAGGAGATGGCGCTGCCGGCGGGTGCGCAATTCCTGACGGTGCGCGTGGTGGACGCCGGCTCGAAGACCAGGAGCTACACGCTCAAGGTCTCGCCGCCGAAGACACCGCAGCGCTGATTCTCTTCTTTTCACCTGGGAGCGCCGGGCTCCAGCCCGGCTCCGGTCTCTTGGCTTTCTCCTGGCTCCGGGGCTACCCTGGCTCTCCGTATGGCGACGAAGGAGGCGTCCCGGAAGCCCGAGCCCGCATCCTGGCCGAGCTTCCTGCGCGGCGGGGATGCGAACGAGATCCTCGCGCGCTTGAGCCAGGGCGATCCGCTGCGCCTCCAGGAAGCGTCGGCGCGACGGCTGCGCGAAGTGTGGTTCCTGCTCGAGCCCGAGCGCGTCTACCACCGTGCGCTCGCGGTGTGCGAAGGCGGCGTCGAAGGAGGCGCCGCCCGCGGACCTCGGCGCCTGGGCCCGAGCTCAGATCGACGTCGCGATCGCGCATCTCGTTAACAAGGACTACGAAGCGGAGCGGACGTACCCGGAACTCGTGGCCGAGGAGGAGAAGGTCTTCCCGTTGCTGACGGACAGCCTGATGCTCGATCCCGAGCTCGTGCGCTCCACCTCGGTCGCGTTCAACGCCCTCGATCCCCTGCCTCGGCGCGCTTTCTTCGAGCTCCTGATCGAGGGCCGCGAGGTCGGCGAGATCATCGAGGCCGGCCCGTGGGACGAGGACGGCCTCTACAACGCCATCCAGACTGCCCTCGCCACGATGAAGCTTGACGTCCAGCCCGACCCCCCCGACGATCCGGAGCAGGGGAAGAAGAGATGAAGAACGTACCTGACATCGCTCCGGAGATCCGCGGCCTGCTGGAGGAGATCGTGGCCGATCCACGCTCGATGATCCGCCTCGCCCCGCGCCGCGCCCTGCGCACGTGGTTCGACACGGGCGAGACGGTGCGCGCGAGCGACGTCACACGCACGAAGGCGGAACGCCATCTGGTCGAGGTGCACCGGGAAGAGCTGGCGGCGCTCTTGTGCGAGGCGGCACAGATCTCCTACTGGAGGGCTCCGGGGCTGGCTCACAGGCCCGTCGGGGCGGACGGAAAGCTCTATAATCCGACCGAGCGCGAGCCGGATTGGCGTCGTCGCGCCGAGCCTGAGGTCGTTTCGCCGTCCGGTTCTTTCCATGGCGTCGAGCTACTACGGCAGTGCTTGGTCGCCATCGAATCACACCAAGCATGGACCCTGGCTCAGGCCTCCTTGAGCTTGGTTCCGCGCGACAAGACGAGGTTCTACGTCGCCCTCTCTGTCCCTTGGAGTAGGCCCAGGGCTGCCATCGCACTCCTGAATCGACTGGTCCTACGCGCTCGCTCGGAGCGCGTCAGGCTTGATGCCTTGGTCTCCTTGGCCGCTAGAACATGCTGCTTGGGCCTGCTCGAGGAGGCACGAGGACTCTACAGGGATTATGCTTCGAGGACACCACAGTCGCCCTGTGGATGGATCTGCGCCTTCAATCTCTCTTGCATCGTCGGTGATGAGGAGGCAGCGCGAGCAGAGGCCATTCAACTGGGCAAGGTCGCTACTCCGGACAACCCAATAGTTGCCGATGTGAGCGAACTCCTTCGGGAGTGGATGAAAACTCGAAGCGATGGCGAGATCAGCGAAGCGCGGATAGTGAGACGTCACATCTCAGGCGAGGTCCCGGACACTGCCGGTGTAGTTTGCCGGTTACTCGAGTCATGAAACGATCCCACGGAAACCGCGTCAGAATCTCTCTCCTCCTCGTGGCGCTCCTCCTCGCGATGACTGGAATGGATTCAGGGCAGGTCCATACAGGTACAACGACAAGGGCCCAGCGGTCTACCTCGTCGTCCTTCAATCCCCCTCCTAACCAGTGAACGGGACCGGGCGCGATGAGCAGCATCCGCTTGACCAGCCTTCTTCTCGGTCTCGGTCTTGCCGCGGTGGCGTTCTTCTTCTTCGTGCTCGTTCCGAAGGGGTCGAGCACAGAAGCTCCGGAGCTTCCGGCGGAACAGGGTTCCCGAGCACCACTACCGGAAGCCGCGCTGAAGCCGACAGAACGGCCCGAAGGGCGTAGGGAGCCGGCCCTCGAGAGCGAGCGGACGCGCGATGGAGGCATGGTCCGCTCGACCGACGGGCGCCCGATCGAGGGAACTCGAGTCATTCTACTTGCGCTGAAGGAGGAGGATGCTCAGCCGTTGGGTGCCTGGGACGGTCCGGGAGTGCCAGAACGCAAGGCGGTGGAGACTACGACGGGAGCGGATGGGCGCTTCCGGTTCCTCCAGCCTCCAGGACAGCTTCCATTCGGCGCCGTCCTCCTCGCCTTCCATCCAGGGCATCTGGCGGGAGGGCTTGACCTGCCCGTCGATCTGGATTCGTGGCCGGCCGAGCTGGCGGTCGCCCTCGAGCCTGCGGCGCCTATCTCGGTGGAGGTCCTGGATGCCTTGGGGAAGTCTCAGGCTGCAGCGATCGTGTATCACGTCGGGAAGCCTCGGAGACCGACCGAGGACGCTCCACTCCGGATTCACGAGCGCTTCTTCGCGCAGCAGGCGCTCACGAATCTGGATGGTCGCGTCGAGATCGCCTCGTTACCTGGTGAACAAGCGCTGTGGGCTGAGAAGGGCACGCTCATCTCGGTTCCGTGGCAGGGAATGCGCCCGTTCGCCGTCACCTTGACGCTGGGAGAGTCGTTCACGATCGGTGGCACGGTCGCATGCTCCAACCCGGGAGAATGGGACCCCCGAGAATCGGGAGGACGGCGGATCCTGGTCTCCGGGTTCACGGGAAACCTCTGGCGCCCGGTCGTGTGCGTGGATGCCGCGCAGGAAGGAGCATGGGGACCGGTCCGCGTGCCCCTCGCCGGAGTTGCTCGCTACCGGGCTCGAATCGAGGGGGCGCCTGTCATTCCCGTGGAGGAGTCGTTCGATAGGCCCGAGGCATCGAGCCATCGGCGAATCGACTTCGTCGTCCAGAGAGGAGCGGAAGTGTTCCTCTTGGTGCAAGACGAATCATCCAATCCGGTTCCGACGGCGTGGGCGGAGGCCTGGTGGGAACCGACCATGTACCCGACGGTGCGCATAACTGCGGCGGCTGGAGCGGACGGAGTGATTCGTCTCGCGACCTTGCCAACAGGCTGGTTCCGCTTCCGCCTCGCCGCGCCCGGATACACGACGCAGGATCTGGAAGCTGAAGCGGTAGACAGGGTCCGGATTCCGGTGACCCTCCAAAGAGGCGGAAGGATCACGGGTCGATGCGTTCACGAAGGTATTCCTGTGGCCGACTTCCAGGTCATCTACTGGAAGACCGGGTCCATCTACTTCCACCTCAACGAGTCCTTCTTCGGCCGCCGGGACGGGCACTTCGAGATCGACGGCCTTGCGCCTGGCGACTGGTCGATCCATGCAGCGAGCCCCGCATTCCCCTGCGGCAGACCGCTCACCGTCAGCGTGAATGCCGAGCGTGACACCGAGGTGGAGCTCGAGCTTCCCACCGCGATCCGGGGCGGAGGAAGGGTCCTGGCAGAGGACACGGGTGAACCGGTCCCGAACGCCCTCGTGCAGCCGTTCTCCAGCGGCGGCCTCGGGCGCAGCCTTCCCTGGGGCTCTGGGGTGCCCAGTGCCTCGGACGGGAGCTTCGACCTGGACGCTTTCGTCCTGGGCGTGAACCACCTCACGATAGAAGCCGACGGATTCGCCTTGGCAGAGGCCGAGGCCACCGCGACGGACACGGAGTTCCTCGACTGGAGTGACATCCGCTTGTTCCGGCCGCAGAACCTGCAAATCTCCCTACTCGGATTCGATCTGCAGGGAGTCGATCCGACCAGCTACAGCGCCGGCACGGAGCAAGGCCACATCCTTCCGAAGACGAGTTTCGACCAGAAAGGAATCGTCCGATACGAGGGAGTGCCGCCCGGCGATCACCGCTTGATGGTGTACTGCCCGGACGGTTCCTGGAAACGCCTCCAGCTCAGGCTAGATCCCGGCAAGGAGTGGAACTTCGATCTCAAGGTCGCCGGGGATCGAAAGCTGGACGTTCACGTCGTTGACGAGCAGGGCCAAGTTCCGTCGAGCGTGACCGGCGTCTATTGGACCGCTCAGGAGGATACGGGCGTGTTCGTCGTGCGCTTTGCCAGAACGGAGGAGGGCCACGTTTCCTTCCAGGGCATCCGGGCCGCGCAAGGTCAGATCTGGGTGCTCGCAGACGACGACAGCATCCTCGCCACCAAGGATGTCGCCCTGGGAGCCGACACTTCGAAGTCGGTCGAGGTCAGGTTGGGAGAAGAGTCGTTCCGCGTTCACGTGGTGGATCCCCACCGCGACCCGATACCTGGCGTATGGGTGACGATTCGCTCGGCCACGGGGGCCGAGATCCATGGTGCCGACGACACGGGGGCCGACGGCTGGGCCGAGCTTGGTGGGCGACCTTCGGGCCCGCTGCTGATGGACGTCCAGCACGCCGTCCTGGGCAGGTGCTTCGGCGTCCCGATCGATGCCTCGGTGAAAGAACTCGAGTTCGTGCTGGAAGCGTCCGGATCGCTGGAGCTCGAGCTGGTCGACGGAGACCTGCCCCTCGCCGGAGTCCTGACGCGGATCGAGACGACGGCTGGCCTCACCCTGGGCGATGCGCGGCAGACGGATGACCAAGGCCGGGTGCGCTACGAAGCGCTCGGCGCGGGGAACTACCACCTCGCCTGCCACAGGACCGATTGCTGGCCGACGACCGTCGACGAGGAGCTCGCCTCTGGCGAAACGGCTCGCGTGCGCGTCCAGATGCGCCGCCTTGGCGACCTCGAGTTCACGCTGTTCAGTTCCGACGGCCTGCCCGTCTCCGGCGTGGAGGTGGAGTTCCGCTCGGAGGAGTTCGACGCGCCGCTCGACGCCTGGCTCAGCGAGGAGCGGATCCGCGCGCCCGGCGGCCTGACGACGGACCTGCGGGGCTCGATCCGCGTCGAAGGGCTGCCGCGCGGGCCTTTCACCTGGTCGGCGACCGCTTTCGACCAGCCCATCACGGGCTCGATCGACCTGACAGCGGCGCGCGAGAACAAGGTCTCGGCGTTCCTGCCACGCTGAAGGAGCTCACGACTTCCGAGTCAGAACTGGAAGTAGATGAACGCCTTCGTCTCGGTCGCCATGAAGGCGAGCACCAGCGCGGCGGCGGCGCCCACGCTGGCGGCGTAGACCCAGTCGTTCACGGCCGCGAGGCGGCGGAACCAGCCGCGATAGAAGGCGTAGTGGACGAGGAAGAACGCCAGCACGAGCAGGAGCCAGCTCGCCTCGAGCGCCTTCGGTCCGCCGTCTTGCAGGAAGAAGAAGATGCGCTGCATCTCCCAGCCCTGCTCCCAGCCGGAGGAGCGGAACAGGATCCAGTTCCAGAACAGGAACCACCACATCAAGGGGACGCCGAGGAATCCCACCACGCGGCGCGCGAGAGAATCCTCGGGCACCAGCAGGCCCCAGGTGCGCGAGACGATGATCGAGCCGCTCATCAGCACGCCGAAGCCGACGTACTGCCAGCCCGCACCGTGCCACAGGCCCACGACCATCATGGTCAGCGAGCCGATCAGGATGCCCTTTACGCTCGAGCCCTTGCTGCCGCCCAGCGCGAAGTAGAAGTAGTCGCGGAACCAGGTCGAGAGCGAGATGTGCCAGCGCTGCCAGAACTCGCCGATGCTCCGCGCGAAGAACGGGAAGTCGAAGTTCTTCGGCAGCGAGTAGCCGAGCAGCCCCGCCGTGGCCAGGGCCATGTCGGAGTAGCCCGAGAAATCGCAGTAGATCTGCACGTGGTACAGGAAGAGCCCGATCCATGTGGAGCTCGCGCTAAAGGCGCCCGGATCGGCGAAGAGCGGGTCGATCACCGGCGCGATGTGGTCGGAGACGAGGCCCTTCTTGACGAAGCCGATCAGGAACAGCGTCAGGCAGGCACGCACGTCGACGCGCGCGAACAGGCGCTTCTCGGCGAGCTGCGGCAGGAATTGCGCAGCACGCACGATCGGGCCCGCCACCATGGCCGGGAAGAAGGTCACGAACAGCATGAAGTCCGTCAGCCTCCGGATCGGCTCGAACTTCCCGCGGTACACGTCGATCGTGTAGGAGAGCGTGTGGAAGGTGTAGAAGCTGATCCCGATGGGCAACAGGATGTCCAGCGTCGGAGCCGTGGCCGGGAGGCCGAGCCAGCCCAGGAACGCCGCGCCCGACTCGACGAAGAAGTTGTAGTACTTGAAGAAGCACAGGAAGCCCAGGTTCAGACCCAGGCTCAGGATCAGGAGCGCGCGCCGCGCGCGCAGCGTCTTGGTGCGCCCGAAGCCGAGCGCGACGTAGTAGTCGAGGCCGGCCGAGAACAGCAGCAAGCCGAGGAAGCGCCAGTCCCAGGCGCAGTAGAAGGCACTGCTCACCGCGAGCAGCCACAGCTTGCGCGGCGCGTTGCTGCGCAGCGCCCAGTAGACGCCGAACACCATCAGGAAGAACGCCAGAAAGCGCGGCTCGGTGAAGATCACTGCGGCGCCTCGCTCGCGCGTTCCGCTCCGTCATCGACCCCGTCGCGCCCGATCCCATCGCGCTCCATCCCGCGCTGACCGGCATAGTCCCGCGCCAGGATGCGCGAGAAGTAGCGCGCGCCTTCCTCCGAGAGATGTCCCGAGTCCCAGCGGTTCACGGGGTCGTACAGCGCCGGGTAGCGCTCGGGCAGGTTGTAGCGCAAGACCAGGGAACCGAGCTCCTCCGTCAGGCGCTCCTCGAACGGCCGGTTGCCGCTCTGCGAGGGCAGGATCACGAGCACGAACTCGACCCCGCGCGCGCGCATCTCGGCCGCGATCACGGCGATCAGCTCGAGGTCGTCGACGCGCGTCAACTCGCCGTTGACCCACTCCGCGTCGCCGAAGGACTCCTCGGCCGCGTCGAGCACGTCGACCGCGCTCCGGTAGCCCGCCTGGTCGGCCAGGAAGCGCTCACGGCGCGCGCGGTAGGAGTTCTGGACGTCGCCCTGGGAAGCGAGCACGCGATCGTCCTCTTCGAGCGAGAGGTAGCCGTGCTGCGGGCGGTAGCGCGCCGTCTGCCCGTGCTCGCGACCCGCCAGGCCGCGCAGGACGTCCTTGCCGCGCCCGATGAAGAACAGATCCGTGAAGTAATGCTGCGCGTGCTGCTCGGCCGCGCGCGTGCCGGGCGGCAGGGCGCGGTCGAGCACCGTGAAGACCGAGTGTCTCTCGTTCTCGGCCTCGAGGAAGGCGAAGTCGTCGCCGAGCTCCGCGCCCCAGTGCTGCGCGCGCTCGACGGCGAGCTCGGTGGTCGCGGCGTCGTGCCAGTAGACCGTGCGCGGGCTGAAGGCGTTCTGGGGATCGAGCTGCGGGGTCAGCCACTGGTACTCGAAGAAGACGCGCTCGAGCCCGGGCCGCGCGGCGAGGACCTGGCCCAGGAGGTAGCGCTGCTCGAGCAGGTGCACGGCCTGCACGCCGAAGTTGAACGAGCGCGTCGCGAGCCCGAAGCCGGCGCTGGCGCGGTCGAACTCGGCCGGGACGAAGGCGCGGAAGACGTGGCTCGAGCCCAGAAAAACAGTGTCGTACTCGTTTGCGTGCGCGCGCCAGTACTCAAGCTTGCCGCCGATCACGCTGCCGCCGGCGGGCGCGGCCACGGAACGCAGGGCGAGCCCGACCAGCACGAAGCTCGCGACGGCGAGGCCCACGCGGCCCAGGGCGCCCAGGAGCCGCGGCCGATAGACCTTGAGCGCGGGCAATTCGGGAGGCGGGGCGGACTCGAGCATGGCCGGGGAAAACGCGGGAAAGATGAGAATCGGCCGCGCGAGCCGTCCGATGTAAGCGCCGCGCGCCAACTTCGCGCTCGAGCATGGAAACGAAAGACCTTCCGACCGCCCCCGTGGCAACTCCCCCGGCTCCCGCCGCCGACCCGCGCCCGCGCGGCGAGATCCTCGGCTACCCCATGCGCGGCGACAAGAACCAGAACCCGCCCGGGATGTCGCTGTGGGCGATCCTGCGCGAAGATCTGAAGACGCACGAGAGCCTCTTCTCGCACGGCTTCTTCGCCATGTTCGTGAACCGCTTCGGGAACTGGCGCATGGACCTGCCGCGCGGCGTGCGCAAGCCGTTCTCGTGGCTGTACGAGTTCCTGTACCTGTGGTGCCTGTGGATGGCGCGCATCGAGGCGCCCTACCTCGTCAAGCTCGGCCGGCGCGTGCGCATCTGGCACAACGGCGGGTGCATCCTGGGGGCGCTGTACCTCGGCGACGACGTGCAGGTGCGGCCCAACGTCACGCTCGGCTTGGCCCACCACGGGGCGCCGCTGACCAGCCTGCCGATCATCGAGGACCGCGTGCTGCTGGGCGTGAACGTGGTCGTGCTCGGCCCGATCACGATCGGCCACGACAGCATCATCGCCGCCAACTCCGTCGTGACCACCGACATCCCGCCCTACTCGATCGCGGGCGGCACCCCGGCGAGGGTGATCCGCAAGCTCGAGGAGAAGGAGCTGATGACCAGCGTGAGCGTGCGCGACACGATCATCAAGAAGAACCGGCAAGCCGCCTGAGCTCAGCCGGGAGCGCCGGGCTCCGGGTTCTTCCTTCATCCGGGAGCGCCGGGCTCCAGCCCGGCTCAGGTCCGGGTTCTTCCTCCGGAGCCGGATCAGATCGGAGCCAGGCTGGAGCCTGATGCTCCCGGGGAAGAAGAAGAACCCGGAGCCGGGCTGGAGCCCGGCGCTCCCGGATGAGGGAAGCGGCGCTCCCAGGTGAGCCGCTCGCCCGGCTCGGCGGCGACGACGGCACTCGCGGAGAAGCCGCTCGGCGCCTGCAGGTCGAGCGCGCGTCCGGGGAAGACGCTTGCATCCAGCACGCGCTCGCCGGCGAACGGCTCCAGCCCGACCGCCACCGTGTTGGGCTCGCGCGAGAGGCCCGTGCCGAGCGCCTTGAGCAGGGCCTCCTTACGCGTCCAGAGCCGCAGGAAGGCGTACGCGCGCTGCGCCTCGGTCAGGCGCCCCAGCGCGACTTGCTCCTCCCCCGTCAGGACGCGCCGCGCCAGGCGCGAAAGTTCTTCCGGCGCGAGGAAGCGCTCGTCGGCGCGCTCCACGTCGACGCCGATCTCGCGTCCCCCAGTCACGCCCACCAGCACGCGCTCGCCCGAGCTCGAGGAGTTGAAGCGCACGCGCGCCAGCGCGCCGGGCAGCGATGGCTTGCCGAACTCGCCCAGCTCGAAGCGGAGCTGCGCGGGCTCGACCCCGGCGTAGCGCGCCAGGACCGAGCGCAGGAAAGTCCGCCGGAAGACGAAGGCGCGCGCGTCCGCCTCGCGCCGGAAACGCTCAGCTCGGCCCCGCTCGTCGTCCGATAGCCAGCCCCGCACCCCGTCCAGGTTTTCGACCGCATCCATCCGCCCCCACCAGAGATGCACCTCGTCCCGTTCCAGGCGCACCCGACTCGATTCGGGCTCACGGACGTTCGCTCGATGACTCATCCCGGGAGCGTCATCGTCCGGTTTGGCGCGCGCGGTTGAAGCCCTCTGCCTCTTCCCCATGAGCCCATGAGCCAAGCCTCGCAGTCTCTTTCCTCCGGCGACGAATCCCACGGCGCGTACTGGAGCGAGAAGCTCGCCGGCCGCCCGCCCGCGCTCGAGCTGCCCACCTCGCGCGCGCGTCCGCCCGAGGCCACCAGCGCGCGCACGCGCCTCGCGTTCAGCCTGCCCGCCGAGCTCGTGCGCACGCTGCGCACCGTCGCCGAGGAAGCCGGGCTCACGCCCTTCGACGGCTTGATCGCGGCCTTCGGCGCCTTCCTGTTCCGCACGACGCGCCAGGGCGATCTCTTGCTCGGGCTGCGCGAGGGCGAGCGCTTCTCCGCCCTGCGCCTCGCCCTGACGGGCAAGACCACGTTCCGCGAGCTGCTCGACACGGTACGGCACGAGCTCCAGGAGTGCCGCGCGCGTGCGCTGCCGCTGCGCGAGCTGCTCAAGGTCGCGCACAGCACGCGGCCGGACAACTTGTTCCAGGTGCTGGTGTCGAGCGACAAGCTGACGGCCAAGGACAGCCAGGGCTACGACCTCGTCCTCGCGCTGCACAAGGGGCCCGGCGCAGGCACGCTCGTGTACGACGCCGAGCTGTTCGATCCACGCGTGGCCGAGCGCATGCTCGGACATGTCACGACGCTGCTCGGCGCCGCGCTGGCCGAGCCCGAGCGCGCGCTGGGCGAGCTCGCGCTCCTGACCGCGGCCGAGAAGAAGACGATCCTCGAGACCTGGAACGAGACCGAGGTCGACTTCCCGCGCGAGCTGTGCTTGCACGAGCTGTTCGAGGAGCGCGTGCGCCACTGCCCGGACGCGCCGGCCGTGGTGCACGATGGACGGCGCCTGACGTACGCGGCCCTGGACGCGCGCGCCAACGTCCTGGCGCAGCACCTGCGCAAGCTGGGCGTCGGCCCGAACGTCCTCGTGGGCATCTGCGTCGAGCGTTCGTTCGAGATGGTGATCGGCCTGCTGGCCATCGCCAAGGCCGGCGGCGCCTACCTGCCGATGGATCCGGCCTACCCGCGCGAACGCCTGGCGTTCATGCTCGCCGACTCCGGCGTGAGCGTGCTGCTCACGCAGCGCACCATGCGCGCGCTTTTGCCGGAGCCCGAGACCGAGATCCAGCTCGTGTTGATCGACGAGACGCGCTCGAGCGCGGATCGCTCCGCACCCACGAGCGACGTCGGGCCCGCGGACCTCGCCTACGTGATCTACACCTCGGGTTCGACCGGCAAGCCCAAGGGCGTCGTGCTGGATCACCGCGGGCGCGTGAACAACTTCCTGGACTTCAACCGGCGCTTCGCGGTCGGCACGGGCGACGCGCTGATCGCGCTCGCCTCGCTGTCCTTCGACATGTGCGCCTACGACGTCTTCGGCACGCTGGCCGCGGGCGCGACCATCGTGCTGCCGCGCCAGGACGAGATGCAGGACGCGCGCGCCTGGGCGCGCCTGATGCAGCACGAGCGCGTGACGATCTGGCACACCGCGCCGGCCATGCTGAGGATGCTGGTCGACCACTGCGAAACGGATCCGACGCTCGTGCCGGAGGCCCTGCGCCTGGTCCTGCTGGGCGGCGACTGGATCCCCGTGTCGCTGCCCGACCGCCTGCGCGCGCTCGTGCCGGACGCACGCGTGATCAGCATGGGCGGCGCCACCGAGTGCTCGATGGACTCCACGATCTTCGAGGTCGAGGAAGTCGATCCCACCTGGCGCAGCATCCCCTACGGCAAGCCGATGGCGAACCAGACGGCCTACGTGCTGGACGAGGACCTGCAACCCGTGCCCGTGCTCACGCCCGGCGAGCTCTACCTGGGCGGCATCGGCGTCGGCAAGGGCTACTTCCGGCGTCCGGAGCTGACGGCCGAGCGCTTCCTCGCCGATCCGTTCGGGGGCGAGCCCGGTGCGCGCATGTACCGCACCGGCGACCTCGCGCGCTGGCTGGAGGACGGCAACCTCGAGCTGCTCGGGCGCGTCGACAACCAGGTCAAGATCCGCGGCTACCGCATCGAGCTGGGCGAGATCGAGGCGCGCCTGCGGGCCCATCCGGCCGTGCGCGAGGGCGTGGTCGTGGCGCGCGCCGACGCTTCGGGCGAGAAGCGCTTGGTGGCCTACTTCGTGCCGCGCGCGCAGAGCGAGCTGGCCGAGCCGCGCTTCGCACACCTGCTCGCAGCCGACCTGCGCAAGACGATCGCCGCCGACCTGCCGCCCTACATGGTGCCGCACCTGTACGTGCGCGTGGCGGAGCTGCCGCTCTCGCCCAACGGCAAGGTCGACCGCAAGCGCCTGCCCGAACCCGAGCGCGGCCGCGCCGAGCACCTGGGCGCGTACGTGGCGCCGCGCGACGTGCTCGAGGAAGTGGTGGCCGAGGTCTGGGCCGAGATCCTGGACGTCGAGGAATTGGGCGTCGAAGACCCGTTCCTCGACCTGGGCGGGCACTCGATCCTGGCCGCGCAGGTGCAGGCACGCCTGGCGGAAGTCTTCCCCTTCGAAGTCCTGCTGCGCGACCTGTTCGACAAGAGCACGGTCGCCAAGCTCTCGCAGCACCTGCGCACGCTCGCGCGCACGGCCGGCGTGGATCTCGAGGAGATCTGCCGCACGCTGCACGCGCTCGGGAACCTGAGCGACGACGAGGTACGCGAGCGCCTGGCTTCCAGCTCCTGAGGAAACACGATGAACCCGAGCCCCACCAACGACCTAGCCAACTTCCTCGCCAACGGCATCGAGCGCCTGCAGCGCGAGGACCCGCAGCTCTTCCGCATCCTCGAGAACGAGTACCGGCGCCAGGCGAACGTCCTGACGATGGTGGCGTCCTCGAGCATCGCCGATCCCTCGGCGCTGGTGTGCGAGGCCATGCCGACCATGAACGTGACGGCCGAGGGCTACCCCAAGGCGCGCTTCCACGCCGGCTGCCGCCACATCGACGAGATCGAGCAGCTCGCCATCGACCGCGCCAAGCAGGCCTTCGGCGCGTGCTACGCCAACGTGCAGCCGATGTCGGCCACCTCGGCCAACGAGATCGTGATGTTCAGCGTGCTGGACGCGGGCGACACGCTGATGGGTCTCGAGCTCGACTTCGGCGGTCACCTGACGCACGGTTCCAAGGCCTCGATCTCGGGCCAGGTGTTCAAAGCGGTGGGCTACGGGCTGACGCGTGACGAGCGCATCGACTACGACCAGGCCGAGCGCCTGGCGAAGGAGCACCGCCCGAAGCTGATCATCTGCGGCACCACCGCCTATCCGCGCCAGGTCGACTGGGCGCGCTTTCGCGACATCGCCGACCAGGTCGGAGCCTACCTGCTGGCCGACATCACGCACATCGCGGGTCTCGTCGCGGCCGGCCTGCATCCCTCGCCCGTCGACCACGCGCACTTCACCACCACCTGCACGCACAAGCAGCTCTACGGCGGGCGCGGCGGCCTGATCCTGATCGGCAAGGACTTCCAGCGCCCGGGACCGGACGGCAAGCGCACGCTGGCCGAGGTGATACAGAAGAAGGTCTTCCCCTTCTTCCAGGGCGCGCCGAACCAGAGCGCGATCGCGGCCAAGGCGCGCGGCTTCGCCTACGTGTCCAGCCCCGAGTTTCAGGACGTGGCCATGCGCATCGTCGCGCTCTCGAACGCGCTGGCCGGGGCCTTCGTGAAGAAAGGCTACCGCGTGATCACCGGCGGCACCGACAACCACATCGTGGTGGTCGACGTCTTCAAGCGCGGCATCACGGGCGTCAACGCCGAGAAGGCGCTCGAGGCCTGCGGCATCGTGGTCAACAAGAACCGTATTCCCTACGACCAGAACCCGCCCACGATCACGAGCGGGATCCGGCTGGGCACGAACGGGCTCGCCATCCGCCAGATGGACGCCGCGGACATGCGCGAGTGCGTCGAGCTCATCGATCAGGCGCTCACGGCCGTGCAGCAGAAGAGCGAGCGCGAGTACCACCTCGACCCGGACCTGCAGGCTCGCATCGAGACCCGCGTGCGCGCGATCTGTGCGCGCCGTCCGATCCGCACCTACCCGGCGCCCCTCTCCGTCGCGCGCGCGGCCTAGCGCAGGCGCATCCGTCCCATGTCACGCCTGTCCGGAGACCGCCTGGCGCTCTTGCGCGCGACCCTGACCGCGAAGGGCCTGGCCGCGCCGGGCGCGCGGCTCGTTCCGCGCAGGAAAGAGCGCGAGCGCGCGCCGCTGTCTCTGGCCCAGGAACGGCTCTTCTTCCTGGAGCTCTTCCAGCCCGGCACGGCGCTGTACAACGACGCCGTGCTCGTCTCGGTCGAGAGCGCCCTCGACCGCGCGCGACTCACGAGCGCCCTGGCGCGCGTGCAGGCGCGCCACGAGATCCTGCGCACCTCGTTCGTGCTCGCGAGCGATGGCCCCGAGCAACGCATCCATGCGCCCGGCCCGCTGCCGCTGCGCTGGGTCGACCTGCGCGGCGAGAACGAGGCCTTCGAGCTCGTGCGCGCGCTGGCCTACGAGGACGCGCGCGCGCCCTTCGACCTGGCGCAGCCGGCGCAGTGGCGCATGACGCTCGCCCAGCTCGACCCGAACCACTGGGTGCTGACGCTGACGATGCACCACATCCTCTCGGACGGCGCGTCGATGGGACTCTTCTTCGACGAGCTCTCGGCCCTGTACGCGGACGAGCACGCCGAGCTCGAGCCGCTGGCGGTGCAGTTCGGCGACTACGCGGCCTGGGAGCGCACTCGCCTCGACGAACTCCGCGCTATCGAGCTCGCCACCTACTGGAAGAACGCCCTGGACGGCTTGCCTGCCTCCACGTGGCCCGGCAGCGGCGCGCGCGCCACGCAGCGCGGCGCCCAGGTGCCGGTCGTCTTCGCGCCGGACTGCGCGCAGCGTCTCGCCGCGCTCGCGCGCAACGAGCAAGCCACCACCAACCAGCTCCTGCTCACCGCCTGGCTGACGCTGCTCGGCGCGAAGAGCGGCGCGAGCGACCTCTGCACCGGCATCGCCAGTTCCCTGCGCCAGCGGCCCGAGCTCCGGCCCCTGATCGGCTTCTTCGTGCAGAGCCTGCCCCTGCGCGCCGATCTCGGCGGCGATCCGACGTTTCTCGCCCTGGTGAGCCGCGTGCGCGTGGCCGCGCTGGCGGCGCTCGAGCACGGTGAGCTACCGTTCGACCGCATCGCGCGCGCGGCCGGACGTGCCGGCGGATCCGAGGGCGGCCCCGCGCTGTTCACGTCGTTCTTCTCGCACATGAAGGACGCCATCCGCGCGCCGGCCTGCGCCGGGGCCGAATGTGCCTGGGAATTCGTCGACCCGGGCGTGGCGCGCTTCGAGCTCGCGCTCGTGCTGCACGAATCCGCCCGGACCCTGACGGGCTTCCTGGAGTACGACCTCGGACTCCTGGCCCCCGCCGCGGCCGAGCGTCTGGCCAGCGACTACGTGCGCATCCTGGAGGCCGTGCTCGCGCGGCCAGGGATGCGCCTCTCCGAGCTGCGCAGCCTGTGCGCGCTCCCCGGCCGGCGCGCCACGACCACCTTGCCCCCGCGCCGGCGACGCGCGGCCGGAGAATGATCAGGGAATCATCAGGGAATCTCGGATGAGCCACTTCTCGCTCTCGCCCGTGCAGGAAGCACGCTGGAAGCTGGTCCAGAACGAGCCGCGCTTCCCGTGGGGCACGTCCTTGACCCTCGCGCTGCACGGCGAGCTCGAGCCCGAGGCGTTGCGCACCGCGCTCGGAGAGCTGGTGAAGCGCCACGAGATCCTGCGCACGCGCTTCGTGTGCGTCGATGCGGGCGCGGCCCCGGCCATGATGGTCGAGCGCGTGGGGCAGGCGAGCTTCGAGGTCCTGGACTGGAGCAAGAAGACGCTGGTGGAGCGCGAGCTCGAGTGCCGCCGGCTCGAGAGCGTGCTACGCGCGCCCTATCCGCTCGACGGCTCGGCGCCACTGCGCGTGGCGCTCGCGCGCGTGGCGCCCGCGGAGCACGTGCTCGTCCTCACGCAGTCGGCCCTGGCCGCGGACTGGCGCTCGCTGTGGAGCCTGGCACGCGAGCTGGCCGCGGCCCTGGCGGGCGAGCTCGAGCACGAGCCGCCGGTGCAGTTCGCCGACCTGGCCCAGTGGCTGCGCGACACGCTCGAGAGCGCGGACGCGCCCAGCGGGCTCGAGGCCTGGCGCGCCCTGGACCTGGGCGCGGCGGCCAGTTTGCGCCTGCCGCTCGAGCACGACCGCGGGGCGCAAGCGCTGCGCCTCTTCGAGCTCTCGCGCGAGCTCCCGCCGCGCGTGCAAGAGTCCCTGCAGCAGCTCGCGCGCGGACGCCGCATCCCGGTCGAGGCGTTCCTGTGCGCCGCCTGGCAGGCCTGGCTCGCGCGCTCGGCGGACCTCGGCAGCCTGGTGCTCGGCGTGCGCTCGGCCGGACGCGCGTTCCAGGGTCTCGACCACGCGCTCGGGACCTTCGAGCGTTTCCTGCCGGTCTCGGCGCAGATCGACGAGCGCGTGAGCCTGGCACAGCTCGCACGCAGCACCGACGAACAGATCGCGCGTGGCGCGGAGTGGCACGAGTTCTTCCAGCCTGCGCAACTCGGCGCACGCGCCGATTTCTCCTTCCGCTACGCCTTCGAGCACCTGCCGCTCGAGCCCGACCACGAGCACGGCGCGCTGCGCCTCGAGCTCCTGCGCCGCGACGGACACGGCGAACCCTTCCGCGGCCTCCTGCGCGTCGAGGAGACGAGCCACGGCTGCGAGCTGCGCTTCGCCTTCGACCTGCGTTTCTTCAGCGCGGCCGATGCGGAGGCAATGACCGCTCCGTATTTGGCGTTGCTCGAGAGCGCGCTGGCACGGCCCGACGCGCCGCTCGCGGGCCTCTCGGCCCTGTCGGGCGAAGCGCGCGCGCGCGTGCTCGAGCTCGCCCGCGGCCCCGAGCTGGCCTCGCGCGCCGAGGCCGTCCAGGCTGCGCCGGCCGGACGCTGCATGCACGAGTGGATCCTGGAGGCGGCCCGGCAGCGACCCGACGCCGCGGCGGTCCAGGCAAACGGGGTCGAGCTCACCTACCGCGCCCTCGAGCAGCGTTCCGCAGCGCTCGCGCTCGAGCTCGAGACCCAGGGCGTCGTCCCGGGCGCGCTGGTGGGCGTGCACCTCGAACGCTCGGTCGAGCTGGTGGTCGCGCTGCTCGCCGTACTGCGCGCCGGCGGCGCCTACGTGCCGCTGCCGCCCAGCTATCCGCGCGAGCGCGTGCTCGGCATGCTCGCCGACTCGCACGCCGCGGTCGTCATCGGCTCCGCCGCGAGCGCGGCCGCGCTGGCGGGTTTTCACGGGACGCTCGTGCCGGTGCACGCCCCGCGCGCGACGGCCGCCTGTGCGCCGCGTGCGCGCGTCACGCCCAGAGACCTCGCCTACGTCATCTACACCTCGGGCTCGAGCGGCAAGCCCAAGGGTGTGCCGATCACGCACGGCAACCTCGTTCATTCGACGCGCGCGCGCGCGTCGCGGCCTACGCGGGCCGGGTCGAGCGCTACCTGTTGCTCTCGTCTTTCGCGTTCGACAGCTCGGTGGCCGGCATCTTCTGGACCTTGGTGCAAGGCGGCACGCTGATCCTGCCCCCGGAGGGTTTTGAGCGCGACCTCGCCAGCCTTCCGGGTCTGATCGCGCGCCACAAGCCGAGCCACCTGCTCGGCCTGCCCTCGCTGTGGTCGCTCTTGCTCGAGCAGGGAACTGCGCACGAGCTGGCCTCGCTCGAAACCGTGATCGTGGCCGGCGAGAGCTGCCCGACGGACCTCGTGCGCCGCCACCGCGCAAAACTCCCGCGCGCCAGGCTCTACAACGAGTACGGTCCGACCGAGGGCACGGTGTGGAGCACGGTCTTCGATGCGCGCCAGCCGTTCGAGCGCCTGCAGGTGCCCATCGGGCGCCCGATCCCGGGCTCGGCCGCCTACGTGCTGACGCGCGAGCGCGATCTCGCGCCGCTGGGCGTGGCCGGCGAGCTGTGGATCGGCGGTCCGGGCGTCGCCTCCGGCTACCTCGAGCGCCCCGAGCTCACGGCCGAGCGCTTCGCCGACGATCCGTTCTCGGGTGGCCGCATGTACCGCACCGGGGACCGCGCGCGCTGGCTGACGGACGGCAACCTGGAGTTCCTCGGGCGCATCGACAACCAGGTCAAGATCCGCGGCTACCGCATCGAGCTCGAGGAGATCGAGGCCGCGCTCTCCGAGCACCCGGCCGTGCGCGAGGCGATCGTGCTGGCGCGCGACGACGGCGGGCGCGGCGCGCAGCTCGTGGCCTACGTCGTCCCGATCGGGCCGCGCCCGGCCGAGACCGATTTGCTGCGGTATCTCTCCGAGCGCGTGCCCGAGTACATGGTGCCCTCGCGTGCCGTGTGCCTGGACGGCTGGCCGCAGCTCCCGAACGGGAAGATCGACCGCAAGGCGCTGCCGGAGCCGAGCGAGCCGCTGTCGTTCGCTGAACCGGAGGGCGCGCTCGAGATCGTGCTCGCGGCCCTGTTCGCCGACGTGCTGGGCCTCGAGACCGTCGGCCGCAACGACGACTTCTTCGCGCTGGGCGGGCACTCGCTCTCGGCCACGCGCCTGTATGCGCGGCTCAAGGAGACCCTGCAGATCAAGCTGCCGCTACGCGCCCTGTTCGAGCAGCGCACGCCGGCCGCGCTGGCGGCCGAGCTCGTGCGCGATCCGTCCGAGAGCGAGCGTGTGCAGCGCCTGGCCGAGGTCGTGCTGTCCGTCCTGGAAGGCGAGAGCGCCGAGCGCGCCGTCGGAGCCTGAGTAGCCCGTGGCCGCTGCGCTGAAACGCGTCTTCATCGTCGGCTGCCGGCGCAGCGGCACGACCTGGACCATGCTCCTCCTGGGCCAGCACCCGCGCGTGGTGGCCCTGCAGCAGATCGACTTCTTCCGCCGCCTGGCGCACTTCGGGCGCTGGTTCGCAGCGCGCAACGACTACGGGGCCTGCGCGCTGACGACGCAAGTGCGGCCCGGGCTCCCGAGCCAGGCCACCGACGACGGCCTCGCGCGCGTACACATCGCCGACGCCGTGCCGCCCGGCCGCTACGTCGAGCTCGTACGCCCGCTGGCCGAGTCGGTCTACGCCGAGCTCGGTGCCGTGAACCCCGCGGCCCTGGCCGTGGTCGACCAGACGCCCGAGTACGTGCAGGTGTGGGAGGAGATCCTGCGCGTCTTCCCGGACGCCTGGTTCCTGCACGTGGTACGCGATCCGCGCAGCGTCTTCTGCTCGCAGAAGAGCGCGGCCAAGTCCTGGGCCGACCCGACGCGTTTCGCCTACGACCCGCTCTCGGTGGCCGAGGAATGGGTGCACGACGTGACGCGCGCGCGCGCGATCGCCGCGGCCACGCCGCGCTACCTCGAGGTGCGCTACGAACGCTTGCGCAAGGAGTCCGCCTCGGGCCTGGCCGACATCTTCCGCTGGCTCGAGCTGCCGGCCGACCAGGCGCTGTGCGAGCGCGCCGTGGCGAACTGCGCGCTCGAGAAGCTGCGCCAGGGCGGCCACGCGCCCAAAGGCTTCTTCCGCAAGGGCGAGGTCTCGGGCTGGAAGGCCGAGATGAGCCGCGGCGAGCTGCGCGCGCTCGAGCACGTCGCGGGCGGCCTGATGCGCGAGCTCGGCTACGAGACCGTCACGCCGCCCGGCGCGCCCGCGCCGCTCGCCGTGCGCTGGAGGCTGGCGCGGCGCGGCCTCGCCGCGCGCGTCCGCCGCTGGGCCTGGGAGTCGAAGAGCCCGCTGCGCGCCGGCGCCGCGCG
>JANOGB010000303.1:0-3252 GCA_031413955.1 Planctomycetota bacterium | reverse complement strand
CTTCGCCGGATTCCGGGTGCGCGCAGGAGTGATGAGGAGCGCAGGGCGGAATCCGGCAAAGCCGAGCCAGGCACCGCACTCTCGCCGTTGGGGCGGCGCGAAGCGTTTGTCCTGGGAGGAGCGGCGAAACGGTGTCGGCGTTTCGGGCAGCACGCGCGGAGTAGCACCGAGGTCCGCACGACGCTCGAGACCCGGGTAGGTTTCCGTCGCAACGCCGAGACAGGCCGACACTTCCCGTCGTGCCCGCCATCGGCGTCTCCCCGGTCACCCAAGAAATCCCGGAGTCTCACCATGAAACGGCTTCTCTCCCTCGCGCTCGTCTCCGTGTTCGCCACGCTCACCCTCTCGGCCCAGTCAGGCGGCCGGGTCGATCCCGGCTTCGGCGTGCGTCCCAACGACATCGGCCGCAATTCGGCCCCGCCGGTGACGAACCCCGAACCCATCACGCTGGTCGCCCTGGCCGGCGGCGCCGCGGTCGCCGGCGGCCTCCTGCGCCGTCGCAAGCAGGCCAAGTAACCCGCGCGCCCGTGCTCCCTGCCCGTGCCACCCGCGGGCTGGAGCTGGCGCTCTTCTTCGGCCTCGCGACGCCGCTCCTCTCGGAGTGGTTCGAGACCACGAGCGCCTCCTCCCGCCTGAGCTACGCGCTGCTCGTACCCGCGCTCGCAGCCGTGCTCGCCTTCCGGGCGAGCCGAGCGCGTTTCCCTGGGACCGCCAGGCTCCAGCCTGGCTCTTCTTCTCCGCTCCGCTCGGACAAAGAACAGAGCCAGGCTGGAGCCTGGCGGTCCCAGGGCGGAAGCGCCGCGCTGTGCGCGTGCCTCGCCGCGCTGGCGCTGCTCACCGGGAGCCTGAGCGGCGTGTTCACGCTCTCCCTGCTCGCCTTGCCGCTGGCCACGCTCGCCTTCGTGGCGCGCTGGACCGGGACGGACGGCCTCCGGCGCTACGCGCCGGCCCTGGCGTTCCTGTTCCTCATGGTCCCGCCGCCGATGCCGCTCATGGACCGCGTCAACCCCCTGCTGACGGAAGCCTCGGGTCAGGCGGCGGTGACCCTGCTCGCGCCCTTCGACGCGAACGTGGGCTGGGCGGGCTCGACGCTCTCCTTCCGCGGCTGGACGCTGATCGTGGCCGAGGTGTGCAGCGGGTCGGGCACGCTGCTGATGCTGGGCACGCTGTGCGCCTTCCTGGCCGGGCTCTTTCGCCTGCGTCCGGCCACGGCGCTCGGGCTGCTGCTGCTGGCGCTGCCGCTCACGCTGCTCGTGAACGGCGTGCGCATCGCCAGCTCGGCGCTGGTCATCGCTCGCTACGGGGCCGAGGCAGGCAAGGGGCTCGCGCACGAACTCCTCGGCCAAGGCGTGGTCATCGTCGGCGCGGCGCTACTGGTGCTGGCCGTCGAACGCAGCAGCGCGCGCGCTGCCCTGCGCGGGACCTGCGGGACATGATGCCGACCCTGCGCGCTCTCCCGTGGCTGGCGCTCTACCTCTGCGCCGCTTTCTCGTGCCTGGTCGAGGGCGGGTTCCTCGGCCGGGCCGTCGCTCCGGACCTCGCGCGCCTGCCCGCGCAGCTCGGCCCGCTCGAGCTCCTGGACGAGATCGCGCTCGAGCCCGGAGCGCTGGGCGAGCAGCCACCCGAACGCGCCACCTTCCGCCGCGTGCGCGATGCGCACGGCCACGAGGGCCGCCTGTTCCTGGCCTACTACGAGCGCGCGCAGCGCTGGAGCGGGCGCCCGCACGACGTCGAGAAATGCTTCGCCGCACTCGGCTGGCAGGAGCGCGAGGCGCACCGCCTCGCAGGGGCCCACCGCCCGTGGTCGCGGCTCTTCGCGCGCGCCGACGGAGAGCAGAGCGAGAGCATCCGCGTCCTGCACTGGCTCGAGCACCCTGGCCCCGACCGGGAGCGCGGCACCTGGCGCGAGCTCGGCATGCGCCTCCTCTCGCTGCGCGGTTTTCGGCCCGACGTGGCCTCGATCTACCTCGAGTTCCCCGCCGACGCGGCGCCCGACGAGGGCCAGTGCGTCGAGGCCGTGGGCGCGCTCTCGGAGGCTCTCGAGGGACTCTGGTAGCCGGGAACGCCAGGCTCCAGCCAGGCTCGGTTCCTTACTCCGGCAATCCCACCGGAGTCGCCGGAGACTGCGGGGAAAACAGCAGGAAGAGCCAGGCTGGAGCCTGGCGTTCGCGGCGGAACCACTACAATCCGCGCGCGCATGTCGCTCGCAATCCTCGCCACCCTGCTGGCCAGCCAGCAGAACCCCGCGGCCCCGGTGGCCCTGGTCGGAGCGCGCATCCTGCCGGTCGCGGGGCCCGTGATCGAGAGCGGGATCCTGGTGGTGCACCAGGGCGTGATCGCCTACATCGGACCGCTCGACTCGACGCCCGTCCCGGCCGGGGCCGAGGTGCGCGACGTGAGCGGACGCGTGATCCTGCCGGGGCTGGTCGACACCCACAGCCACATCGGCGCGGTGGAGGGCGGCGATCGTTCGGAGCCGATCCAGCCCGCGGTGCGCGTGCTGGACTCGATCGACGTGCTCGATCCCTCGCTGCAGCGCGCGCGCGCGGGCGGCATCACCACGGTCAACATCATGCCCGGCTCGGGGCACCTCCTGAGCGGCCAGACCGTGTACCTCAAGCTGCGTGCCGGCAACACGATCGAGGAGCTCGCCGTGCGCAACGGCGACGGTTCGATCGCGGGCGGCATCAAGATGGCGAACGGCACGAACTCACGCCGCGACCCGCCCTTTCCCGGCACGCGCGCCAAGTCGGCCGCGCTGGTGCGCGAACGCTTCGTGGCGGCCCAGGAGTACGCGCGCAAACGCGCCGACCCGGACGCGGAGAAGCGCCCCGAGCGCGACCTCGGCCTGGAGGCGCTGGTCGAGGTCCTGGAGCAGAAGCGCGTGGTGCATCACCACACGCACCGCCATGACGACGTGCTCACGGTGCTGCGCCTGCGCGCGGAGTTCGACTTCCGCGTCGTGCTGCACCACGTCAGCGACGCCTGGAAAGTAGCAGCCGAGATCGCCGCGGCCGGCGTGCCGAGCTCGCTGATCGTGATCGACAGCCCGGGTGGGAAGCTCGAGGCGCGCGACATGCGCTGGGAGAACGCGCGCGCGCTGGTCGCGGCCGGCGCACAGATCGCCTTCCACAGCGACGACTGGATCACCGACTCGCGCCTGTTCCTGCGCTCGGCCGCGCTGGCCGTGCGCGCGGGGCTGGCGCGCGAGCAGGCGCTCGAGGCCCTGACCCTCGCCCCGGCGCGCATGCT
>JANOGB010000302.1:0-6448 GCA_031413955.1 Planctomycetota bacterium | reverse complement strand
GGAGCCCGGCGCTCCCAGGGTGAGAGAGACCCGATCCTCAAGAACCACCACTTCCCGCTCCGAAAGCCTTTCCCCATGCCGGGTCGGTCCCTGTCGCAGCGCGGCTTCACGCTGTTCGAGCTCCTGATCGTGCTCTTCGTGATCTCGCTGTGCGCAGCGACGACGGTGCGCTGGTACTTCTCGCACGCCGACGTGACGCTGGAGAACGCGGCCATCCTCTTGGCGCGCGATCTGCGCGCTGCCCAGCACCGCTCCATCTTCCTCGGGGAGCCGAGCCGCTTCGTGTTCCTGAGCGACGGAGCGGGCTACACGGTGATGGATGCCACCGGAGCACCCGCTCAGAACCCGCAAACGGACGAGCTGTTCCTGCGGGTCTATTCCGACGACGGCGTCTTCGTCGGCGTGAGCGTGGTCGCGGCCGATGCAGGCGGGGATCACACGCTCGAGATCGACGGCCGCGGCCTCCCGCTGGAGGACCTCTCGGTCACGCTCGCCTACCACGACGAGCAGCGCACGCTCCTGCTCGACAGGAGGTCGAGCGTGATCACGATCGTGGGCTCGACCAGCGGATGGGTCGACCTCGATCGCTGACCGGCGCTCACGCGGCGAGGTTCACGCGCGCCCCGCGTCCACGAAAAAGGAGTCGTCTCCATACAGGGATATGGAGACGACTCCGCGCGGGTCTCGCTCGACGATCGCTCGCCAAGCGAGGTGTCGGAAGGACGGCAGGACCCTCCGACGCTCTGGAGTCTTCGGCAGGGTCGACTTCCAGAGACTCCGGTCGCCCGGAGCTTCGAATTATGAGCGTCAGGCAACGCTCGACTCGCCGGGAATAGCAGGGGTTCCGGCGAGCTGCGAGCAGCCTAGCAGAGGGCTGACTCGCCGCAACGGGAGGCACTCGAAACCCGGGCCCCTCTACCCCGAGATCGCCGGCTGGACGCGCGCGCCCCAGGCCTCGATGCCGCCGCGAACTGAATACACTTGCGTGTACCCGTGGCCGGCGAAGTACGCCGCCGCGTCGAGCGAGGCCACGCCCGCCTGGCACAGGAACACGATGCGCGTGTCCTTGGGGAGCTGCATGTATTTCGCCTGGTTGGCGAAGTCGAGCGGCTCGGCGCCCGCCACCGTCAATCCCCCGGTCAGGGACGGATTGCGCAAGTCCAGGAACAAGAACTTCTCACCCTGGCCGAGCCAACCCTTGACCACCTCGGGCTCGACCTGCATGCGCAGATCGACCTCGTGCGAGAGCAGCAGATGTTGGACGACCCCGGGCACATCCAGCAGGTTGTGATCGCGACAGACCTTCTCGAGCGTGTCCGACTGCTCGAAGGCGCACGAGGAACACCCGCCCACGTGGTAGCGCTGGAACAGCGCGCGCCGGGCCGAGGGGTAGTGCTCCTGGATCTCGGCCATGGTCATGTCGGGTCGGATCGGGGGGGCGGTCTTCGTGCTCATGGTGAGGGCTCGGGTGTGGCGGTGGAGCGCGCATTCTAAGTCTACCGTGCGCGGAAGAGTAGTCTGGCGACCAGATCGAGCGCGTTAGGATCCCGCGGTGATGACTGCCTTCGATCCTGCCGCGGACCTGGCCGAGCTGGGCGCGCTCCAACGAGAGCTGGAGGAGCTGCTCATGCTCGACCCGGCCACGCTCGCCCGCGTCGCGCCCTCCGTCTCCGCCTGGTCGAGCGAGCAACACCTGGCGCACATCGCGCTCGCCAACGAGCTCGTGCTGCGCAACCTGAAGAGCCTGGCGACCGGCCGCGGCCTGCTCGTGACCCGTGGCGGCGAACCAGACCCGCGCGCCCTGGCCGTTCTTGCCTCCGGCCGGCTGCCGCGCGGCCAGGCGCAGGCTCCACGCATGGTCCGCCCGCCGGAACGCGTGCAGCGTGAGCTCCTCACCCAGTGGCTCGTCGACGGCCGCAGCGCCCTGGCCGAGCTAGACCCGCGCACGCTCCTGCCGAACGAGCTCAAGATCCCCCACCAACTCCTCGGCCCGCTCGACGCGCCGCAGTGGGCACGGTTCGCGGTGGTGCACACCCGGCATCATCTGGTGATCGTGCGCGAGATCCTGGGGCAGAGATAATTGGACTCGCAGAGTCCTTTTTGCAAGATTTCTGGAGTCATGTACGCCAGACAGTTGAAGCCCCCCGGGCGCCAGAGCTTCTTCCTGTTCGGACCGCGCGGAACAGGGAAGACCGCCTGGATTCGCTCCACGTTCCCGGACGCCTTCTTCCTCGACCTGCTCGACGATCAGTCTTACCTGCAAGTCCACGCGCGACCCGGCGCGCTGCGCGACATGATCCCGCGCGGGCATTCGGACTGGATCGTCATCGACGAAGTGCAGCGCGTGCCGGAGATCCTCAACGAAGTCCACCGCCTCATCGAGGCCAAGAAACATCGCTTCGTGCTGACGGGATCCAGCGCGCGCAAGCTCCGGCGCCGGGGAGTCAACCTGCTCGGTGGAAGAGCGCTCACGCACGCGATGCATCCGTTGACGGCGCGGGAGCTCGGCGACGACTTCGACCTCGGCCGCGCTCTACGGTTCGGTTGCCTGCCGTTCGCCTGCACCACGGATCGGCCCGCCAAGTACCTGGCGAGCTACGTCACGACCTATCTGCGCGAGGAGGTCCAGCAGGAAGGGCTCACCCGCAATCTCGCCGGATTCAGCCGCTTCCTCGAGGTGGCGAGCTTCTCGCAGGGCTCCGTCCTCAACCGCTCGGCCGTGGCCCGCGACAGCGCGGTGAACATCAAGGTCGTCGAAGACTACTTCGGCATCCTGGAGGACCTGCTCATCGCCGTGCGCGTGCCCGTCTTCACGCGGCGCGCCAAGCGGAGGCTGACCGCGCACCCCAAGTTCTATCTGTTCGACACGGGCGTCTTTCGCGCCATCCGGCCGCGGGGGCCGCTCGACTCGGCCGAGGAGATCGAGGGGCCCGCGCTCGAGACGCTGTTCCTGCAGCAGGCAAGAGCCATGAACGACAACCTCGAGCTCGGCTACTCGATCCACTACTGGCGCACGTCCGATGGACACGAGGACGACTTCGTACTCTACGGCGAGCGGGGTCTGCTGGCCTTCGAGATCAAGCGCAGCTCGCGCGTGAGATCGGGCGACCTGGATTCGCTACGGCTCTTCCTCGAGGACTTCCCCGAGGCCAAAGCGTGGCTGCTGCACCTCGGCTCCGAGCGAAGACACGAGTCGGGCATCGAGATCGTGCCCTTCGAGGAAGGGCTCGCGGCGCTGGAGGCATACCCGAGCCGCCGAACGGACGGATGACGCCGGGTTCCACGGCTCCGGTTATCATCCGCGCCCGGATGGCTCCCCGGTCCGCTCGCACTACGCCAGCAAGCCTTCCCGTCCGGACCCAGGCGCTCCTCGCTCAGGCAAAGAAGGGCGATCGCTCCGCGACGGAGGAGCTCTTCGAGCGCCTGCTCCCGCGCGTGCGCCGCATCGTCGCCTTGCGCATGGTTTGCCGCGAGAGCGAGCTGTGGGACCGCGAGGACCTCGTCCAGGAAACGCTGATCGACGCCTTCCGCAGCTTCGATGGTTTCGAGGACCGCAGTGACGGTGCCCTGTGCCACTGGCTGGCGACGCTCGTCCACAACAACCTGCGCGGCCATCAGCGCTGGCGCAAGGCGGCCAAACGCGACGCGCGGCGCGTGCAGCGACCGAAGAACCGCGCGACGGTGCTGACCGACTCGGTCCTGGGGCACGACTCGACCACGCCGAGCCGCATCGCGCAGGCCGCCGAACTCGAGCAGCAGGTCGAGACCGTCTTGCTAGGCCTCGACGAGCGCCACCGGCGCGTGATCGAGCTGCGCAAACTGTGCGAGCTTTCCTTCGAGGAGATCGCGAAGGAGCTCGAGTTCTCCTCGGCCTCGTCGGCGCGCTCGCTCTTCTCACGCGCGATGAGCGAGCTGGCCGAGCGCCTGTAGGGACGCGTCCATGGCATCGGACTCGGTCAACGCCCTGTTCGCCGAGCTGATCGAGAAGCTCGAGGACGAGCCGAGCTTCGATGCCGAGCTCTTCCTGCGCGAGCATCCGCACCACTCCGCCACGCTGCGCGCGCGCCTCGAGAAGCTGCGCCGGGCGGGATTCATCGGCACGCCGCCCCATGCCGGCAACGTCCTGCACGAGATGCGCGAGCGCTTCGGCCTCTCGAGTGTCGTCCGCGCGAGCCGCCGCGAAGCGGACGATTCCCTGCCACCCGGCGAGCTCCTCCCCTCGCGTGTCGTCGGCGGCCGCTACCGCATCCTGGCCGAGATCGGCCGTGGCGGCATGGGCCGCGTCTTCCGCGCGCTCGACATCGACCTGGAGCGCGAGGTCGCCCTGAAGGTGGTCGACCTGGAGCCCGTCGGCACCGCCGACACGCCCCAGCGCCGCGCGTTCCTCGCGCGCTTCCTGACCGAGGCCCAGCTCACCGCCCAGCTCGAGCACCCCTCGATCGTGCCGCTGCACGACCTCGGCATCGACCGCACCGGCCAGCTCTACTACACGATGAAGCTGGTCGAGGGCCGCACGCTCGAGGAGTGGATCACCGAATGGCACGAGGGCCTGGAGGCCGGCCGGCCCTTTCCGACCGCCGAGCTCCTGCGCATCCTGCTCCAGATCTGCGACGCCCTCGCGCTCGCCAACGAGCGCGGCGTGATCCACCGCGACCTGAAGCCGAGCAACGTGATGATCGGGCGCTTCGGCGAGGTGCACGTGATGGACTGGGGCCTGGCGAAGCTGCTGGGCGCCAGCGAGCCGGCCGCGGCGGCCGCCCAATCGGCGCGGTCGAAGCCCGACTCGCCCAGCGTCGCGGGCGACGTGCTCGGCACGCCGAGCCACATGGCGCCCGAGCAAGCTGCCGGCGATTCCGCGCTCCTCGACCAGCGCGTGGATGTCTACGGAGTGGGCGCAATCCTTCACCACGCTCTGCACAACAGCCCGCCCAATCGGCCGGCGGAAGCGCACACCTCTACCTCTTCAGCAAGCTGGATCCCGCCGGAGCTGAACGCCGTCCTGCGTCGCGCCCTCGACCCCGCAGCCGCCCGCCGCTATTCCTCTGTCGCAGCCCTTTCCCAGGATCTGCGCGCTTTCCTGGAGGCCCGACCAGGCTCGGCCTGGCGCGATGGGCCGGCGCGCCAACTCGTCAAGTGGACGCGCAGGCAGCCGGGCCGAGCCGTACTCGTGGGAGCCTCGGCCGTCCTCGTCTTGATCGTGCTGCTGGCCTGGGCCGTGATCCAACGCACTGCCGAGCACGCCCGCCTCCAACTCGCCCGTGCCGATGCAGCCGAGGAACGCTCCCGCCTGAGCGATCAGCTCTATCAGGCAGCGACCACGGAGGTGGCCCTGAAGAACGAGCTCCTGCTCGCCGAGCACGAACGCTCACTGATCGCCAACCTGATCCAGCTCCTGCACGTTCGCGCCAGGGAATGGGACGCGAACGAGTACGGACAACAGGGCAGGGAAGGCGTACCCGGGACCCTCGAGACGATCCTAGCCGGTTTTCGCGAAGCCGAGTTCCCCCTGGACGGGCCCGAATCCGTGCAGGAGCTGCTCGCTCGCTTGGAACGCTTGCGGGAGATCGCTCCGGACCTACATGCCAAAGCCCTGACCTGGGTCCGGAGCCTGAGCGACATGGCGGAACGGGTCCAGCTCCCCGTGGTCAGGCTCTTCTGCGAGGGCCGTTCACCGCGAGAGGTCAAGAAGAACCTGCAACTCTGGACGAGGTGGTGCGCCGAGCATCGCGCGCTGATCGACTTCATGCCGCGCCTGGACGCCCTGATGGACGCGATCGTGACGGATCCTTGGGAGGGCGACGTTCTGACCGCGCGTCGCGAGCACTTCCGAAATCTGGTCCCCTGGCCTCAGGAGCTCCTCGAGCTAGAGCTCGATGACCCCCTGGACCAATTCTCGTTTGGCATCACGATCTACAGCGAGGTGGACGCCAAGGCCGCCACGCGTTCCGCAGAGCTGCTCCAGGCGTGCGTCGACAAGATCCCGAATCCCTTCTGGGCGCACTTCCTGCTCGGGATGTTGAAGGGCGGGCAGCTCCCAGCGTGTACCGATTACAACGCCTCGATCGAGCACTACTACGCCGCCGTCGGCCTGAACCCGCGCGCCTTCCGAGCCTGGTCGAATCTGGGCAGCAGCCTGATGTACGCCGGCCGCGACTCCGAAGCCCTCCATGCCCTCGAGCGTGCCGCAAGGCTCGAGCCCGACGACGCGCAAGTGCTCGGCAACCTGGCCGAAGCGCTGCGTCGCACCGGTGCGCCCGAAGCACTCGAAAGAGCCTTGGTCCTCCACGACCGGTCCATCGCCCTTGATCCTCGGTGGCCACCTCAAATGCGGCCAGTTGTGGCCACCCCAAAAGCGGCCAGTCGAGCGGGTGCTCGAGACGGGTGATGGTGTAGCGGACGGTTGGGTGGCCTGACAAGGGGTTGGAGGGTCGGCGAGCGCGGTTGAGGT
>JANOGB010000301.1:0-4460 GCA_031413955.1 Planctomycetota bacterium | reverse complement strand
GTAGACGCGCTCGCGCACGACCAGGTCGGCGGCGAACTCGCGCGCGGCGACGAGGCGCTGCGGGGCGTGGAATACGAGCACGCCCTCGGGTGCCAGGTGCGCTCGCACGAGCGTCTCCATCGCCTCGAACAGCGCCTGGCGCGTGCGCAACTCGTCCAGCAGCGGGTAGGGCGAGTCCAGGAACACGATGTCGAAGCGGCGCTCGCCCCAGCTGGCCGGGTGCAGAGCGTCGCCGCGGATGAGCTCGGCCACGCCGTCAAGCTCCAGTTCGGCGATGTTCCCGGTCAGGCACTGGAAGGCCTGCGTTCCGCGCTCGACGAAGCGGGCTTGGCGCGCGCCGCGCGAGAGGGCCTCGATCCCCAGGCTCCCGCTGCCGGCGTACAGGTCGAGCACGAAGGCGCCCTCGATCCACGGCTGCAGCGTCCCGAACAGGGATTCGCGCACGCGATCGAGCATCGGCCGCGTGGCCTCGCCCTCGGGGGCCTTCAGGCGCCGACCGCACAACTCTCCGGCGATGACTCGCATGGGGGACAGTTTGGCAAAGCGTAGGGTTCGCAAGGAAACCCCTGGGGCGTATCTTCGAGGCGATGCCCCGCTTGCACGTGAACATCGACCACGTGGCGACCGTGCGCCAGGCGCGCCGCGGCGCGCGGCCGGACCCGGTCGAGTGGGCCCGCCTGGCCGAACGCGCTGGCGCCCAGGGCATCACCTGCCACCTGCGCCGGGATCGCCGGCACATCCTCGACGCCGACCTGCCGCGCCTGCGAGCGGCCGTGACGACGCTCCTGAACCTCGAGAGCTCGCTCGAACCGGAGATGATCGCGATCGCGCTCACGAGCGGGGCCGAAGAGGTGTGCCTCGTGCCCGAGAACCGCAGCGAGCTGACCACCGAGGGCGGGCTGGACGTGGTGCGCGAGCGCAAGCGCCTGGCGGAGGTCCTGCCGCGCCTGCGCGCGAAGGGCATCGCCGTCAGCCTGTTCGTCGATCCCGAGCGCGCGCAGCTCGACGAGGCCGCGGCGCTGGAGGCGGACTTCGTCGAGCTGCACACCGGCAGCTACGCCGGCGCGGACGGCAAGGCGCGGGGCCACGAGCTCGAGCGGCTGATCGAGGGCGCGCTGCACGCGCATGCGCTCGGGCTGCGCGTCAACGCCGGGCACGGCCTCGAACTGGACAACGTGGGGCCGATCGCGCGCCTGCCGCACGTCGAGGAGCTGAACATCGGGCACGCCATCGTGGCGCGCAGCCTCTTCGTCGGCGTCGAGGCGGCGGTGCGCGAGATGCTGGCCTGCATCCGCGCGGGCGCGGAAGGAACGCGGCCATGAGGGGTGCCTTCCGCGGCAGCCTGGTGGCTCTGCCGACGCCCTTCCGCGACGGGCGCGTCGATTTCCCCGCGCTGCGCCGGTTGATCGAGTTCCAGATCGAGGGCGGGAGCGATGGCCTGGTGGCGGCTGGCTCGACCGGCGAAGCCGCGACCCTGACCACGCGCGAGCGTCTGAGCGTGATCGAGTTCTGCGCGGGCAACGTCGATGGACGCATTCCAGTGCTCGGCGGCGTGGGCGCGAGCGACACGCGCGTAGCCTGCGAGCTCGCGCTCGGCGCCGAGCGTGCGGGCGCGGACGGCCTCTTGGTCGCGACCCCGGCCTACAACAAGCCCCAGCAGCGCGGCCTCGTGGCCCACTTCGGCGCCATCGCCGGCGTGAGCAAGCTGCCGCTCGTGCTCTACAACATCCCCTCGCGCACCGGCGTCGACCTGCTGCCGGCGACGGTGAAGGCGATCGCTCGCGCCCACACGAACGTGATCGCGATCAAGGAGGCGGGCACGTCGCTCGAGCGGGTGAAGGAACTCGTCGCGCTCGACGCCATCGACGTGCTGGCCGGCGAGGACACCTGGATCATCGACGCGCTCCACCTGGGCGCGGTAGGCGTGGTGGGCGTGGCCGCGAACGTGGCGCCAAAGCTCGTGGCCGAGCTCATTCACGGTCTCCAGGCCGGCGACGAGACACGCACTCCCGCCCTGGCCGAGAAGCTCGCGCCGCTGATCACCGCGCTCTTCGCCGAGACGAACCCGGCGCCCCTCAAGGCGGCGCTGGAGATGATGGGCCTGTGCTCCGGCGAGCTGCGCCTGCCGCTCGTACCGGTCGAGGATGGCACTCGCCACCGTATCCGCTCCGCGCTGGCGGGGATCGGCATGGCGACGAATGTGCGCTGAGCTACTCGATCCTGGAGTCTTCGCGTGCCGCGAGGATTGTCGAAGCAGGAAAACGCACCGCGGAGACACGGAGGGCGCGGAGGAGCGCGGAGAAAGAGGTCAGAAGAGATGGGGCCTCCGGGGCTTCGGCTCTCCGAGAGTCGACGATCCGGAGGCCCATTCTTCTTCCTCCGCGAGGCTCCGCGTTCTCCGCGTCTCCGCGGTGCGTTTGGGTTGCGGCAGTATGCTCTCTCGTGATGCGTCGCGCGCAGCGCCTGTGGGTCCCGTGCCTGCTCCTCGCGGCCCTGTCGCTCTTTGCGTTCTGGCCCGTCCTGGGGAACGGCTTCGTCGAGCTCGACGATCCGGATTACGTGACCGACAACGCCCGGATCCAGCAGGGTCTGACGCCGTCCGGCCTGCTCTGGGCGTGGACGACGGTCCATGCCGCCAACTGGCACCCGCTCACCTGGATGTCCCACATGCTCGACTGGGAGCTCCATGGACCCGATCCCCTGGGTCACCATCTCACGAGCCTCCTGCTCCACATCGCCAGCGCCGTCGTTCTCTTCCTCGCGCTCGAGCGGGCCACGGGAAGCCCCGCGCGCAGTGCGGTCGTCGCAGCGCTGTTCGCGGTTCATCCTCTCCATGTCGAGTCGGTAGCCTGGGTCGCCGAGAGAAAAGACGTGCTGAGCACCTTCTTCTGGATGCTCGCCACCTGGGCCTACGTGCGCTTCGTGGAGGCGCCCGGAACGGCGCGGTACCTGCTCGTCGTCGCGGCGTTCGCCGTGGGGCTGACCGCGAAGCCGATGCTCGTCACCCTGCCGTTCACCCTCCTGCTGCTCGACCTGTGGCCGCTCTCGCGCTGGAAGCGTCGTGCTGGGAACGACAGCGGAGGACCGATTCCCTGGTCCCTCTTGCGCGAGAAGGCTCCGCTCTTCGCTCTCTCGATCGCCTCCAGCGCGGCGACGATTCTCGCGCAGCAGAGCGGGAGTGCGGTGGCGACGCTCGACGCCTTCCCGCTGGCGACCCGACTGGGAAACGCAGCTCTCTCCTACGCCACCTATCTGTGGAAGGCGCTCTGGCCTTCCGACCTGTCTTTCTTCTACTTGCCCTCTGAGCTGGATCCCTGGCAGATCGGGCTGTCCGCTCTCGTGCTGGCAGCGGTGACGGTTGCCGCCCTGCGCGCCCGGTTGCGACGACCGTATCTCATCGTGGGCTGGCTCTGGTTCGTCGGAACCCTGGTCCCGGTCATCGGACTCGTCCAGGTTGGGAGCCAGGCGATGGCGAATCGCTACACCTACGTGCCGCTCGTCGGGCTCTTCCTCATGGCGGCCTGGGGCGTGCCGGACCTCGTCGATGCGCTGCAGAAGCGGCGGGTGAGCGCGACCGGACCGGGCTCCGGCCCGCGCTGGCTGGCGCTCCCCGTGATGGCGCTGCTCCTTCTCCTCGCGATCGACACGCGCGCCGAGACTCGCTACTGGCGAGACTCCGCCAGCCTCTACGAGCGGGCGCTCCAGGTGAATCCCGACAACCACATGGCCCACTTCGGCCTGGGGTTGATGCTGTCACGCGAGGGCAAGGTCGACGAGGCGATCGCCCAGTACCGGATCACGCTTCGGCTGCGGCCCGACGACGCCAGGACCCACACCAACCTGGCCTTGCTCCTGACCGGCCTGGGCAAGCTCGAGGAAGCCCACGGCCACGCGCTAGAAGCCGTGCGACTCTACCCGGGGTACGCGGACGCCCACTCCAACCTGGGAGTCGTGCTCGCCGCGCAGGGGCGTACGGAAGAAGCCATCCAGGAGTACCAGGAGGCCCTCGCGATCGAACCCGACGACCCACAGATCCACAACAATCTCGGGGGCGCGCTCGCCAAGCTGGGAAGGATGGACGAGGCGATCCTCGAATTCCGCTCCGCGATCCGCTCGAGGCCCGACTACAGGATGGCCCGCGCGAACCTCGCCAGGGCTCTGTTCGCGACGGACCGCTTCGCGGACGCCTGGAAGGAGATCCAGGAGTCCCGTCGCATCGGTCTCGACGTGTCGCCGGATCTCCTGCGGGACCTCTCCGCCAGGATGCCCGAGCCGCGCGCGCCGTAACCGACGCCACTCGCCAGAGATCGATCCGTGCGGAGCTGGGAGGCGCGGTACGCGCGTTTCCCGATGCTCAGCGCGACCGCGTGTAGGCCCTTCTGGCGCGGTAGAGCTGCAAGCGCTCCTCGAGCAGGCGACGCTGCTCGGCGTCCTGCGCGCGCTGGACGGATTGCTCCTGC
>JANOGB010000300.1:0-4075 GCA_031413955.1 Planctomycetota bacterium | reverse complement strand
CCTGGTCCCCGTCGCCGTCGAGATCGGTCGCCGCCACGGATTCGGGAGCGCTCGTGGTCTCGGGGCCACCGAGTGCGAGCGGCGATGAAGCAAAGCTCCCCGGCGAACTCTGGAAGAAGACCTTCAGGCTGCTGCCACCGCTCCCTGAGACGATGTCGAGATGGCCGTCTCCGTCGAGGTCGGCCGCGGCGACGGAGCCTCCGAGGGCGAGCGGTGAGGCGGGGAAGCTCCCCGGCGACTCCTGAAAGAAGACCGTGTTGGCCGAGACGATGTCGAGATCGCCGTCTCCGTCTAGGTCGGCCGCGACGACAGATTCGGGCTCGTTCGTCACGCCGAAGCCGCCGAGGACGAGCGGCGCGGCTGCGAAAGCTCCCCTGGAGCCCTGGAAGAAGACCGTCAGGTTGTTACCCCCGAAATTGGCAGAGACGAGGTCCTGGTCGCCGTCGCCGTCGAGGTCGGCTGCCACAACGGATCGGGGACGATTCGTGGTCGGGAAGCCGCCGAGAACAAGCGGCGCGGAGGTGAAGCTCCCCGGCGAGCTCTGGAAGAGGACCGCCAGGTTGTTGCCTATGAAATTGGCGGAGACGAGATCCTGGTCGCCGTCGCCGTCGAGGTCGGCCGCGGCCACGGAGAAGGGACCGGGCGTGGTCGCGGAGCCGCCGAGCACGAGCGGTCTACGAACGAAACGTCCCGGGGAGGTCTGGAAGAAGATTGTCAGGTTGTCGCCGTTCGCGTTGGCGCAGACGAGGTCCTGGTCGCCGTCGCCGTCGAGGTCGGCCGCCGCCACGGATTCGGGAGCCATTGTGGTCGCGGAGCCGCCGAGTACGAGCGGTGTGGTAGCGAAGCTCCCCGGCGAGCCCTGGAAGAAGACCGTCAGGTTGTCGCCGTTCGCGTTGGCGGAGACGATGTCGAGATCGCCGTCGCCGTCGAGGTCAGCCGCGGCGACGGCTCGGGGGCCGTTCGTCGTCGGGAAGCCGCCGAGCACGAGCGGCGTGGCGGCGAAGGTCCCGGGCGATTCCTGGAACAAGACCGTAAGGATGTCGCCCGTGTTGGCGGAGACGATGTCGAGATCGCCGTCGCCGTCAAGGTCGGCCGCGACGACCGAGTTAGAGCCGATCGACACCAAGCCGGGCGCGACGTCCAGCGCGCCGCGGAGGCGCTTCGGAGCTGCGCCATCGGCGGTAGGCCCCAGCTCGTCGTCGCGCGCCGTCACGCGCACGAAGACGAGACCCGTGGATGCGTCGGAGCTGTCCCATACGAAGCGTCGCTCGACCCCCTGCGCGCTCGCGCGCAGCAGCCGCTGAGCCTCCTCGGGAAGGCGCCAGGGCTGACCGGGGCTCGGAACGGGATCGAAGGGTCGTTCCACCGAGGCGTCTTGCGTAGATGTCGAATGGGTTGCGATCACTCGTCGCTGCTCGATGCCGCCCGTTACGAGTAGCTCGTTCGAGGTCGGAAGACACAGGATCCGCAGCTCGTCGGAACCTGTTGACACGCTTGCGAGGTTCGTTGCCGTCGGTGCGCCGATCGAGAAGGAGCGGTTCCCGCCCGTCGCGCCGAGGTCGAGACCCAGGAGCTGGTGGCCGCCGCCGGGTGCGCTCGTCACGATCAGCATGCGCGAGCCGTGGCGCTCGAGGGCGAGCGCTTCGGGACCATCCAACGTTCCGAGCTGCATGTCCGCGGTCTTCACGACCACGGGGAGCTTGCCGTGCGAGTCGAGCTCGACGGCGAGGAGGCGGTTCGCTTCACGCTCGCTGACGTAGATCTGGTTCGGCGGCAGCGGATCGACGACGACACCCCAGGGCGTTGCGAGCCCGGTGAGCAGCTTCCCAAGCTGCGGCGCCAGCGGGTCGCGGTAGTCGAGGTGGAAGAGTGAGGAGCCGGCGGTGAGGACGAGGGCGTTCGTCCCGAGGCTCGCGATCCCGCGCACGGGGGCGGGCTCGGTGCCGTCGGAGACGATCAGCTCGGTGGTAACGCCGGTCGCGAGCTCTACCCGATTGATGCGCCAGGTTCCCGCGTCATCCAGCGCGACGAGCACGGCCTTCTCCCCGCGCTCGAAGGCCATGGTGCTCGGGATGCCCGGGCCTAGCGTGGCGATCTCGCGTACGATCGCCCCGGTCGCGAGCTCGATCTCGCGCAGGCGGCCGTTGCCGGGGACGTCCAGCACGAGCGCGGTCAGGCCGTCGCCGATGGGTAGCGCGGCGATGGGGGAGACGAGCGGGTTCGAGCTCCACGTCGGCGTGATCGGCGCGGGGATCGACGACGGTCGCAGTAGCTCGAGCGTCCGGCCGACGAGGCCCGAGGCCAGGATCCACGACTCGCTCGAGGCGAGCTCTGGCAAACGCACGGTGTTCTCGTCGATTGGCACCACGCGCCCCTTGGCGTAATGCGGATACGGCGTGCAGACGTGCTTCTCCTGGCGCAACACCTTGTCCGCCAGGATCGCGTCGAGCGCGGCGTTGTCCTTCGGCAGCTCCGGGAACTCCTCGCCCTCGCGCCGCCACTGGAAGATCACCTCGACGAGATCGCCCTCCTCGTCGATCACGCGGAACGGGATCGGGATCCCGCGCCGCTCGTCCGGGTTCAGGATCAACGGTCCCGAGTCGAGCTGCACGATCGGCGGCGCGTTGTTGTCGACGCGGAACGCAAGGCTCGCGAGCGCCGGGCCGACGAGCGCGAAGTCCGTGGCGGTGAAGCGCAGCGCGACTTGGCGCTCGAGGTCGTGCAGGTCGGTGTCGGTGTCCCAGAAGAAGTCGAGCGTCGTGCCGTCACGCGAAACGCGCACGTTGCTGAGGCCGAAGCCCGTGGCCGGCTTCCAGCCCCCGTCCGGCACGTCGCCCTGGACATCGAACTCCGGCACGACCGTGACCACGTCGTCCGAGGAGTCCTCAACCGTCACCTCGACGCGCATGATCCCGGCGGCCTCGCCCTCCTGCGGATCGATGATCGGCGTCACGAGGGTCACGAGCGGCGCGTCGTTGCCGACCGAGAGCGGCTCATCGTCGCCGAGGACGAGCTCGGCCCCGGTGCTGAGGCGCGCGATGAGCTGGACTTCCTCGACGAAGCGCCCGTCTGGAGGCGCGAGGAAGCTCTCGTCGACGAAGCGCCAGTCGGCGTCGATGGCCCGGACCTGGTTCCCGGCCGGGATCGCGAGCGCGGCGCCGTTCGCGGGAAAATCGGGACCGCTGACCTGGGTCAGGGACTCGGCAGCGCTCATGCCTCCGCCGGGAAGCGGCACGCGCGCGAAGAGCTCGACCCGCACGGTCTCGCCCTCGCGATCGGAGAGCTCGAAATGGATGCGCGCGGGCGAGGTCCTGGAGACCGGCACCTGCAGGTTCGCGATCGAGGCCGCGGAGTTCCCGCTGCTACTGCCGCCCGAGGTCGCCGCGACCCCGGCCACGCCCGCGCCGCAGCCGGCGGCGAGCAGCGCGGCGGCAAGAGCGAGCAGGGTCTGTCCTTGGATCCGGCTGAGCATGTCCTGTCCTCGAGTCTCCGGGGAGCGACGCGCTCTCCAAGACACTGATCCGTCCCGGAGCCCTCGACCCACGCGATTCCTGGAGATTCTATGCGCGGAGGGGGTTTGTGGCGCGGTTGGCGGCGGCGCTCTGGGAGTGGGGCTCGGTGGAACCGGAGGATGAGCTGTAACCCTCAGGCCGCCCCGACGGTCTGTGTGGGGTCCCGGCCCGCGTTGGGCCGCGGACCGGGGATAGACTGGAACCCGACCCGCTCGTCCCCACCATGAACCGCAAGAAACCCCGTCGGAGTGGAGCGAGCCCGGTGCAATCCTTCGATGCCAAGACCCCTCTGGGGGACCTTCTGGACCGCTGTCAGCTCGGGATGACCATAGTCATCACGCGCCGCGGGCAGCCCGTTGCGAGGCTGATTCCCTTCTCGAGACCCCGCGACCAGGCCGAGATCGCCTCGTCGGTGAGGAAGCTGCGCGCCTTCGGCAAGGGCATCAAGTTGCCCAAGGGGCTGACCCTCAAGGATCTGATCGAGGAGGGGCGCCCGTGAGCGAGCTGTTCGTGCTCGACAGCTCGGTCACGCTGACCTGGTGCTTCCGGAGCGAGCGAACGCC
>JANOGB010000299.1:0-21705 GCA_031413955.1 Planctomycetota bacterium | reverse complement strand
AACTCAGGCCTTCTTCGCCCAAGAGTTGCACAGTACATGTTCGGCTACTACGCCATGAGCTGCTGGCGTAGCGTCAACTTCTGGAATGGAGTTAACAAGGAAAGCCTCTACTGGACTCTCTTCCGCGACTTCGTTGCTCGGATGGAGGTCGAAGAGCAGAAGTTCCGCAACTCTAGAAGTGGGCTACGTTTCTAGAGACTTGCTGAGACAGCATCGGGGTCATCCACTGCGTAGTCGTCGTCCGGGATGGTGGCGATCACCGGCCCATGAACGGTCTTGGTGAACGAGGAGAGGTGGCCTGTTCGTCCAGCCGCAGGCGTCCTGGATGGCCATGTGCAGGCGCTCGAACGTGGCCGCCGTCTTGAGCAGGAACTGCCTCCAGGGGGGAGGCTTCACGTCGAGCAGACGGACTTCGATGCGGTAGTACTCCATGGCGAGATCGGCTTGGAACAGGCCCAGGGTAGCAGGCTTCGTTGGGCGAGCCCTCCGCTGCCCGCGCTAGACATCTCAGAGCATCGACTCGGACGCTCGGGCGCGGAGGCGCTGCGGCGTTCGGGTCACGGCCGGATCGGTTCGCTCTCAGGTGCTTCCTCGACGAGGATCTCCACGTGGTCCACGTCGATAGCTCGCGCTGCCAGATTCGCTCCTCGATCAAAGGCATCCATAATCGCTCGCAGGTGAGGATGCACTTCCGCTCCGCGGACAACAGGACACCGTGGGAATCCCGGAGCAGGAATCGGCGTGATGTGGTCTCCGGGCAGGACTCCGATCCGACGCGTCTCCTCTAGGAATACGCGGTAACCATCTCGCAGCCACGGAAGACCAATGTCGTCTACATGTGCTCTGGAAATAAGGATCTTCATGGGTCTGGACATCTTCAGTCTTTCGGAAAAGGTAGGAGGCGGATAATGCCGTCGTTTGCAACCGAGGCCAAGCCAGAACGCATGGCACGGGAGTGCTCGCGATCGGCGAGGGAGATATACTGGTGCCCGCTACGAGAATCTTGTTTTTCTGGCCACCGCAGCCCTAAGCTCTTGCGCCAACAAGAGAAGCGGCAGACGCGTGGCCGAACATTTCACCTCACGGATCGAGGATTATAGAAAACAGAAAGCAGGAAACCGTGACAAGCATTGCCGACGCTGGAAAGACGCCATCCTCCTACCCCCACCCCTCGCAGATCAGCTCCGCCTGCTCCAGCACGGTGGCCGTCGCTTTTTCTTGCTTGTCCGGCGGGTAGCCGTACCTGTTCATCAGGTGCCCTCCTCTGCTTGCGCATTCTGGTCCTGGTTCGCTTGGAGCTGAATCTCCGAGAGGAGCTCCCGCATGCTCGCTGGTGCCGGCCACCCCAGGATTGAGAATGTCGCCTCTTGAGCCTCTACCAGGGATACTGCCGCATTCGCGCAGAACGTACTCCTCAAGCCGCGATCGGGCGTCCGTGAATGGAAGGCGAGCGTGCCGTCGCGCTGACGCTGGCGACTAAAGATCCACGCGCTGTCGCTACCGTGAACCATCTCGTGAGCAAGCTCATAGTCCCAGTATTCGTCCTTCTTCCCGTGCCTGATCGCAAGATCCTTGGTAGAGACGAACTGGCGGTCGCGGGTAACGCCAAGCTGGGTTTTGCGCGCTTCGAGCTGTTGACTCTTTTTTTTAAGTGCCTCAATCTGCCGATCAATGTCTGCATCAATCCCAAGGGACTTTGCTGTCAGGAATAGACCATTTTTCTGCTGTATCGACCCTCTGACCCATCCGAGCAGTGTCTCGTTCCGAATTGAGGGATGAGCAGCAAGGTCCTGGAGGCGCAGCGACTCCTCGAAGAGCGAACGCCAGAGGAAGGCGCTCTCTTCGAGGAGACCTGCACGGAGCAAGACGATGACGGCCTCGAAGAGCCGTATGCATCGAAACATCATGCCCAAAACAATGACCTGCTCGAACACCAAGGTTGTGGCCGTCTTCGAAAAAAGTTGCTTGACGGACAAGGCAAGCTGTTCGGCCCTGCTCAGGTACGACACCGCAGAGTTCATTCTGTCTCCTCACCTACCACGCCACCCTCACCCCCGCCTTCCTGAGCCTCCCGCGCCGCCCCTCCGCATCGGGCATGACCGTTCCCAACCGGCTCCAGAACTCCGCGTCATGCCGCCGGTGCTCCAGGTGCACGAGCTCGTGCGCAACGACGTAGTCGATGAGCCGCGGGGCGACCTGGATCACGCGCCAGTTGATCCGCACGTTCCCGGCGGAGTCGCAGGACCCCCAGCGCTTCCGCGGCTCGCGGATCAGTAGCGGCGGCGGCGGGACGGCCAGGCGCTCCGCCCAGCGGCGCACCCGGGCCGGCAGGTAGAGCGCCGCGCGGCGCCGGTACCACGCCTTCAGGGAGGCCCTGACGTCGGCCAGCTCGGCAACCCGCACCACCAGCCTCCCGGCGTCGATGGCCACCCCCGGCTCGCCCACTTCCACCCGCAGCCGCAACTGTCGCCCGAGGTACCAGAACGACTCCCCGCTGACGAACTCCCGCTTCGCCGGCGCCGGCAGCAGGTCCTCGAAGCTCCGGAGTTGCTGCACGATCCACGCGCCCTTGCGGCGCACGAGCATGTCCAGCCTCCCGTGCTCCAGGTCCGGCGGCGCCCGCAGGATCACGCCCTCCACAGGGTCCACGACCACCGCGACGCTGACGCGGCGCCGGCCGCGGGCGATGCGGTACGGGATCTTCGTCCGACCGTAGGTCGCGACGGCAGCTTCGGTCATGCGGTCCTCCGCGCCTTCAGGAGGTCCACGATCTGGTTCGCGAGCGGGTCGAGCTTGGCCTCGGCGTAGTGCCCGGCGCGAAGCTGGCGCTTCAGCTTCCGGCGCATCTCCCGCTGGACGTCGTCCTTGTGCTGCCTATCGACGATCTCGACCTCGCCGGCGAGCCCCTCCTCCAGGAGCGCGGCGAGCTCGATCATGGCGCGATCCGGCTCCGCCACCCGGTCGCCCTGCGGCCGGATCAGCCCGAGGATGGCAAGCCCCGTCTCGCTGAGTCCGAGGCGCTCCGCCTCGCCCGCCCGGGTTCGCACCTCGTCGATCATGGTCTTCAGCGCGGCCAGCGCCTCCGCCGCGTCGATCCACTCGACCGGGAGGCCATCAACCGGGGCCTATTTCGACGCGAGCCAGTCGCGGATGATCCGGTCGATGAGGGCGCGGGCCTCCCGGAGCTTCATTGGGTTGGGCGGCGGCTTCGTTCTCTCGCGCCCGTGCCGGGCGAGGTCGCCAACGGCACCCCTACTGTTCGCCGTGCGCTCGAAGCGGGTCACCTCGGCCGTGCTCGCGCTGACGGGCCCACCGTCCTCCTGGATCGCCTCCAAGATTCGGTAGAGGTCGGTCCACATGAGGTCGGTCGTGTTCCGGAGCCGCAGCACACGCTCGACGGCCTCGCTCTGGTCGGCCTTGAGCGCGGCCTCGACGACGGGATCGGCGGGCAGGCACACCTCTACCGAGCCGTCCGCGTGCGTCACGGAGAGGGACACCGGCGGCACACTGACGCGGACCACCACGGGATCGGGCGTCCACGTGACGTGGCGGCTCTCCCCCACCTCGATAACGTCGCCGACCTCGAGGGGCCGCGAGTTCCCCAGGTGCAACATCGACGCGGCGGAGATCGAGGCCATGGGGGCACCCGCCCGGTCGCGGACGGCGCGCGCGTCGGGGAGCCCTTCGAGGGCGGCCCCCGCGAGGAAGAACACGGAGCCGCGCCGGGTGACGGTCCACTCGGGGCCAACGAACGCATCTGCGAGCATTCGCAGCTGCGCTTCGTCGCCGATGATCCTGACTTCCCACTTCATGTTCAGGATGATGACGTGCCCGGCCGCTACGGACAACCCGGCCAGTGCGGCGCAGCGCAGGCCGTCGCGCTCCTCGATCTCGACGAACTCAACCTCGCCCGTGATCGTACTGCTCTCCTTCAAGAGCTCCTCGAAGAGGTCGTGCTCCTCGTCCTCGTCCGGCTCGAACAGAACCGGCCCCCCGTCAAAGTCCACGAACCGGCGCAGAGCCTCGTCGGAGAGCGCCCACTTGTCGCCGACCGCGACCGGGGCCTCGGGCAGGAGCAGGTCGGAGTCGTAGGTCAGGCGGTGGCCCGCGAGGAAGATCTCGTCGAGCTCCTCCTCGTCGCCCTCCAGCTCGGCGTGCGTCTCGCCCTCCTCTGCGCTGATCACCAGGGTCCGGCCCTCGAGCGGGCCCGTCTTCTCCTGCTCCTCCCCCTCCTCCAGCGAGTGCTCGCGCAGCTCCTCGAACATGCGCCGGACGCGCGTGGGCTGCCCGTCGGACACCGCAAGTACGGCGTCCCGTGTGCGCAGGCTCTTCTTCTCGCGCGTCGGCGGCAACATCGTGCCCATCTCCTCTACGGCCTCTGGGGGCAGCTCCATGCCGTTGACGGTGACCGAGAACTCGCTCACCTCGATGCCGAACGTCTCGATGTGCGTGGCGCCGAGCTCCGCGCCCTCGAGGTAGAGCGCCTGGAGGCGCTCGCCGCGCGCGGACAGGGTGATCAGCACGACACCGGCGCAGAGCGGGAGACGCAGCATGGGGGCTCCTTCCTCGTTCGTCGCGATCCGACCGACCAGAGCCTAGCCATGACGCGCGGTGCCATCAACCGGGACTCGGGGCGGTGGCGCCGCGGGCGTTCAGTCACGGCAAGGCCCGTTGTCGACAGCCTCACGACCGCTTTTTCGCCGGTTCACTTGGCCTCCCTACGCTCCGAGCAGTGATGCTCCTTCTTGGAATCTGGATCACCGCAGCGCTCATGCTCGGGGCCTGCTGGGCGCTCGCTGGACTGCTGCTTGGTCCGCCGACCGAGTCGCCGTCCAGGGCCGTAGCCCTCGAATCGGACGGCGAGGCGGCGTAGGCCGCCCTCAGCTCGGGCCGCTCGGACGTCTAAGCCCCAGCGATTCGACATAGAAGGCTACAAGTCACGCGTCGTCTCGCAGAGTACTCGGACACGGAGCCCCTGGACTCGTGGGGTCGCCAGGCGCCATGATGGAGGAACGGCCGGGGTGGCTGTCGGCCTTTCGAGGGAGTAGGTGGTGCAGACAGAAAGCCAATCGTGGATGGCCTACATCGATGGAGAGGTGCGGGCGGTATCCGAGGTCACAGGGCTCCGACACCAGGTTCGACGGAGAAATGAGGAGCGCCAGAATCTGACCTGGAAGACCCCCGTCGAAGGCCACGAGTGAAAGCTGATCGTGACAGCCGCGCCCACGGAGGGTCGCTATTATGTGTTACGCTTCGACCGCGCCCAATCGAAGTTCGTGTTCCAGCACGACACCCATCGCGTAGGCGTGATCGGGCCTAGCTGGGAGCGCGCGACCTTCACTGAGATCCACGTGCGCGGATTCGATCCCGAGAGGGGCAGAACACTTCCCCCTGTCGGCTGGCTGCGCGCTCACCTCCTCGAGTTGCTTCATAGCTGCGGTCCCAATTCGTTCTCCGCGACCTGACTATCCGGTCAGGGCCTGAGCCCCGTCCCTGCTCAGGCAAAGCGATGCAAAGGAAACGAGGCCACCTTGGCTCACCCGATCCATTCGCCTCCGGCGCTCGGGCGACTCGCCCGCGCTGCCCCTACCCCCACCCCTCGCAGATCAGCTCCGCCTGCGCGAGCACGGTGGCCGTCGCCTTCTCCTGCTTGTCCGGCGGATAGCCGTACTTCCGCAGGATCCGCTTGACCATGACGCGGAGCTTGGCCCGGACGCTCTCCTTGATCGTCCAGTCGATCGAGACGTTCTTCCTCACCGTGTCCACGAGCTCGCGGGCGATCGTGCGCAGCGTCTCGTCACCGAGCACCTTCACGGCGCTGTCGTGGGACCCTAGGTCGATGGTCCTGCCCGCTTCCTCTTCCTGACGGCAACAGGCACGGGAACCAACGGCGCGGTGAGGCGCTCGTAGAGGGCGAACAGGTACTCGACGCGGTTGCGGTCGCTGGAAAAGGGTTCGCGCCTGTAGCAACGGTCAACTACCCGGTCTAGATCGGCGTGGGCCTTAGCGAGAGGGGCGGGCATGGACAATGGGTCGTAAAGAGCAGCCAGCGTCGACGCTGGAAACTGCACTCGTGCATCGAGGACGGCCTGAGCAGCGGCTTCCACAACGGCTCGATCTCTGGCAGAGACTTCAGGCGGCCAGGGAAAGTTGTTGTAGACGATGTTGTTTGAATACTGATAGTCGCTCTTCATTCGACCTGCAACCGTCCGCATCCACGCATTGTGCATGGTAGACGATAGAATCCCAAAGTGATAAACCGTGGCGTCAGGCACGACGAGCGCGCTTCCGCTGGCGATGACATCCGGGGCAAGAAAGCCAACCGGGAGGTAACGTCGCGTTTGCGACGAGACTTTGGGAATGAGAAGGTAGGGAGTGGTAGGCTGGCGGATTTCACCAAATAGCGTTGGCGTGGCAGCGAGCGCGTTGGTCTGTGGACGCTTGCTATTCTCGCGGAAGTCTCGGATGGCTGCAACTCGGCTCCGAAGGAGAGGCGAGTCACGGAGAATACTAGGTGGGGCATCCACCAACCATAAACACCAGCGTTCGGTACCGTTAAGGAATTCGTCGCCACCATACAGCCGGCGGATGAATTGAGCTAATTCGGGTGATTCAACAAGGAGAGCGGCGCGGGTAGCCGGCGAGAGAATGAGTCCAGCCTCGTCACCGGAGTCGCGCGCCTTGTCGATCATCATGCTTCCGTATGAGATGGCAGGGGCGCCATTCAAAGGGACCGTACGGGTGCGTACGGTAGTGTCTCCGCCTTCGACGAGATACGGGTTGATGTTCCCCACAGATATGCAGGTCGGCGAGCCGTCGGCGTGATCATACTCGTAGATGAGCTTGGCGGCGTAATCGAAAGCGCCGAAGCCAATGATGACGACATGCACATGCGCCTTGCCCCGGGCCTCGCTCATCCACGTAAACGTGCGATGGGCAAAATGGATCTTGATATGGTAGCGCTCGTAGAGTTCCGACCACAGAACGCCTACCTGCTCACCCTGGCTAACGCTATTCGTAGAGACAAAGGCGCAGCGGATCCGTGTCCCAGTGATATAGCAAGCGGCCTTGAGATACCAACAGGTGACGTAGTCGAGAATCCCTGCCCCCTTTGTCTCATGCCAGACAAGATTCATGTCGGTCTTCTGCTGGGCGCTCTGCTCCTTTTTTCCAACAAAGGGGGGGTTCCCCAGCACGAAGCTGCAGTAGTTTGCCGGTAGCACGCTATTCCAGTCCGTCTGTAGCGCGTTCCCGACCACTATCTTCGCGCTCTTCTCCAGAGGGAGCCTTAGGACGGGCTCGCCAAACGCCTCACCGACCCTGAGGTTCATCTGGTGGTCGATTAGCCACATCGCAACCTCAGCGATGCGCGCAGGCCACTCCTCGAGTTCGATGCCGTGCATCTGGTCCACGTCGACCTTGAGCAACGACTCCATCAGCAAGCGCTTGGAGTCGAACTTGCCCCCGTGGAGTTCCTGCAAGACTTCCAGCTCCAATAGTCGCAGCTCCCGATACGTGACCACAAGGAAGTTGCCGCAGCCGCAAGCCGGGTCGAGGAATCGTAGTCCGGCAAGTTTGCCCTGGAAGGCCTTGAGTCTCTTCAGGTTACCGCGACACAACTCAAGTTCCGCCTGCAAATCGTCAAGGAACAGGGAGCGGATCAGCTTCATGATGTCCCGCTCGGACGTGTAGTGCGCTCCGATCTGCCTCCGCCTCTTCTTGCCAGTATCGCCGGCCATGACCGACTGGAACAGCGAACCAAAGACGGCGGGGCTGATGCGCGACCAGTTGAAGTCGCAGCTCTTGAGCAAGGCCGCACGCATTGGGCCGGTAAACTCTGCGAATCCAAGGTCTTCGGCGAACAGGGCCCCGTTGACGTGAGGCAGGGCCTTGAGGTCATTGGGCAGGCCACTGGCGCGATGTTTAGGAGCGGTGTCCAGTACCTTGAACAACCGAGCGAGCGCCGGGCCGAGGTCGCTTCCATCTGCGCGAGACTCTTGCACGAGCATCTTGAACGTGTCGGGATCGAAGATGCCAGTGTCGTCTGCAAAAAGGCAGAAGAGTACTCGGACGAGAAAGCGTTCGAGGTTGTGACCCGCGTACCCTCCCTGTTCTAGCGCATCGTGAAGCGCACCGAGTATCTCGACGGCGCGGATGTTGATCGGGTCTTCTGGATCAACTGGTTTCGTCGCATATCCCGAGAGAAACCCGAAGTGACGGATGTTATCATAGAGCTGGGCAGTCGGGAAGTCGGCAACGGGCAAGGCAGGGTCGGCGGCATCGAGGTCATAGATGACCAAGCGCGCAAAGTCCGACACGACGATGAACTGCGGAACTTCGTCGTGCCTACCTTCGCGTGTCAGCGACTGCACGTAGTCGAAGGCTTGGCTCGCAGCTTTGGTCATGCTCTCACCGCGACTCTTGTGCTCGCCGAGCATCACGCCCGAGTAGAAGACGTCGATACGGTCGAAGCCTTTGCCAAGGCTGCGGACCTTCTCCTCAAAGCTGGCAACACTTCGCCGTTTGATGCCGAACACCGTAAACAGCTCTGTCCAGAAGGTTTGCGCCTCGGCTCGCTCGCTGGTGGCGTCCTTCCATTCGGTTGCGAAGGCCATCGCACGCGAGCGGATTTCGGAGAGGGGAAGGCGCATGTGGCCCTGGATCGTAGCTAATCACGCCTGGGGGAACTACTGACCGGCTTGTAGCCGCCAGAGATGAGCGAGGCGTCGCACAAGATGCGGTTTGATAGTCTGCGCCCCTCAACGTCTGCAGGCTGCCATTCCTCGGCATCCAGAAGGGAAGCTGGCTGCGATCAAAACCGGAACTCCGCCCTGATTCTAGTCTCCGGCGCGACTGGGGGGCGCGCCTTGTCGCGTGCTCACTACCCTGGGAACCGCTGGGCGTGACGCGACCCTCTCCCATGCGCGGGCGTACGCCGTGACCTGCGACGAGTATCGCGCATCGAGATTCACACTCCCTCCATCCGCGTCCGTCTTGTAGTCCACGATCTGCCAGCTGTCGCCCGTGCGATACACGAGGTCTATGGCACCGTTCAGGACCTTTGGCAGCCCGCCTTCCGTCTCTCGTACGGCGAATGGTGCTTCCTCGTGCGCTTCTGGGGACGCCTTGGCGTCTATCCAGAACGCCGCGCGCGCGACGACCTCGACCGTGTCCAACGCTCGATCGATCATGGTGCGCAGCGTGGGCTCCTCCAGGGTGAGCCACATCGCGAGACGGTGAAGGTCGTTCCGCGTCGCTGACTTGTGCCGCATCGCGTGCTCCAGCAGCCCGTGCACGAGCGTGCCCCAGGCAAGGCCCGCGTCTGCCCGGCGGCTCGGTGTGTCGTCCGTCGCTACTCGCGTCGGGTCTTCCGCCGCGGGCTCGTCAGGGCCGGCCGTCATGCGCGGCAGGCGTTTCAGCTCCGCGGTGACTGACGTCGCCGACCAGGATGGACGTTTCGCCACGGTGTGCCGTCCTGCCGCCGCCCGCATCGCTCTGGCCAATGTCTCAGGGGAGATGTCCACTTCAGCAGGAGGCGGGGAAGCGACGTGATCCGGCACCTGAAGCTCGGGTACGCCGGTAAGGTGTGCTTCAAAATCCTGCCACGCGGGCGTCCAACTTCCGCCCTTCGGCCACCTTGAGACGACGAGCACGTCGCGCGCCCGTGTCACTGCGACGTAGAGCAGGCGCGTGTTCTCGTGATCGAGATACCGTTGCTCCTCCGCTTCGAGCGTGGCCCAGCCGATTGGCTCCGCGATGGGCTTCATGCTCCATCCCTGGGGCGACGTGATGCGGAAGTACCCCTGTGGGGCGGTAGGCCCCGTACACGCACCGTCAGCGGCATCGATTGGGGACCGGAGGATCCGCACGTCCACGCGCGGCTCGAAGCCGCCCGTGGGATCTGCAAGGAAGACCACGGGCGCTTCGAGCCCCTTGGCCTTGTGCAGGTTCATGAGTCGGACGGCGCCTTGCTGGCCTGACTCGAGCGGCAGCGACTCGATCTCCGACGATTCCTCCGGACCGTCATCGAGCTTCGACCATGACGCAAGGGCCTGTCCCGCCTCGGCAAGGGTGAAGCCGGACTCGACGCCGGCCCGAACTCGGTCAATGGCGTGCAGGAGATCCCCAGCCTCGACGCCACCGGGGCTGGTCGCCGCGAGCGCAAGATATCCCGAGTCGTCCAGGATGCGTTCTAGCGCTGCTCCCGCCGGCAGCCTGCGTGTCCATTTGTACCAGCGGCGCAGCGAGGCGAGCGCGGACGCAACCGGGGACGACAGGCTGTCGGATGAGCCGGGTGCATCGGATGACACACCAAGCCAGCCGTCTGCCTGCCGAAAAGCGAACAGCTCGCGATCGCTCAGGCCGAACAGGGCCCCGCGGAGCACGCCCACGAGCGCGATCTGGTCCTGCGGATCAGTAAGCGCGGTCAGCAACAGTGCGAGCTGCTGAACCTCGGCAGATTCACTGAAGCCGCTTCCGCCGCTGACTTCTACCGGAATCTGCAAAGTCTCAAGCGCTCCAGCAAACACGTGCAAGCTGCGCTTCTTCCGGGTCAAGACAAGGAAGTCCGCGTAGGTCCGTCGCCCCGCCGCCACCTCGGACCAGATAAACCGCGCGATCCGCGCCGCTTCCTCGCCGATCCCGTCCGCTACGCTAGCAGGGATCGAGAGCGTGAAGATCCCCTCGCGCCCCTCCTCGGGCTCCCGGGTGGCGTCCAGTCCCGCGAACTTCGGGGTATACTCGTTCTCCTGTGCCGGAAATGGCCCGTCGAATGCCGTGTTCGCCCACGTGCAGAGCACCGGGACGGACCGAAAGTTAGCGGTGAGCTTCACGACACCACTGCCGTCGTCGCCTGCGAGCCGCTGCCGCACCTGGTTGTAGATGTCGATGTCGGCCCGCCGGAAACGGTAGATCGACTGCTTCGGGTCGCCCACCACGAAGAGTGCGCCCGGACGAATCGGAATTGTGCGCCAGTCGGCGCCATCTCCATCGCCGGCGAGCAAAAACATGATCTCTGCCTGGATGGGATCGGTGTCCTGAAACTCGTCTACGAAGAGCCAGCGGAACTTCCGCTGTAGTGCGCGACGAACGTTCGCGTTGATCCTCAGCGCCTTAGCTGTGCGCAGTAGGAGATCGTTGAAGCTGAGGGCGTTCCTCCGCTGGCGCTCGGCCGCCGCCACTTCGCGTGCTCTCACTAGCACCGCGACGCAGGCGCCATAGATGTGCCGGCGCCATGCAGTGAGGAATGGATCAACGGTCGAGGAGCGAAACCGTTGGTGCAGTTCCGGAATTGCCGTCCCCAGCCGCTTCTTCACGACAGGGTCGTCCGACCACCTCATCTGGACGATCTTGGGTGTGAACTCCCAGTGCGCAAACAGCGCTGCTAGTAGCGCAGGCGTGCGACGGGCCCGGGAGAAGAAGGTCCAGTCCCGGGCGAAGCGCACGGCACCCTGCTGCGTCTTACACGTAGTCACTGGATCGACGGGCGATGGGAGATGCCGTGAGAGCTCAGCCCAGAACGTCTCGAGGGCCGTCCACCCTGCCCGGTCGTCGGGCAGTGCGGCGTCGCCTGGCGGAAAATCGACCTCTTCGTAGAGGCAGACGAGCCTGAACGCGTCGTCGAGCTGTTTGGGGCTAAGGCCGGCGTCGAGGAGCGCGAGGTAGTTCGGGTCCCCGTTCGCCTTGGCCTGGGATCGGTAGTCGCGCCAGCTCTGCTCGCGCAGTAGCGCATCCTCGGCATCGTCCAGCTCCGTAAAGCCAGGCGATAAGCCAGCCTCCACCGGACGTTCGCGCAGCAGACGAGCGCAGAAAGCATGAATGGTCCCAGCGAAGAACCGCTCGATGTTGGACAGCGCGTGGTTGATGCATTGTTGGGACCCGCCACCGGCGTCCCCCATAGCTTCGAGCGCCAACTGGAACCGTCCCCGCAGTTCGGCAGCAGCCTTGCGCGTGAACGTCACGGCCGCCATCGACTCGATCTGATACGTGCCTCTCGCGACGCCAGCCGCCATCCGGGCCGCCAGTTCGTGCGTCTTCCCGGAGCCCGCACCCGCCTCCACGAGTAAGCTGCGGTCCAGCTCGCAGGTGATTCTGGTGCGAGCGGCGGCATCGGCAAGCGGCCGGCGACTAGTCATGCGCTGCAAGCCTCCGGTAGGGAGCGAGCGCCGGGTCGAGGAGTTTCGTCGTAGCTCGCTCTGCCGCCACCTTGCCGCACGCGTGCTGGTAGTCGCAGAACTTGCAGGGCGTGTCTGTCGGCGTGTGGATGAACAGGCCGGATGCGACCACCTCGCGAAGGTCAGTCAAGACCGCCGCAACGCGCGCTGTGGGCTGCGCGGAGATGTTCGTACGGTGCTGGCGGCCCTTCCGCGACGAGAAGTAGTACTCCGCGTCGGCGACCTCGCCTTGCTGGCCGGCGAGCCTGAGCAGCTCCGCCACGGCCAGGCCGTAGAGCGCGTGCTGCAGCATGCGACCGCCTGCAAACGTCCCCTTCCAGTCGTCCGCCCAGTAGCTTCCGGTCTTGTAGTCCACGATCCGGAACGTCGTGCCCCGCGGTCCGTCGATGCGATCGACGCGATCGACACGGCCCGCAAGGCGGAACGTGAGGCTCCCTACCTTGATCTCTATCGGCTCCGCACGTGCCAGCGGTTCCGCTTCCCCATCGTCGGACTGCCCGAACGACACCTCGAATCCGAGCGGACGGCGCGACAAATCCAACTCGCATTCGGCGCGCAAGAAGAGATCAAGATCGTCGAGTAGGCCCTCGGACTCGAGCTCTTCGACCTCCACCGATGGAGCCGGCATCGTTTCCTTCAACTCGGCAAGTCTCGTCCGACCTAGTGCGATCAGCCACTCGCGATCGTCGCTGATTGTCGGCCGCCGATCAGCCTTGCGGCATCGTCGTAGGGACTCGGCGTAGAGGTCGTGCAGGAGCTGACCCCGGATGAGCGGGCTCAACCACACTTCTCGACTGCGTTCACCTGACTCGATCGCGTTGATGCGCAGGCCACGCTCCAGGAAGAACCGGAAGGGGCACTTTGCCACGCTCTCGAGCTGGGTGGGCGAAACGACCTTGCCCGGAGCCGCCGGATCGAGCACAGGCCCGGCATCGGGGACGTAGCCATCGAACTCAGTGAATTGAGCCGACGCTCGAGCCTCCTCTGCCCAGATGCCGGCCGCGAGCGCGGGGAATTGGCGTAGCACGGCCTCCCGTGCAACCTCGCCACCGACTTTGGCGCCGTGCAGCCACCAGCGACCGATTCCGAGCGCATCCTCTGGTGACGCGGGCACGCAGGACTTTGGGGTGCCAAGTTGCTGTTGCAGTTCCTTGTACGACACGGACGGATTCCCAGTCCCCACGCGATAGGCCTGGAGCATCAACCAAGATGCGTGGGTTTCGCGGAACTGCCGCAGGTCGCGGCACGAGTAGCTGAAGCAAATCGCCGTGTCGGGCAACGCCGAAGCCGAGGCAAGGCGTGAAACGACGGAGAACACGGCCTCGTCGATGCGATCGGTTGAGGTCCGCAGCCCGCCGTGTACGAGGGTCCGCTCGTGATCGAGGAGGATTGGATCCTCGAACGTGGTGGAAAATGCTCGTCCTTCCTCAAGGCCGATCACGAATAGCAGGCGACGCCCGGCCAGCGCGCATTCACGCAGCGTCGAGACGTGTAGGTGACCCGGTCGCGGCCGGTCGGCGCCGACGCTGAGTCCTTCGACCCGCTCGCGGAGGAACCGCAGGCCCTGGTCGAGACCACAGCGGAACTCGCCAAGCGCGCGAAGCTCCGCAATCGCGCCCCCGATCCTGGTTGCGGCGGCCGCGTCAAAAGCGCTCGCGCGCGCGGCCGTGTCCTCGAGGAAGCGCTCTGCGCCGTGGACGAGATCCTGGAGATTGATCTTGCCGTCCTCACCCGGCATTGGCACGAGTTGGATGAGGCGGTTGATCCAGGCGGCGAGAACGTCAGCCTCGTCGGCGCGCCGGAGATAGATCTCGCGTTCGTCGGCCGAAATGTCGCCGCGTTCGGCGCGCGTACGCAACGCCTTCGAAAGCTGGCCGAGGGAGAGTCGATACGTGTCCCGGCCCCACGCAGCCTGAGCCTTGATGAGGAGTCGAGCGGCACGTCCAGGAGGAGGGCGGCGATCTGAGTGCGATTCCTCATGTGAGCCGGGGTCGGTGGAACCACCGTCACCCCCAGGAGGCCGCGCTCGTCCCCACACGTCACCTGATTCGAGCAGTCGGCCCAACCGCCCTGCCGAAAAGTCGTCTTCGATCCAGTGCGAGAATCCGAGCAGCGCCCGCCCGGGACGAGAAAGCGTCGCGGGCACACCCTCCGCAAGCGTCACCGGCCATTCGTAGCGCAACGCCTTCTCCCAGATGAGAGACGGGTATGTGTCCGAACTGCAAGCGATCTCTACCTCATCGAGCGGAGTGCCCGAAGCCAGGATACGCCGGAAGACCTCTTCCACCTCGGCCTCCGGTCCGCCCGCATTGAAAAACGTGTAGCGCTTGGTGGCGCCGAAAGAAGTCTTCGCCTGGTCCGGTTCCCGCAGGTAGGCGAGGTGGGCCTGGTCGTCTTGGACCGACCGTCGCGAGCCTTCGTCGTCGCACCTCCGACGCGGGATCGTCGCGCCAGAGAGCGCGAGCGAGTCGGGCACAAGACGTTCGCCGGGCATCCTGCTGATGAGGCGACGCTGGAGGGGCGACCATGTGGCCTCGGGCCATTCCGTCCAGCAATCGCTTGCCTGAATCGGACACCAGTCGAGGTGTTCAAGCGCCTCCCGGTAGACGACCGCCTGGTCGCCGCGAGCGGTGGCACCGAGAAAAGCCTCGTAGGCAGCGAGCAGCCCCTGAAGCTCGGCATGCTTGTCCGCCGACTCAAGGTGCTTGGCCTCGAGATGGTCTGCCCGAACGCCAGCCATCCGTAGCTCGCGAATCGTCGACCACAGTGCCATTGCCAACTGCGGCTGGTTCGCCAGCGGCCGGAAGTAGGACGTGGAGCCCGGCAGGTCCATCAGGAGCCGCATGATCAGTGCAGGCCCAAGGCCCTCCTCCGATGGATCGATGCCGCGCTCGACGAGGAACGGCGCACCCATCCTGAGCGCGATGTCGAGCGGCGTGACGAATCGCAGGTTCGCCCAGTCTGAGCCTGTGAGAACGAGGCGGTCACCGATCGTTCGTCCCAGCGCGTGCGTTGGAACGAACACCCACTTGGCCCGCGTCCGGTGCGTGACGCAGAGGCGCTTCAGTTGATTGATAAAGGGATCAGCCACAGGCCACCTCCAGGGCCACTCGGCGCCACTGGCGCGGAGGAACTCGGCGATCTGCTCGTGCAGCGTAACGCGACCGTCTTCTTCCTCCTCGCTCATGCCGGCTTCTGTCGCTCCCACGCGCCTCGGAATGCTCCTCCTGCATGAGTTGCGCAACCTCCTCGCTCGGCACGACGTAGTACTCGTGCTCCCCCTTGCGCTTCCCTTCGTTGCGGAGGTTGACCAACACGCCGACGTGGGTCGGCGACTTGAACCTCTTGGCCTTCTCCCCGACAAGCCAGAAGGGCGCCAACTTGGCATTTGTCTTGATCTGGACGGAGCAGGCTCGGCTACACGAGTCGTCGGTCATGAGGAGATCGGCGCCCATCGCGTTCCTCGATGTTGTAGAGACGATGAGACCCCGCGACGCGAGCTCTGCCGCGACGAGAAGCACGCCGTACATGCAGGTGCGCTGCGCCTTGCTGTACATGATCGGCCTTCGTCCTCCCCTCAGAATGGGCGGCAGGATACCAGGCGGTGGCGATGGCGGTAGACGGCAACGAACTCGGCTGGCCTGTGGGCTCGCTTGCAGCTTGGTGTAGTCACGCGATAAGGATCAGCTCTTCCACGACGAACGTCACAATGCCCAGCCCGGCCACGAACAGAACCAAGCAGCCCTTCGTGGTCCGGCTGTAGACCCGGTTGTAGGCCGCCCGCCTCGGGTTCGTGAGCCAGCCCCAGCCGCGCGGAGCCTTCAAGCCGAGCGAGTGGCGGACGTAGCGCCGCCAGGACGTGCGCGCGGCGATGCGCTTCCTGATCGACGGCCTTCGGAATCCAAACCTCATGACGGCGGCTCGATCCTACCCGTCCGCCCAGTCGCGGCCGTTGTCATCACGACTCCGGCCTGAACGCCTCGCACTGCACCACCGGCTGCGGCGGGTACTTCACCGGCAGCGCCGTGCACATGACGAACACCGTCGCGCGGCCCTTCACGTACCTGCGCGCCGCGCAGCGGTGGCAGAGGCTCTCGGGGTGAGGAACCTTTGCGCCGGCCGCGCCCTTGATCACCTGGCCGGCCACGTTGATCTGCGCCAGACGTCGGCTGCTTGCTCGAGATCCTGGAGCGCCGCCAGCACATGGTCCGGTCGCGGCGACCGGTTCCCTACCATGCCCTCGTCGTCCGCGACGAGGAGCGCCAGCTCGTCCTGGAGCCAGTCGAGGAGGATGCGGCGCTTCTGGTCCTCAGGCATGCCCTGCGACGCGAGGACTTCCCGCGGGTCGGAAAAGATCGAATGGTCGGGAGGGCGGGTCTCCGGCAGGACTGCCTGAGCGGTGCCCATGTGGTCCATCTTCCAGCGCCACCGGGGCGGCGGCCAGTCCCGACCAGATCGTCCGCTCTCGAAGCCGAGATTCCGGCCGTCGAGGCTCGCCGGGCCACACACGAGGCCAAGGCCCTGCCGCCGCGGTGTTCGGGCACGGCGGCAGAGCGGATCAGCAGTCGAACCCCTTCTTCGCGGCAGCCAGGTCGAACCGGTCTGGGCGCCAATCCCCGAGCCATCCGCGCAGATGCTCAGGGTCCTCGATCTCACTCGTTGCCTTGTCCAGGGCGACCGCAACGCAGTTCTCGTAGCCTGGGATCCCGCCGCAGTCCTCGGGTGGGAACGCGCGCTCCCCGGCCAGCAATTGGCGAACGAAGCGCCTGGGCATCGACACGACTTCGAGAATCCTGACCTCGTGCCACCAGTTGTCTCCGAAGTCGTACTGGTAGAAAAACCGCTTGGACCCCACGTCGGGCAGGAACGCTGAGAGCTTGACCTTCTTCGCGTCGGGGTCGTGCACGGCGTAGTCGTCGTCCGGGATCGTGGCGATCACCGGCCCCCTGAACGGTCTCGGCAAACGAGAAGAGGTGGCTGTTCGTCCACCCGCAGGCATCCTGGATCGCCAGGTGAAGCTTCTCGAACGTCACCGTCTTCTTGAGCAGAAACTGCCTCCAAGGAGCCGGCTTCACGTCGAGCAGACGGACTTCGATGCGGTAGTACTCCACGGAGAGACTTCGGAACGAGGCCAGGGTAGCAGCTTCGCACCTGGAGCCGCCGGTCGGCTCACTCCACGGACAGCAGGATGTCGCTCCCCTTCACTGTGACCTCGTAGCGCTTGACGCCCTGCGTGGCCGGTGGACCGAGCGCGGCACCGGACTTCAGGTCGAAGCAGGCCCCGTGCCAGGGGCATGTCACCGTTGTCCCATCGATCTCGCCCTCGGAGAGCGGCCCGCCGCGGTGGGAGCAGGTGTCGGCGATGGCGTGCACGGTCGCGTTCACGTTGAAGAGCGCGACCTTCTCGCCGCCGATGTCGACGCAGACCGACTTCCCCGGCGGCAGGCTCTTCAGTTCGGCGACCTTGGTGGGTTGGGCCATGGGACAGTCATCCGGCAGAAGGATAGCGGCCTGCCGCTCCGCTGACGATTGCCATGGTGCTGGCGGAGAAGGCGGAGGAGCTGGTCGCGTGGGTCGCGCTCTCCCAGTGAAGGCTCGGCACCGGCTGCCCTTCATTGTTAGGCTATGCCTTGCTCGCGCCGCCCATCCCCGGATGCCCATGCGCAAAAAGGAACCCCGCAGGCGCCGCAGCGTCGAGCAGACGATTGCCCTGATCGCGGACCTGGAGACCAAGATCGAGCGCCAGGCCCGCAAGCAAAGGAAGGCCGGCAGCCTCCTCGCATCGGCTGGCCCCAAGCCGGCGAAAGGGCGCACGTCCCGGCGAGGAAGAAGGCCCTGACACGGACACAGGCTCGACGGTCGACGCAGGACGCGAACTCCAGGTAGGCCCTGATCGAGGCGCGGGCGTGGCTGAGCTCCGTCGGCGTGGACGGGGCGCTGCTGACCTACGTCTGCGCCCACCTCGGCCAGCGCGGCGAGCAGATCGCGGCGCGATTGAACCTGTTACGGGCAGCCGACGACGCCGAAAACGGCTTGAGACAGGTCCACGAAGCCGCCGCCAAGCACGGTGTATTGGGCTGCCCAGGAGCGCCCCACGAGAGAAACCCTGTTGGGGATCAACCCGGGCGCGATGCCTCCGGACACGCCGTTGTGCGAGCCCGAGACTGAGCCCATGAGCGGTCCCCCGATGAGAAGCTCGTACGGGCGGCCACCGATTGTTGAGAATCGAGTTGGTCCGTTGAACGTGTTCGGGCGGAAGTTGAGAGTGACCGTCCCGGATGAGCCATGGAAGTGCCCGATCGTCAGTGGCGCGCTCCATGTGGCGCCGATCCTCGCGGCCACGGGCGTGATCGTGTCCGCGTTGATGCCGTCCCCGACGAAGACGGAAGCCGTGGCGGTGCCGTCGGGTAGGACCCCATCGAGCACCGTGTTGCCGCTGACGACGACTCCCCCGTTGCTGTCCTGCCCTAGCCCGGAGGCGCACTCGCCTGGGGGGCTGAACACGACCTTGAAGGTTCCGGTAGGAACGACCACCGAGTAGGCACCCGAGGCATTCGAGTTGTCGCTGCACAGCACGACGGCCACGCCACTCGCCGAGTCTCGAACGTCCACGTCCGCGCCCTGTACGGGCGCACCCAGGTAGTCCGTGATCGTGCCGGAGAGAACGACACCGCTCCCGAGCGTGATGACGCCCACGTCCGTGTTTCCGCTGACGACCGCGCCGAGGACCTCCGCTCCGACCAAGAGATCGACGGCCCTGGGACAGACCTCGATGTCGAACGTCCCGGCCGGGACGACGACGCTGAACACCCCGCTGCTGTCCGTGTTGTCGTTCGGAGTGAAACGCTTCACGCGGCTCAAGCTGTCCAGGACGTCGGTGTCGGCCCCAGAGACGGGAGAGCCCCCCGAACGCTGCACGAGCCCCGAGAGCAGGAAGCCTGGGTGCAGCGTGATGTCACCCAGGTTGGTGTTGGCGCTCAAGGTGAGCTCCATGGCCTCTGGGGCGAGCGTCGGCGAGATGCTGTCCGTCCGGAACTGCACCTCGATCGGGGTCGTCGGCACGGCGATCGTGAAGTTCCCGAAGGCGTTCGTGTTATCCCCCTGCAGGGGAACCTTCTGGCCCGTCCCGAGGTCGATGACGTCCACGTTCAGGTTCGCCACCGGAAAGCCGTTCACGTCCACGGTCCGACCGCCCAGGGACACGCCGAGGGGCAGCGCGATCGTGCCCATGTTCTTCGTGCCCGAGACCACCACGTTGTTCACCTCGACGACGAGCAACGTCGTGGTGGGCGGCGCCGGCGGTTTGAAGACGATCCGGTAGACGCCCGCGGGGATCGTCGTGGTGAAGAACCCGTTGGCGTCGGCGCCGTCGTTGAAGAGCGTCGCCTGGCCGCCGTTGATGAGGTCGATGGCGTCGAGGTTCACGCCGGGCACGCCCACCCCGTTCGGATCGACGACCTGGCCGGTGATCAAGTCGGCGGCAGCAGGGCCTGCTAGTAGCAACAACGACAGGACAGGAAGAAATCGTCGCGTGTTCATGGGGGATGGGCCTGGTACCTCGCGAGCACATCCCCGGGAAGGAGAAGCACACGTAGTCTATCCAGGTGTCCAGCTCCTGGCCTTCGGGCGCGACCAGTAAGCGACGCCACCGCCCCCCGTCAACTTACGGTCCATGCCCACGAGTTGCCGCCGGATTCCACGTTGCCGACCACCCGCTCCGATCCAGCCACCGCCACCCTGGCAGACGCTCGCCGGCACACCCGCTGCACTCCCTCCTCCTCCAACCCACGCCGTGGCAGCTTGGGCGCTCTCTCGCGCCTGTGGCCGCCGCGTTCAACGGCCACTAAACAGCCACATGGCGCGCAACGTAGGAATCCGCAACCGCCAGCGTGGCCATAACCCGCGCCCCCATCGCGACTTACGTGGAGCGGGCGAAGGGACTTGAACCCTCGACATTCAGCTTGGGAAGCTGAAACGCGCGGGTGGACAACGTGGTCGTCCGTGTACCTACAGCGATACAGCGGACAGGATGTGCTTCCGTGTCACCGGTCGGGTGGACAGCGTGTGCTTTCATGTACCTGGAGGGACGCGAATATCCGCCACTAAACAGCAACGGCGGATTCGGAGGCGCTGACCGGACTTGGAGGGCTGGCACGCCGGATGCGTTCACGGCCGAACGGGGGTCGTGGTCATTGAGCGAACCAGGGTTCGGCTGCCGCTCGGCGGGATGGTCCGCTGCTTCTTCCGGTGGCGCGCTGGGTTGCGGCCCGGCTGTCTGTACGGCGGCGTCATCAGGGCATCCTCCACCTTCCACCCTCGATGGAGCCTATCCACCAGCCCCGTCAGGCTCACCTTGCAACGGCGATCCCTGGTCCAGTCCGTGATTCCCTTCTTCTCGCCGAAGGCCACGAGCTCGGTGAAGTAGCCGTCGCTTCCTCCGCGGTTCTCAGCCGGCTCCGTGATCGCGCTCTTCACGGCCCATCCGCTGGCAAGCCGATTCGAGATCGTGGGCGCGCTCACGGAGCACCTTCGGTCCCTCGACCACTGCATGATCCCCTTCGTCTCGCCGAACGCCGTGATGAGCCGTCTGGGTGCAGGCTTCGTGGACGGCGGCCTCCTTCTCCTCAATGCCTCCTTCGGCGTCACCCATTCACAGTTCCGCGGTGTGTAGTCCTTGTCTCGATCGACCCGAGCGAGCCAGAGACCGGGCCGCGCTCCGGAGCGAAGCGCCCAGCTCAAGAAGGGACCGAACTCCCTCCATTCGTCGCAGACCTGGGCGCCCAGCGCGCCGTTGTACGGATAGAGAGAATTCCTCGGGTTCTCGCAGCGCGCGTGCAGGGACTCCCAGGTCTTGTACAGACGTCGTCCCTCCGTGGTGCTCCTCGGTGAGGGTTTCCGCGGGTTTGCGATTCCCAGTCGCTTGAACCCGACAAGGATGCCCATGTAACTCGCGCCCACCCTCCGAGCGATCTCCCGCCGCGAGAGACCCACTTCGTGGAGCTTTGTCGCTCTCGTCCAGTCGATCGGCTCGGGCTTCTTCCGGTTTCGCTTCCTCCGCAGAGGAGGCTTCTACAATCGCAGGCGCTCTACCTGGGTCACCCAAACGCAGTTCTCTGGCCCGTATTGCCGGACTCCATCCATGCGAGCGATCCGGAGTCCGACTCGGTATCCCTCGGCGAGTGCCCACTCGTAGAAGGGCTCGAAGCTCTTCCATTCCTCGGCGACTCGCGCCCCCTGCGCGCCGTAGTGCCCGTAGGATCTGTGCCTGGGGTTCTCGCACTTCTCGTGCAGGAACCGCCAGATCTCGCGCAGCTTCGTCGCCTTCTTTCCGTGCGGCGGCCGCCGTGCCCTCGCGCCCAGCTTGCGCAGGGCATTGTGAACCGTCTTGTAGCCTCGGTGGCCACCTCAAATGCGGCCAGTTGTGGCCACCCCAAAAGCGGCCAGTCGAGCGGGTGCTCGAGACGGGTGATGGTGTAGCGGACGGTTGGGTGGCCTGACAAGGGGTTGGAGGGTCGGCGAGCGCGGTTGAGGT
>JANOGB010000298.1:0-1749 GCA_031413955.1 Planctomycetota bacterium | reverse complement strand
GCAGCGGCGACGGGCACGATCGGCCAAGCCAACAGGGTTCCGTCCAGAGCGGTCACCTCCAAGCGGACGAGCTGCGACCAGTCGATTGGGTGTGCGATCGGAATCGGCGTCGAAGCTGCGCTAGTGGTCGGCCAGTCGGGGTGGATGAGCAGCGCCGTCAGAAGCAGCGGCGATCCGCGATAAGCGACACTGCCCTCGGGCCCCTCGGCCCCAGCGGAGAGTTCCGGGTCGAGCAGCGGCGGCGTAGTACTCGGGGAAGCTGCGGGCGCGCATGGACCAGTAAGACCCAACAAGCACGCGGCCACACCCAGCAAGATTGAAATGCGGGGCGCTGCGCGCATCATGGGCAAGCCGCTCCGCCGTTCGACATTTCTTGCTTTTCAGGGAGCTTGTCGCTCACGCGGATCCGGTGCCGGCAGTCGCCTCGATCGAGAGCCGAGCAGGCGTCTCCGAAGCGAGACCGGGGAGTGCGAGATGCCAGGTTCACCCCGGAGCCCGTGGCGGTGTTGTCCATCCACTGTCCTCGGCTCTCTCCTCCTAGCCACCACCGCACGCGCGGCGAAGCAGGCTGGGTGGTGGGTTCGCGCGTGTACGCGGCGGCGGCCCTGTACCGCATGAAGCAGTCCGGACGCCCGCTGTGCTCACCTCGGTGGTTAGCCACATACACTTGCCTCTTAAAACTCGGCAGGATCGTCGCGATCTCTTGTTGCGTCATCGCGCCGGCGTCTTCTTTCTGGAGTTCGATCCGGTACGCGGTCCCACCCGGGGGCGTTTCCTCGACTTCGCCCGTCGCCGGAAACCAGGTCCAAGTCACCGTCCGCAAGTCCGTCTCGCCGTGATGGGGGACGCTGATTGCGTGCGCAACCTCGTGGGCCGCCGTCTTTGCCTGCGAGAGTTGGTCGGCACTAGTGGCCCCTCCGGGCCTCACACCAACGACCTTTACGTGGATCGTCGAACGCGGGAGCAATAGGAAGTCCGAAGTCGGGTCCACCATTTCTGCTCGGCCCGCAAGGTTCACGTCGGGTGCTGCGCGAACGACGCGAACCCCGTGCTGATCCACGACGTTGGCGTGACCGTGATTGAAGTTGATCACGCTCCCGGCGTCGATCTCGCTCGGGAAGAGTTCGTAGTGCACGTTCAGACGACCGTGCTCCGCGAGCATTTTGAAGCCTGGCACGACATCCGGGCCGTATTCATTCCTGACGAAAAGATCCTTCTTCCTGGGATCCATCGGCTTCGAGCCAGGCAAGCGAGCGCTCGAGCGAGCGTGGAAGCCTCCCACGAAGAACCCGCGGTATTCCTCGTACAGCGAGATTCCGTCGCCCAGATCGTCCCCCGTTCCGCCCGGATTGTCCTCGCTGTCGTCCAAGTCGGGTTTGCCCGTCACCTGGTTATCGCTCTTCCACTTGTCAGCGACGCTCGAGGGCGCGGTGCGCTTGGGGATCGGGATCTGCTCGACGCTCGGATCGGTGATGAGGTGGCCGACGAGCGCGCTCCCAACGTCGAGAGTCGCGCGCACCTCGAGCGTGCCGAACGATCCCCAGTCGTAAGAACTCAAGATCGCAGTCGCGGTGTTGCCGCCCGCGAGCAACGGCGCCTCGGCGCGCGCGGAGTCATTCAAGTCGACGACGATGATCGGGTTCTGCGTGAGGTTGCGGCCCCCGTCGAACTTCAGGTCCGGCGGCTGCGGGCTCACGAGGAGTCCAGCCGGTGGCACGTTGAGCGCGATCCCCGGCTCGCTCGAGCGTT
>JANOGB010000297.1:0-2642 GCA_031413955.1 Planctomycetota bacterium | reverse complement strand
CGGCCGCGCGCGTTCAGCGCCCGCACCAGGTTGCTGCCGATGAAGCCCGCCGCGCCCGTGACGACGATCAAGCTCGACTCCTCCTCCCGCCTGCGGGTATGCTGCCGCGCCGTGAAGCACGCCGCCAGCGAAGACGAGCTCGCGCGCTACCAGCGCGACGGCTATTTCGTGCGCGAGCGCGTCTTCTCCGCCACCGAGCTCGAGGGCCTGCGCCGGGCGGTCGAGCGCGTGCATGTCCGAGTTGCCGCCGCTGCGGCGGCTCCAGACGCGCCAAAGACCGAACGCATCGACGGCAAGCGCTACCAGGATCTGCTCGGGTCGCTCGTGAAGTGGGAGTGGCAGGAGGCGCGCGCGGATGTCCGCTCGATGGAGCCGTTCCTGCACCTCGATCCAGAGCTCGAGAAGCTCGTCGACGATCCACGCCTCTGGCAGCCTGCGGCCGCGCTCGTCGGCGCCGAGCGGCTGGCGCTCTTTACCGACAAGCTGAACTTCAAGCGTCCCGGCGGAGCGGAGTTCCCCTTGCACCAGGACTGTCCGTTCTTCGCGTTCGAGTGCCCGCACGTCGACCGGCTGGTCTCGTTGCAGGTGTACCTCGACGATGCGACGGTCGAGAACGGCTGCCTGTGGATGATTCCCGGCTCGCACACGCACGGCCGGCTGCCGTGCTTCGAGGACCAGGGCACCCTCGGCCGGCTCTACACCGATGTGGAGCGCGCGCTTCCCGGCGCGCAGCTCGTGCCGATCGAAGCGCCCGCCGGCACGGTGATCTTCTTCAACGGCGACGTCGTGCACGGCTCGCGGCGCAATCTCACGGCCTCGGACCGGCGCGCGTTCGTGCTCACCTACCAGCCGTCGGGCCACGCGCAGTTTCGAAGACCCGGCGCGCGTCCCGTCGGGGAAGCGGACGCGCTCAAGCCCGCAGGCGAATCAGCCCTTCCTGCGTGACCGACGCGACGAGTTCCCCCGCGCGTGTGAACACGCTGCCGCGGTTGAAGCCGCGCGCCCCCGACGCGCGCGGACTGTCCTGCGCGTAGAGCAGCCAGTCGTCGGCGCGAAAGTCCCGGTGGAACCACATCGCGTGGTCCAGGCTCGCGGTCTGGAACTTCTCGCTCCACCACGACACGCCGTGCGGCAGGTTGCTCGTGTCGAGCAGCGTCAGGTCCGACGCGTAGGCCAACACACATTGGTGCAGGGAACGGTCGTCGGGCAGCCGGTCGACCGCGCGGAACCAGACGTTCTGGAACGGCGGGCGCTTGTCGGGCTTGAACTCGTCCACCGGATCGATCGGCCGCACCTCGATCGGACGCTCGCGCAGGAACGTCGAGCGGAACTTCTCGGGGATGCGGTCGACGTGCTTCTCGCGCAGCTGGACCTCGTTCGGCAGCCCCTCCGGGTCCGGAACGTCCGGCATCTCGATCTGGTGCTCGAGTCCCGGCTCGTCGACCTGGAACGACGCGGCGAGGTTGAAGATTGCCTTGCCGTGCTGGATCGCGACCACGCGCCGCGTGGTGAAGCTCGAGCCGTCGCGGATCCGGTCGACGTCGTACAGGATCGGCACCTTCGGATCGCCCGGCCGCAGGAAGTACGCGTGGAACGAGTGCGCCGCGCGCGCCTCGACCGTGCGCCCCGCCGCGACCAGCGCCTGCCCGAGCACCTGCCCGCCGAACACGCGCTGCCAACCATCCTGCGGGCTGCGCCCGCGGAACAGGTTCACCTCGATCGGCTCGAGGTCGAGCAGCTCGATCAGGTTCTCGAGAACGCGACGCATCGATTCGCCTCCATCGGAAGAGAGAATTTGCTGGAGGTGGACTGTAAGCCGGGTCCTGTCCCGCGCGTCCCTTGCGGGGCGTGCGGCGAGGATCATTCGTCTAGGCCCGCCGTTGCCAGCGGGCTCGAGCACTCAGACCCGAACGGCGCCACGCGCTTGCGCACGTGGATCGAGCGGGCCGCTCTCGACGCCGTTCCTATTGGAGCTTGCTCCGGGAGGGGTTTGCCTCGCCGCCGGTCGCCCGGCTGTCGCGCGTGGGCTCTTACCCCACGATTTCACCCTTACCCCTACACACCGAAGTGTGGAGGTCGGCGGTATGATTTCTGTTGCACTTTCCCTGGGGTTTCCCCCGGTGGCCGTTAACCATCTCCCTGCCCTGTGGAGCCCGGACTTTCCTCCCCCGCAGACCCGTTGCCGAGCCGTCGGCGGCGATCCTCCGTCCACCTTTGGTATCAAGGAGTGTAGGAGAAGCCGATGCGCAAAACGATCTTCGCCCTCTGTCTGGTCGCCGTGCTGTTCGGGGCGTGCCGACTATTCTGGCCTGAGGCCTACACCGTGAACGTGCCGCTGCGCGGGACTTTCCTCGGCGCGGAGCCCGCTCCGGAGGACGAGCTGGCCGTGCGCCTGCGCGTTCCGCCGGGCTTCGAGGTGCGCCTCTTCGCCGACGGCATCCGCGATGCGCGCATGCTTCGGGTCACTTCGGCCGGCGATCTGCTCGTGTCCTCGCCGATCCGCAACACCGTGTACCTCGTGCGGAGCCGCGACGTGAAGCCGCTGGTCGAGAACCTCGACTCGCCGACCGGGATCGAGCTCGTCGACGGCTGGCTCTACGTGGGCGAGGCGAAGCGCGTGAGCCGCATCCGCTTCGACGCCG
>JANOGB010000296.1:0-9289 GCA_031413955.1 Planctomycetota bacterium | reverse complement strand
GCTCGGGAAACCTACCCCATCGAACCAGGAGAAGGGGGAGACGCGCTCTGTCCGCTCGGAGGCCGAGTTCGGGCTCCAAGACAGCCGCGGAGTCGCGACGAAACTGGCCTCCAACCCCCGGCCCTTCTAGGATCCGCGCCTCGCCCCCGGCCCCCCCTGCGTGCAGCTCGGCTTCGTCATCGATCATTCCAAGTGCATCGGCTGCCATGCCTGCACGGTGGCGTGCAAGAGCGAGAACCAGGTGCCGGTGGGGAGCTTCCGGACCTGGGTCAAGTACACGGAGGCGGGCGAGTTCCCGGAGGTCAAGCGCTCCTTCGCGGTGCTGCGCTGCAACCAGTGCACGGCCGCGCCCTGCATCACGATCTGTCCGACGAACGCGCTGACGAAGCGCATGGACGGCATCGTCGACGTGAACCCCAAGGTCTGCATCGGCTGCAAGAGCTGCATGCAGGGCTGTCCTTACGACGCGCTCTATCTCAACCCAGACAAGGGCACGGCCGAGAAGTGCCACTTCTGCGCACACCGCACCGAGCAGGGCCTCGCGCCGGCCTGCGCGATCGTGTGCCCGACCGAGGCGATCATCCCGGGCGACTTTCACGATCCCGAGAGCAGGGTGTCGCGCATGAAGCGCGAGTTCGAGCTCACGGCGCGCAAGACCGAGGCCGGCACCGGTCCGAACGTCTTCTACCGCGAGGTCGCGGCGGCGGGCATCGATCCGCTGCAGACCAGCGACGCCGGCGGGCACCTGTGGGCCGCGCGCCACCCGGCGGTGCCGATGGAGGCGCGCGAGTTCGATGCGCTGCAAGGTGCGATCGAGAATCGTGCGCGCGCGAAGACGACCTACGACGTCGCGCACCCGCCGCTCTGGGGCTGGAAGATCTCGGCCTACCTGTTCACGAAAGCGCTGGCGGCGGGCGTGTTCCTGGCCTCGATCGCGAGCGGGATCTGGTCGTTCCAGAGCGCACCGGGCCAGCGCTCGATCGCGCTGGGAGTTCCCGCCCTCGGCCTGCTCTTCCTGGCGCTCACCTCGGTCCTGCTCGTCGCCGACCTGAAGCGCCCGGAGCGCTTCTATCTCATTCTCACGCGGCCCAACACGAAGTCCTGGCTCGTGCGCGGCACCTACGCGTTGATGGCCTACGGCGCGCTGCTCTCCTTCGCGTTGGTGTGGAACTGGTTCGAGGTCGAGCCCTTCACGCTCGACTGGAAGTTCTCGCTGCCGACGCTGCTCGCCGCCGCGCTCTCGGCAGCCTACACCGGCTGGCTCTTCGGCCAGGCGAAGGGGCGCGTCCTGTGGATGCAGCAGGGGCTGTGGCTGCGGCTCGTGCTGCAGGCGACCGCGGCCGGCGCGGGGCTCATGCTGGCCGTCGCGCCGCTGCTCGGACTCGAGAAGAGTGAGAAGATCGGCCTCAACGGGACCCTGCTCGTCAGCCTCGGTCTCTTGCTCTTCTACACCGTCTTCGAGGCCGGCCTCGCTCCGAAGGGCCGCGAAGAGGAGTACGCGCGCACGCTGGCGCTACTGAAGCGCGGGCCCTACGCGAAGGAGCACGCCCTGGTCGGGCTCTTGCTCGGGATGATCCTGCCGATGGTGCTGCTCGCGTTCCCGGACGGACCCGGCTGGCAGCTCGCGGGCGTGCTCGTGCTCATCGGTCTAGCGAGCGAGAAGAGCCTGCTCGTGCGCGCCGGGCAGGCGCTGCCGATCAGCTGATCCGGCCGTAGTACGGAGTCGGAGCAATTTTTCAACGATCCGTCCTACGGCCAGGCGTTTTCTTGCGCCTCCGGAGGATCGTTGAAAAATTGCTCCGACTCCGTACTACGGCCGCGGGACGATCTTGAACACCGCGCTGCTCGTCACGATGTAGAGCTCGCCGTTCGCGTCCTCGCCAAAGGAGGTGATGGCCGAGATGCTGAAGCCATCGATCGAGGGCGTCAGCGCGCTGGTCTGGTTGCGGTAGTCCTTCAGGGCGCCGTCCTGGACGCGGAAGCTCCAGATCGCGTTGCCGCAGAAGTCTGCGAAGAAGTAGTCCCCGAAGAGCTGCGGGAACATGTTGCCGCGGTAGACGTAGCCGCCGACCACGGAGCACACGAAGGTCGCTGGCGCCGGCGGCGCTCCATGGCGGTAGTCGTAGATGGGCGCGGTCAGACTGGGCATGTCGCCCGGGCAGGTGCAGCCCGTCGTCGTCGGGCACGAGCTCGGACTGTTCGTGCTGCAGGCGTCGCCCTCGCGACAACGCCAGCCGTAGTTCTCGCCGCCGATGCTGTTCGCGTCCTGGAAGTCGACCTCCTCGCGCAGGTCCTGGCCCACGTCGCCGATGTAGAAGTCGCCGGTCAGGCGGTCGAAGCTGTTGCGCCACGGGTTGCGCAGCCCGTAGGCCCAGATCTCGTCGTCACCCGTGATGCCGACGAACGGGTTGCTGGCCGGCACGCCGTAGGGCGTCCCGCCGAGCGGGTCGATGCGCAGCATCTTGCCGAGCAGGTTGGTGGTCAGGTCTTGCGCGTTCCCGATCCCCGTCGTGTGTCCGCTGCCCGTGTCGCAGAAGTTGCCGCCATCGCCCATGGCGATGTAGAGGTAACCGTCCAGCGGGCTGAAGCCCACCCAGCCGCCGTTGTGGTTGGTCTGGGGCTGATTGATCGTGAGCAGGATGCGCTCGGAAGCGAAGTCGGCCACGTCGGGGTCGCCCGTCAGCCCGTACTCGGCGACGATCGTGTCGCCGTCAGTGTTGCGGCTGTAGTTGACGTAGAAGAGGCCGTTGTTCGCGTAGTCGGGGTGGAAGGCGAGCCCGAGCAGTCCGCGCTCGCTGCCGCTGTCGATCACGCGGCTGTTGATGTCGAGGAACGCCACGGCGTTCACGACCAGCGTGTTCAGATCGAGGATCACGATCCGCCCGCGCTGCTCGACGACGAACAGACGATCCGCGTCGTTCGGCGCGTGGCCCGCGAAGGTGAGCGCGTTGACGGACGTCATCAGGCGGTCCGTGCCCGGCAGGGGCTTCGACACCTTGCTCCCCGGCGGCCGGATCGGCTGCGGATTCGGGATCTGGGCGTGGAGCGCCGCACCCAGGACGAACGCGGCGGGGAGGAGCCGACCGAGGAGGCGGGAGGGGCTGGACATGGTGGTGAGAATGGGGGGCCGGGGTCTCACGTCCCTGATCCTACCGCAGGGGCGATTGGTCCAGTATCCGCGCGCCGGAAGTTCCTTCCCGTCGATGCCTGGCTGTGAAGTGCGCCGCGGTACTTCGTGCAGCGATCCGACACGCGCTCCGTTGAGCGAATAGGCTTCGAGTGGATTCCCCGCCGCGCTCGATCCCCCCGCGCGCGCAGCACGTCGCCCGGATGGCCGGCCGGAAGAACTTCCGCCGGCGCCTCGATGCGTCCCCAGGTTTGCCCGGCACCATGCTCCGCGTCCCGCACCCTTTCCTCATCGCCTGCGCCCTTTCCATCCCGGTCCGGGCACAGGACCTCGTCTTCATGCCCAGCGCCGACGCGGCCGTGCGCGAGGACGCGCTCGACTCGAACTACGCGACCTCCGACCTGCTGGTCCAGCGCGACGACTATTCGGCTGGCTCGCGCTGGAAGCGCTCGTTCCTGCGCTTCGACGTGACCGGCCTCGGCGTGCAGGCACCGGGCTGCATCACGCTCGAGCTGACCGAGGGCGAGGGCCGGGCCGGTGACGCGCACTTCGAGGTGCGCTCGGTCGACGTGGCCTGGAGCGAGTCGACGCTGACCTGGAACAATGCTCCGAACCTCGGTGGACGCCGCATCGGCGTGTACACGGGGCCGGCGCTCGCGGAGGGCGGGAGCGTGCAGATTCCGCTCGATCCGGCCTGGATCACGCAAGACGGAGCGTACGCCCTGGCACTGATCGAGCTGCGCACCGGCAGCACCAACCAGAGCGCCTTCCAGTCGCGCGAGGACGCGGACCCACCGCGGCTGATCCTCGGCTGCGAGTCCCTGCCGCCGCTGGCGGGCTTCACCAGCCGCGACCTCGAGGGCAGCGTGCCCTTCACGCCCGAGCTCGTGAACACCTCGCCCGGCGACGCCACGGGCTGGCTGTGGGACTTCGGCGACGGCACGAGCTCCACGGAACGGAATCCGACGCACACCTACTTCGTGCCAGGGCGCTACGGCGTGAGCCTGACCACGACGAGATCAGCCGGGAGCGCGACCTGCACGCGGCCCGGGTTCTTCCTCGCGTACCCGGCCGACCGCGCGCGCGGGTCCGTGCTCGGCTGGAGCAAGATCTCGAACACCACCGGCGGCGCGAGCCCGCCGCTGCGCGCCAACGACATGTTCGGGCGCTCGTGCACCGGGCTCGGCGACGTGGACGGCGACGGGGTGATGGACCTCGCGGTCGGCGCGATCGGCGAGGATCGCCCCGGCAGCAACGCGGGCGCGGCCTGGATCCTGTTCCTGAAGCCCGACGGTACGGTGCGCGACTTCGTGAAGATCACCGAGGGTCTGGCCGGCTTCGGCGGCGACCTCGACGTCGAGGACGGCTTCGGGCGCGAGTGCTCGGCCATCGGCGACTGGGACCTCGACGGCGTGCCCGACGTCGCCATCGGTGCCAACCGCGACGACGACGGCGGCGGCAACCGCGGCGCGATCTACCTGTGCTTCCTCCGGCGTGACGGGACCGTCAAGGACTGGCGCAAGCTCTCGCACTCTGGCGGACTCAGCTTCAGCCTGCGCGACGGCGACGAGTTCGGGCGCGGCATCGCGCGCTTGGAGGACATGGATGCGGACGGCGTGCCCGAGCTCGCGGTGGGCGCGATCGGCGACGACGACGGCGCCGGCAGCAACGGCGCGGTGTGGATCCTCTTCATGCGCCGCGACGGCACGGCCAAGGGCCACGCCAAGCTCAGCGCGACCTCGGGCGGGATCCAGAGCCCATTCGTGCGCAGCCGCGGCGGTACCTGGTTCGGCATGCACGTGGCCGCGCTGGGTGACCTCGACGGGAACGGCGTCACCGACATCGGCGTGGGCGCGCTGCTCGACGACGGCGAGCCGCACGCCTCGGGCGGCCTGTTCGTGATCCGCCTCGACCAGAACGGCCGCTCCATCGGCGACCGGCTCGTGAACGCCGACATCGGCGGGTTCTCGCCCGGCGAGCTGGAGGCCAACGACGAGTTCGGCGGCGCGGTGGCGGGTGTCGGCGACATCGATGGCGACGGTGTTCCGGACGTCGCCTGCTCGGCCATCCGCGACGACGACAACGAGGTGCGCGACACCGAGTTGTTCGGCGACTGGGGCGCGATCTACGTCTTGTTCCTGCGTGCCGACGGCTCGGTGCGCGAGTACCAGAAGATCAGCACGACGCGCGGCGGCTTCGACGCGCCCTTGCGCAAGTACGACCGTCTCGGCGAGGGCCTGGGTGCGATCGGTGACTTCAACGGCGACGGCGTGCCCGACCTCGTCGCCGGCGCTCGCTTCGACGACTCGGGCGGGAGCAACAAGGGCGCGGTCTATCTCCTCTACCTGAACGACGGCACGCGCGTCCCGCCCAAGCCTGACTTCGCCGCGCAGCCCAGCGCCGGCAACTACCCTCTGGCCGTGGACTTCACCGATCTCTCCACCGGCGACGTCACGAGCTGGAGCTGGGACTTCGGCGACGGCACGAGCACGGACCTCGCGAGCCCGAGCCACGAATATCTCCTGCCCGGCAAGTACACGGTCTCGCTGCGCGCCTCGGGACCCTCGGGCAGCGCGCTGAAGAGCGCGCCGAACCTGATCACCGTGCTCGATCCCGGCGCGGGCGGCGTGATCACGCCGATGGGCTGCGGCGTCAACCCGGCGGGCAGTTTTCAGGTCCTCTCCGGCGCGCCGCGCCTCGGCACGACGCTCGTGCTCGGCCTCGACAACCCGCTCGGCACGCAGAGCGCGGGCAGCGTGCCCTACGTCTTCGCGAGCCTCACCCCGAACGCGCTCTTTCCCTGCGGCACACTGCGAGCGGACCTGGCCATGGCCGGCCCCGGCGCGAACGGCGAGCTCCTGCTCGATCCCTCCAAACCGCTCTTCCGCAAGGCGACCGGCGCACCCTGGACCACGCCCGGCGTGCCGGCGCGCGTGTCCTTCCGGATCCCGGCCACGCCCGCGCTGCTCGGCGCGTCGCTCTACCTGCAAGGCCGCCTGGTCGACGGCACGCCCGGCGCGCTCGTCCCCACCGCCCTCACCGACGGCGTGAAGCTGACGCTCGGCCTCTGATCACCTGGGAGCGCCGGGCTCCAGCCCGGCTCTTCTCTTTCTTCTCTCTTCCGCTTCCTCTGCTTCCAAACCCATTGGAGAGCGAAAACAGCCCGGAACCAGAGCCGGGCTGGAGCCCGGCGCTCCCAGGTGAATAGAACGGCCTACGGATCCGACGGACGCAGGAACGACTCGAAGGACGCGCGCTGGATCGCGCCCAGGGTCTCGGGCTCGACCGGCACGAACGAGAAATAAAACAGGCACATCTCGTCGGTCGTCTGCCAGCCCTCGACCACGCGGCGCGGCGGCGAGCTCGGGTTGAAGGGGTTCGCGGCCGAGTTGTCGAAGCGGAACAGGGCCTCGATGCGCGTGCCCTTCGGGAGCCTCAAGGGCTCGCGGTAGACGTACGAGTCCTGCCAGCGAAAGTCCCAGTCGTCGATCTTGATCAGCGGGACCTGCTCGCCCCCGGGCAGCGTGGCGTAGGCCTCGACCTCGCGTCCGAGGTAGTGCATGTGCGGCGTGACGTCGATCAGATCGACGTCGGCCGGCAGCTCCATGAAGACGTAGCGGCCGTGGGCGTCGTCGCCCGCGGGGATGTCGATCTGCTCGGTGCCGATCACCAGGCCCTCGACGTAACGCTCCACGGGCTTGTCGGCGAAGTAGAACGCCAGCGCGCTCTTGTCTTTCGTGGCCTTGCCCGTCTTGTGGTAGTGCACCTCGAGCACGAAGTCCACGCCGCCTGGCAGGAGCATCGCGAGCCCGGGAGGATAGCGGTACGGCTGGTTGCCCGGCGCCCAGCCCGCGATCGGGCCGCTGCGCACGAAGTCCGGGTCGGTCGTGACGCCGACGGCGTCCTTGCCGAAGAGCGAGAAGCCCGGGCGCGGGTCCTTGGCATCCAGCTCCTTCGCGCTGCCCGAGACGTCGAGGTACGCGAGACAATGGTGCACGACCGACGGGTCGCCGGGCCGGAAATCGACCGCGATCACGTCGCGATCCTTCGTGAGCGTCGAGGGCACGGCGAAGTAGCGGTAGATGTCCTCGCCCTCGGCCGGCACGTCGAACTCGACCGGGAGCTGGACGAGATAGTCGGGCTCACCGAGACGCCAGCGCGACTGCGGGAGCGGCGTCGCGGGCAGGGCCTCGGCCAGTTCGCCCGCCGGCGCGCCCGCCGCGGCCCAGGCGCGCAGGGTCTCGAGCTGGCGCGCGCCCAGATGGCGCTCGGCGCGGAAACTGCCATGCCCGCTGGCCGCCTTCCAGGGTGGCATGAAGCGTGACTCGCACACCTCGGCGATCATCTTCGCGCGTTGCCGTGCATCGGCATGCTCGACCAGCGCGAAGGGCCCGATGTCGCCTTCGCGATGGCACTCGACGCAGTTCGCGGCCAGGATCGGCGCGACGTCGCGCGCCCAGGTGACCGCGTGCGGCTGGGTCCAGCTCTCGAACACGCAGCCGATGGCCGGAGTGCGCGCGCTCACGACGGCCGCGCCCTTGGCGACGGCCTCGAGCGCCGCCAGGAGATCGTGCGAGTCGATGCGCGGGCGCAGCTTGCCGGGCTCCGCGAAGCGGTCGTCGATGCGCCCGCGATAGGCGAGCCGGCCGGCCGCGTCGAGCACGAAGGCCTCGGGCACGCGCTCGTGCGCGAGACGCTCGGCCAGATCTCCGGCGGCGTCGTACAGCACCGGGAAGGCGAGCTGGAGCTCGTGCTGGAACTCGCGCGCCGCCGCGGGCGCGACCGCCGCATCGGAGATCACCCCGAAGAAGCCGACGCCGCGCTGCGCGGCCTCCTTGGCGAGCTCGTTCAGCCGCGGCGCGAAGCGCCGCGAGACGGGGCACTCGGTCCCGAGGAAGACCAGCGCCACGGCCTGCACGCCCTGCTCGTAGCCGAGCTGGTGCACGTGGCCGTCCAGGTCCACCGCGCGCACGCCGTTGAGCACGACTGCGTCGCCGGAGGAAGTGCCGGGATCCAGGAGCGCGAGAGCGAGGATGGGGATGACGAGCACGAGAACCTCTAGGGCCCAGAACGCGAATCGAGACGACACGAGCCTAGTCCCAGAACAAGCGTTTCGTCACTGCTTAACTGGCGAGAGGGAGGTGCCTGGCTCGGCTTTGCCGGATTCCGCGCCCGTTGCTCCCCATCACTCCTGCGCGCAGGCGGAATCCGGCGAAACCGTGCCTGGCTCCGTACTCTCGCCGCGATGCTGCTTGGCCGCAGGCTTCGACGTCGCCCTACCGACCGGGCGCGTCGTCGCGCTCGAAGAACAGCATGTGCTGCCAGGGCAGCCCCTCGAAGGCGCGCTCGAAGCGCAGGCCGTTCGCGCCGAGCTCGCGCGCGACCTGGTCACGCGTCATCTTGTGCTCGGGCTTGATGGGCACGTCGGGATCCTCGGCGCGAAACTCGACCAGTACGAGGCGTCCGGCGGGCTTCAGCGCGGCGCGCACGCCGCGCAGCACCTGCTCGGGGTATCCGAGCTCGTGGTAGACGTCGACCATCAGCACGAGATCACACGAAGCCGGTGCGAGCTTGGGGTCGGCCGGACCGCAGAGGATCCGCTCGACGTTGGTCACGCCGGCCTCGAGCGCGCGCTTCTCTAGCGCGGCCAGCATCTCGGGCTGGACGTCCACGGCCAGGATCCGCCCCTCGGGCAGAACGAGCTTCGCCATCGGCAGCGCGACATAGCCCACGCCGCAACCGAAGTCGCACACGATCTGGCCGGCAGAGAGACCCAGGGCGGCGAGCATGCGCGTGGTGTGCTCCTCGCTCTCGCGCGTCTCGCGCAGCAGCCACTCGGCCCCGCTCCAGTGCATCGTCGGCGCGATGCGCCGGCCCATGTACTCGGTGAGCGGCGGAGGGAGCCGGACTTCGGGCGTGTCCTGGGGGGGCGGCTCTTGCCGCGTCGGAAGTGTCCCGGCGAGCGCCATGAGCAGTGCCGGAAGCAGGATGGGCTTCGTCACGACCACAGCCCGAGGATAACCCGCTCGCTCCGGCGAGCGCTCAGCCTCCCTCCGGCCGGACGCACGGCCGATTTCCGAGGTCAGAGAAAACCTTTCGCCGACCCGAAGGCTGAAGGCGGCGTAGTCTTTTCCTTGGCTCGCGAGATTTCCCGTGCGATTC
>JANOGB010000295.1:0-2917 GCA_031413955.1 Planctomycetota bacterium | reverse complement strand
AGAGCACATGACGGCCTTGCTTCCGGAGCGTGTGGACCGTGGTCATGACGCGCTCAGCATAGCGATCCCCACGCTCGCTTCGGCTGCCGGCGGTTTGCTTGCGCCACATCACGAAGCTTCGCAGCTCGCGTTCAGCGTGGTAATGCCGCGTCCCAGACTATGCCGCGTCGGGGCAGGGCGGCGCGCACCTGCGAGCGTGCGCGGTGCGATGGAGGTATTCACCGACGCGGCATAGTCCTGGTTCTGGTTGTCTCTCTGGCCTGGCAATGACGCCAGGGAAAGAGAGACGACATGTCGAAGCGAAGTTCACCCGGGTCCGGATCTGCCGTCGCAGACGGGCTCGACGTTCACCTGACGCGGTTCCTCGCGACGCTCGCGACGGCGGGCTACGCGGAGAAGACGCAGCACGACAAGCGGCGGCTGATCGTGCCCTTCATTCGATGGGCCCGGGACGCGCGGCTCGCGGTCGCTGATCTCGACGAGGCGTGCGTGGGCGCGTTCCTGGCGCGTCCGTCGCGTCGGCTCTGCAAGCACGGCGATCCGGTGCGCGCCGCCCTGCATCAGTTCCTCCAGCACCTTCGCGCCGCCGGGGTCGCGCCACCGCGCCATCCCTCGGAGCTGTCGGCCGCCGAAGTGCTCGTTCGGAGGTACATCGACCATCTACGTGGCCAGCGCGGCCTTTGCGCCCGCTCGGTCGAGGTCTACTCGCCGTTCGTCCGCGCGTTCGTCTTGGCGCAGCGGCTTCCAGAGCGCCTCGCGTCGCTCGAGGCATCGGCCATCCGCGGCTACTTGCTCAACCGCAGCCGGAATCGCTCGGCCTCGTTCGTGAAGCTCCTGACGGCCGCGCTGCGCTCGTTCCTGCGCTTCCTGTTCCTCGATGGCGGGGCTGCGGCCGATCTTTCGAGGGCCGTGCCCCCCGTTCGTCGATGGCGGTTGGCTGCCGTACCGCCGTTCCTCACGCCCGAGGAGGTCGAGCGGGTGATCGCGGCGACCGATCGCTCCACGGCGCGCGGACGTCGCGTCCTCGCCATCCTGCTCCTCTTGGCGCGGCTCGGCCTGCGCGCGGGCGAAGTCGTCGCACTCGAGCTCGAGGACATCCGCTGGGACGTGGGCGAGATCGTCGTCCGCGGCAAGGGCCGACTCCACGACCGCCTGCCGCTGCTCGATGACGTGGGAGAAGCGCTGGCGCTCTACCTTCGCGAGGCACGCGGTCAAAGCGCGTCGCGCCGCGTGTTCCTGCGGCGCTGCGCTCCGCACGTGGGGCTGTCGGGACCCACCGCCGTGTGCGTGGTCGCACGCGAAGCCCTGCGACGTGCGGGGATGCGGCCGGCCGGCCGGGTCGGCGCCCACGTTTTCCGCCACAGTCTCGCGACGCGGATGATCCGGCGCGGGGCGTCGCTCGGTGAGATCTCCCAGGTGCTCCGCCACCGCTCGGTCGACAGCACGCAGCTCTACGCCAAGGTGGAGTTCGAGGCGCTGCGCGGCGTCGCCCTGCCGTGGCCGACCACGGAGGCCCGCCCATGAGCGCGCTCCATGACGCCCTCACGGAATACCTCGCGACGCGACGCGCTCTGGGCACGCAGCTCGGGTGGCCGGAGTCGTCGCTCCGCCGGTTCGTCGACTTCGTCGAGGCCCAAGGCGCGGAGTTCGTCACCACGGACGTCGCCATGCGCTGGGCGGTACAGCCCGTCGGCGTCCAGCGCGCAACGCACGCGCGCCGGCTCGAGATCGTGCGAGGGTTCGCGGCCTGGCTCCAGGCGACGGACACGAGGACGCAGGTTCCTCCGCAGCGGCTTCTCCCCGCAGGACAGCGCCGCCCGGCGCCGCACATCTACAGCGACCGCGAGATCGCCGACCTGATGGCCGCCGCCGGCCGACTGCGTTCGGCGTCAGGACTGCGTCCTGCCACGTTCAGGACGCTCCTCGGGCTTCTGGCCGCCACCGGCCTGCGGCCCGGAGAGGCGCTCGCACTCGACGTCGGCGATGCAGACCTCGTGGGCGGCGTCCTCACCGTCCGTGAGTCGAAGTTCGACAAGTCGCGCTTCGTCCCCCTGGATGAGTCTGTCCGCGCCGCCTTGGCGGCCTACGCGAAGTTCCGCGATACGGTTCGGCCCTGCCGCGACACGCCGGCGTTTCTCGTCACGGGGCGAGGATCGCGGCTTGGTCCGAGCGCCACTCGGCGCACGTTCGCCATGCTCTGCCAGGCCGTCGGCCTGCGGCCCCGGCTGTGTGACCGCCGCATCGGACGGGGCCCACGGCTTCAGGACATCCGCCACACGTTCGCGACCCGAAGGCTCATCGAGTGGTACCGCGCCGGCTTCGACGTGGGCCGGCTCATGCCCCGCCTCGCCACGTACCTCGGTCACGTCCACATGGCGGAGACCTACTGGTACATCCAGGCGGTCCCCGAGCTCCTGCGTCTCGCGACCGAGCGCCTGGAGGCGGCCGCCCGCGGAGACGTCCGATGACCCCGGCGAATCTCCCGGCGCTTCTCCAGCGCTTCTTCACCGACCGGCTTCTATCGCAGCTCGGCGCGAGTCCACACACCGTCGCGTCCTACCGTGACGCGTTCCGGCTGCTGCTCGTCTTCGCGTCCGAGCGCTTGGGGCGGGCGCCGTCCCAGCTGCGCGTGGAAGACCTCGACGCGGCGCTCCTCGGAGCCTTCCTCGACCACCTGGAGCACAAGCGCGCCAACACGCCGAAGACCCGCAACACCCGCCTCGCCGCCCTGCGCGCGTTCTTCCGATTCGTCGCGTACGCCGAGCCTGCGTGCTCTCTGCAATGCCAGCGCATCCTGGCGATCCCGACCAAGCGCCATGAGCGCCGGTCAGTCGACTTCCTCACCGAGGAGGAAACCGCGGCGCTCGTCGCCGCGCCCGATCCGGCCACGTGGATCGGAAGGCGAGACCGCATCTTG
>JANOGB010000294.1:0-3435 GCA_031413955.1 Planctomycetota bacterium | reverse complement strand
GATCAGATCGACGAGGTCGTCGCGCGGGCCGTGCCGATCATGGAGCACGCGCTGCGCTCCTACTACCCGGTGCTCCGACCGCGCGTCGCGGTCAACCGCTCGCACCCGGAGTGCTGGAACAAGGATGGCCACGCGGACTCGCTGGAACGGTTTCTGGCGGACCCGAACTACAGCCTGGATCGGCTCGAGGCGCCGCCCGCCGGTTTCCCGTGGGAGCCGGCCGGGCAGGTCCTGGACGATCCCGAGCGCGAGCGGGCGCTGTTCGTCGAGCAGATGCGGACCGCGTGGGGCGGCGCGGACTTCCCATCCGCGGATGCGCTGGACGAGCTCTTCGAGCTCTACCAGGAGCGCGCGGGGATCAGGCAGTTCTGCGGTGATTTGTCGCGAGCCGAGGCGGAGCGGTTGGCGCTGGCGGCCACGGTCGAGGCGTTCGTTGCGAGCCAGGGAGGTGGTGGCCATGGGCCGTGACGACTTGTTCGACCTCGTGATGCGGATGTTCGACGGCGAGGAGGTGCCGACCCCGGAGAATGAGGTCTCGGTCCCGTTCACGCCGGAGCTCATGGAAGGGTGCGCTCGCGGCGAGCGGGCCGCGCTCACCGATCCGTGCAGCTGCTGCGGTGAGAGACGGTGGTGGAGGCTGAAGCCGGCGGCGCGGCGGAGGGCCGGTCCGTGGGTCTGCGCGCTCTGCCACCCGCCGCAGCCGCCGCCCGAGGCGATCGAGTGGGCGAACGACGCTTCGACGGACGACTCGGCTCGCACGTCGGAGCACCCTGCGCCAGCCATCGACGAGAGGAACGACAGAGACGCGCGTCGCGGCAATGCCGGCACTCCGGGAGCGGAGGCCCAACACCAGGCGGGTCTCTTCCAAGATCCGACCGGGATCGGTGATCCGGAGTCCTCCGGATCGGTGGGGCCGCGATGAGCATGCCCCGCGTCACCTCCGTGCGCCTCGTGCGTGGTGCCGGCCCCGCTGCTCGACCGGCGTCGAACTCGAGCAAGTCTCGGCCTCGCGCGCTGCGAGGTCGTACCCGCGTGACCCGACTGGAGAAGCAACGTGACCACCGCGACGTGCGAAGTCTGCAACACGACCGAGAACCTCGTGCTCGACACCTTGGACGACGGCGAGCCGTGCGGCGTCCTGTGCCGCGACTGCGGCAAGGAGCAACAGCGGCTCCGCGTGCTGGAGTGCTGGCGCTGCGGCGAGACCCGTGGCCTGGTCGTCGTCTACCACGCCGGCGCAGACGACGAGCCCGCGGACTTGCTCTGCCGCATCTGCCTGGCGCACGCTCGAGAGCTGCTGCTGAAGGAAACGGACTAGTGCCGGACCACGACCCGCGCGCCGAGCCTGGCGCCGGCGACGGCCAGCGCCCGCTCGCGTTCCCGGTCGGCGGCCCTCGTCGCCTCGCCGGTTCGCTGCGGGCGAGAGCTCGGGTCCTAATGGTCGGGCTTGGCCACGCGAAGGCAATTCTGTGACCCGCCCCCGCATCACCTCGGTGCGCCTCGTGCGCACGCGCCCGACGAACGGCCTGCTGGGCTACCTCAGCCTCACGGTCGCCGGCCTGCACCTCGACGGCCTGACGCTGCACAGGACGCGCTCCGGAAGGTTCGCGGTCAGCTTCCCGTGCAGGCGCGACGGAAGCGGCCGGAAGCACCCGATCGTGCGGCCGACCGGCCCGGCGCTCGAGCGCGCGATCCTGGCAGCGCTGCGGCGAACGGGGGCGATCCCGTGAGGTCCCTACCTGCCGCGCATCAGGAACCGCGCCAGCTCCCGCGCCCGCCGGTACGCAATGCGGACGTCCATGGAGCGGGCCAGGACGCGGAACAGACGCTTGCGCAGCTGGGCCTCGTTCACGGAGGCCAGGTTACGTGAGCAGGCGCGCCTTGTGGCAACCGACCGCGCCCGTGGGCACGGAACAGACAGATGCGGACCCGGGGGGGCCGCGCTCTTCTGCCCCGCCCACGGGCGCTCCCGTTGCGTCCAGTGCGATGCTCCAACCTCGTAGCGCGCCGGAGCCCAGGTCTGCCCCACACGTAGGGCTGGCGCGCCTCTCCGCTCTGTTTTTTGAGGCCGCCGGAATCCTTCGCGAACTGAGCGAGGTTCCGCTTGCTGACGCGCGGAATTCGAGGGACATGACGTGCGTGGAAACGACGAGCACACCCGCGCGCATGTTGAGCGTTCGCGACGTCGCGGAGCGCCTCGCACTCTCGGAGCGAACTGTTCGCAGACTGCGTCAGCGAGGAGAGCTACCTCAGGGAATCGAAATCGGTGGCGTCCTACGCTGGCGACCCGAGGAGATCGAGAGGTGGCTCGCGTGAACCGCGACCGCGCACTCGGACCCGGCCGGCTGGAGAAGCGCGGCGAACAGTGGGTGCTCGTGTACACCGACGAGCTCGGCAATCGCCAACGCGCGACGCTCTCCACCGACCGGCGTACGGCCGAGCGCGTTCGTGCGGACCTGATCCGCAAGCGCGACATGGCACGGTCCGGTCTCGGCGCCGAACAAGGCCAAGAGCTCCCCCTAGCAGAGGTCTCCAAGCTCTACCTCGAAGACTTGCGTCCGCGCGTCTCGCCGCGCCACTTCAAGAACGTCAGCTCGCGCATGGACCGGATCCTCACGGCGCTGGAAGGAATGCGCGTACGTGACCTGCGGCCGATGCACCTGATCCGCATCCGCAACGAGGTGAAGACCGCGGGCGCGAGCCACCGCACGGCGAACCTCGTGGTCACGACGGTCCAGGCGATGATCCGGTGGGCGGTCGAGAACGAGGTCGTCGCACACGACCCCGTGGCACACGTGAAGGGCCTGCCCAACACGCGCGACCACCACGCCTACCGACGCCGGGCGATGACGGACGCGGAGATCGATCGGTTCCTCGCCGGCGCCGAAGCCGAGGACCAGGAACTCGCGGTGATCTCCCCCACCACGCGCGTGCCGCAGGCGCCGCTGTGGCTCGCGTTCCTGGAGACCGGCGCGCGCTACGGCGAGCTGACCAAGGCCACCTGGGGCGACCTCGACCAGAGTCGGCGGATCCTCGTCTTGCGCGCGGAGAACACGAAGTCGAGGAAGCAGCGCGCGATCCCAATCGGGGAGGATCTGATGCATGAGCTGGTTCGCTTGCGTGCGCTCCACGAGACCGTGCTCGGCCGGCTCCCGAACGTCGAGGACCGGATCTTCCTGACGCCTGAGGGCTGCGCCTGGCCGTGGCACACGACGAACGTGATGCGGATCCTCGACCGGCTGCTCGACCGCGCCGGGATCGCGAAGGTCGATACGCAGGGGCAGAAGCTCGACATCCATGCTTTGCGCACGACCTGCGCGTCGAGGATGGCGCGACGCGGCGTGCCGCTCGCGATCACGCAGCGCTGGCTCGGGCACTCGGATCCGAAGCTGACCGCGCAGCACTACACGGACCTCGGTGTCGAGGACCTGCGCG
>JANOGB010000293.1:0-3021 GCA_031413955.1 Planctomycetota bacterium | reverse complement strand
AAAGGCACGGGGCGCCGCAGGCCGATGCCCGCGACGCCCCGCACGCGAGGGGTCAGGGAGGGGTCTACGGTTCTTCTTCTGCGCCCAGGAAGGGCTCGAGGGCTTCCAGGCCCGCCGCCGCGCGCCCGAAGCGCCCGATGGGCGGGACCTCGAACGCGTCGTCGCAAGCCTGGATGCCGCTCACGCAGTCGATCACGGTGTGATCACCCGGGTGGCCGTTGGGCACGAAGAGCTGGGGATGGTCGAAGGGCCCCATCTCCCAGGCCACGCGCGGGTCGGTCAGCGACTCGAGGAACTCGACCAGCGGATCCTCGTCGAGCTCGGTGAGGGTGATGCGCGCCATGTTGCGCTCGAGGTCGGCGATGTTGTCGTCGCCGTAGTTGCCACGCCGGTCGTAGAACTCGACCACGTCTTCGAGCGTCGAATCCCCGCCGTTGTGGAAGTACGGCCCGGTCAGCGCCACGTTGCGCAGGCCCGGAACCTTGAAGGTGCCGTCCACGGCCGCGCGGTCGTTCTCGGGGCAGGCTTCCTGGCCGATGCCACCACATTCCGGGAGCTCGGGCGCGAACTCGAGACCGAGCAGCGCCTGGCGCACGAAGGAGAGCGGGAATCCGTTCACTTCGGCGCCGCGACCGAGGTCGTCGGTCGTCGGACGCACGCCGATGTTGGAGAAGCCCACGTCGAGGAAGGCGGTCTCCTCGCCGACGATCAGGTTGCCCATGTCGAGCTCGGGCATTTCCTCGGCTTCCAGCAGCTCCGGCTCGTCTTCACCTCCGAAGAGGGTGGTGAAGGCGGCCTCGGTGAACTCCGGCCCGGCGTGGCAGGCGACGCAGTTGCCCACGCCGATCTCGGCCGTGAAGATGGGATCGCTCGAGCGCGGAAGCGGACGGCGGATGAAGGCCAGGAGGCCGAGCAGCTGCTCGGGCTCGAGCGCGTCGTCGTCACCCGCCATGAACTCATCGAAGGGCGACTCGTCCGAGACCAGCGTCGACTCGTAGGCCTGGATCGCCAGCCCGAAGAACAGGCTGAAGTTCGCCTCCATCTGCGAGAAGCCGCCCACGTCCTCGTTCGAGGCCCAGTAGATCGGGCGGAAGGCGGCCATGATCAGGGCACGGTAGGTCGTGTCGAGGCCCGGATTGCCGATCACGTTGCCCATATTGCCGAGCTTGGTGCGCGCCAGCGGCGCGAACACGCTGTCACGCGGGTGCACGAGCTGCAGTCCGAGGGGCCGGAGCCCGAGCAGCTTGCGCCCGACCTCGGGCAGCGTGCGGTCGAGGAAGGACATCTCCTCGCTCGAGAGCGGCGGACCCACGGACTGGGAGGCGAGACTCGAGTTCGGGATCTCGATGGCGCGCTCCTCCAGCATGCCGCCCTGCGTGAGCACGTGGATGCGCGCCGCGTCGTCCAGCGGCCCGATCACGCTCACGCCGTTGAAGATGTTGTGGGCGCGGCCGTCCCAGAAGTTGGCGAAGTTGAAGACCGCGTTGATCATCGTGGGCGTGTTACGCGGCTCGACGCGGCGTACGTTCACGCCGTCGACCTGGAAGGCGCTGTCCGGCAGCGCTGTGCCGCTGTCGGCCGCGCTCCCGTTCAGGCCCTCGAACTGGGCCTTGAACACGCCCTGCGAGGAGACCACGTCGTCGGTCTCGAACAGCACCACGCGCTCCTCGAAGTTGCGCTCGTCGGGAACCTCCAGGTGGTAGAAGGGATAGTCCTCGGCCGTGAGCTCGTAGTTCGGACCGCCGCCGCCGGTGAAGGTCGGATCGAAGACCTCCTGCAGCATGGGGTCGACGTTCTTCAGACCCGGGCTGATCTGGTTCTTGGTGCGATTGTCGGCACCGGCGTGGAAGTGGCACGTGGCGCAGGCCTGGCCGTCGCTGCCCACCTGCATGTCCCAGAAGAGCGCCTTGCCGAGCACCACGAGCTGCTTGCGCGCGCGCGCGCCGGGATTCAGGAACTGCGTGAGATTGCCCGGGCGCGGAATGGGCACGTCGGAGAGCGGCGCCAGGCCGGCCTCCTCGGCCACGCGGCGCACCTCGGCCGGATCTTGCGCGGAACGGGAGGCTGCGAGTGCGCTGGGCGGCGAATACGCCGCGAGCGCGAGACTCGCACCCAGGAGAGCAGGGAACGGACGGAACATGGTTGTGACCCTCGATGCAGGAAGAAAAAAACTCAGCACGCCCGCTCGGGCGCACCCCCAAGCAACCCTACCTGCACGAGATGAGGGGCGGCTGAGCGCCGGATGAGAAGTGGATGAGAAGACGAGAGCAGGAAGGGAGGCCCGCTCGCGGCGCGAGCGGGCGAGCCACGCTCACGCGGCCGGCAGCCGGACCTGGAACGTCGCCCCCTGCCCCGCGCGCGAGCACAGCACGACTTCGCCGCCATGGGCGCGGGCGATGCCGCGCACGATGGCGAGGCCCAGGCCGGTGCCCGCGCCGTTGGTTCCCACGCCGTTGGCACCGACCGCGCCGCGGAAGAAGCGGCGGAAGACGAGCTCCTGCTCGCCGGCCGGGACACCGGGGCCCGTGTCGCTCACGGCCACCAGCACCTGTCCGTTCTCGACGCGCACGGCCACGTCTACGCGCCCGCCCGCGGGCGTGCAGCGAATGGCGTTGTCGAGCAGGTTGAGCAGCGCTTCGGCCAGGAGCGCCTGGCAACCACGCAAGCGCGCCGGTTCGGCGGCCGCGAGCGCGACGCGCACGTCTTTCTCGGAAGCCAGGGGCGACACCTGCTCGACCAGCTCCTGGGCCAGCTCGGCGAGATCGATCTGGTCGGCCAGGAGGTCACCCGCCAGCGCGCCACGATCGAGGCGCGCCAGGAGCAGCAGGCGCGCACAGGTGTGCACCAGGCGCTCCAGCTCGTCGCGCATCCCTTCCAGGCGCTCCCGAGCCTCGCCCTCCAGGCGCGCATTCGCCAGAGCGAGATCGAGCTCGACGCGGATGCGCGTCAACGGCGTCCGCAGCTGGTGCGCGGCGTCGGACGTGAAGTCCTCCATCTGTTGCAGCGAGCGCTCCAGCCCCG
>JANOGB010000292.1:0-1705 GCA_031413955.1 Planctomycetota bacterium | reverse complement strand
AGGCGAAGGCGAATGGTGCCGACCGTCGGGCGAGTGGCATCGCGTAGCGGGAGCAGGGTCCGCAGTTGCTGGAGAAGCACGAAGGCACCGGCCGTGAGCAGGACGCGGAGTTGGTTCGCCAGGAAGCTCGTGCAACTCGTGTGATCGATCTCCAAGTCGTTCTTGAGTTCCTTGATCCGGTTCTCCGAGTCGCCACGGTCTCGGTAGAGCTGGTAGACGTTCTCGGGAGAGTGCCGCAGGTTCGTCACGACGAAGCGCGAGTTGTCGCGCGGCGAACGGCCATCGAGCCGGACGACTTCGGCTTTCATGATCACGCGGCGACGCTTCTTGCGCCAGGACTGGGCGGCGTAGCTCGTCTCGCCAAACTCTGTCGCGGTGACTCCACTCTTCTTCGTGGCTCGGCGCACGCGCTTCATCAGCGGCTCGATCCTCCGAGAAAGCACCGAGTTTCTTGCGATCGCAATGACGTATTCGAGTTTCTCTGCCTCGACGAAGTCAAGCATCTCGGGTCCAGCGAAACCGCCATCGAGACGGATGCGGAGCCGTGCGCGGGGGAAGGCTCGGCGAAGGCGAGGCAGCAGGCGCCTCAGCATTGGGATCGCTCCCTCGCCCGCGGTCGCGCGCCCGCCGCGCAGCATGGCACCGACCAAGTGCTGCTCGGGCTCGTCGCCGAAACTCACGAAGGCCAGCAGCGGCAGGTAGCACCAACTCTCGTAGTGCCCGTTGAAGAGTGCGAGCTGCTGGTGCCCATGCGTCTCATCCTCCGTCGGGTCCATGTCGATGGTGATCAACTTGACACGGCAGGGTCCCAGGCGCTTCCGGTTCTGCTCGATGACGACATCGGTCAGGCCAGAAGCCATCCTGTAGAGGTCGCGCGGCCCGACAGCGTTCTCGAAGCGGCTCAACGTCGATTGGTCCGCGAGCGACATGCCATCCAATGGATCGCGATCCAAGAGCACCTTGTGCATGGGATCGTCGCGCAGCCTCTTCGCATCGTTGCAGTCAGCGTAGCCGCAAGCCAAGCCGAAGACGCGCTGGCGCACGAGATCGACAAGACCGTGGACAACCTTACCGGGATGGCGACCGTCACGAATTGCCATCGCCAAGCGCTCGGTCAATCCGATTCGCCGGTCGATCGCGCTCAGCAGGATGGCGCCGCCGTCGGTGCTCGTGGCGGCCTCATCGAACCTCACGAAGACAGGTCGATCAAGGAGGGCTGGAAACAAGACGGACTGTGTGGCAGGATGCGTCATCGGTCAGGCCCCGTTGGGTTGGAAAATCGCTCTGTGACAAGACGATTTTGCGACCCCGGGGCCTTCCGTGTCTATGGAATCAAGCGCCTTCGCGCATTATCCGGGCTAGTCGATCCGGAGCTCTGCATCTCGTGCGGCGCCTGCGCCGGCTCCTGCGACTCGTCCGGCGTCGGCGTGCCCTGGCTCACCGCACCGGACGCGCGCGCGCGGCTCGACGCCTGGGTGAGCGCCGACCTCGCCCGCGGGCACGGACCCTACATCCTGTTCGGGTGCGCAGAATCGGCCGCCCGCGCTCTGGCGGTGGACGAGGCCACGGGGCTGTGCGCGGAGCTCCCCGGATGGCGCGTGCTGGGCCTGCCCTGCGCCGCGTGGCTCCACCCCCTCACCCTCGAGCGCGTCGTGCGGCGGGGCCGAACTCATCCACAGCCTGCGGGTCGGCGCCGCGCTCGAGC
>JANOGB010000291.1:0-19735 GCA_031413955.1 Planctomycetota bacterium | reverse complement strand
CGGGCTGGAGCCCGGCGCTCCCGGTTGAACCCTACTCCCCGCGTTCCTCGCGTGCTTCCAGCGCGAGCGTTCCGGTCAGCGCCAGCCGGCCGCGGGCCTCGCCCGTCTTGCCGCCTGCCTCGACGCGCACGGTGAAGTGCTCGCTCACGCGCAGCTCGCCCTGGCACTGGAGCTCGATGCGCCCGCTCTCCGGGTCCCAGGCGAGCGTGCCCGAGCCTTCGTAGACGAGCTGCACTTCGTCTTGAGCCTCCTGAGGGGCCTCGCCCGCGCCGGCCGCGAGGAGGCCAGCGGAACCGTCGAAGGTGGCGTCGAAGCGGAAGGCGAGGTCCGCGTTGCGCGGCAGCTCGTCGTCCTCGGCCCTGGCACGTGGCGTGACCGTGAGCTCCCCTTCGGCGCCCGCCAGGAGCGCCGCGATCGGCTCCGTCAGGGCCGCGGGCGCGACGTTCAGGCCGCCCACGGATGCCGCGGACTTCTTGTGCGGACGGCGCGGCCGCTCCTCGAGCGGCGCGAGGATGCGCGCGAACTCGCCGAAGGAAAGCGCGAAGCTCGTCTCGGCTTCCCGCTCGCCCTCCGGGTCCGCAGGCGGCAAGAAGCGCGCGAGCGAGAGGTCCGCGCGCAGGCGATTGAGCTGCACCTGTCGTACAGCGTCGTCCTCGCAGCTGCGCACGTAGCGCCCGTTCTCCTCGCGCTCGAAGGTGACCCGTTGCCCCTCCAGTCCGGCGCTGACCGTCTTCTCGAGCGGAGACTTGGAGCCCGACAGGCGCAGCGAGTTCATCACCGTGCGGTAGAAGCGCGTGAACTTCGCGGGCGGCTGCTGGTCGTCGAAGAGCGTGTCCGCGATCTCGATCTCGTAGGCTTCCTCGCGCTCGAGGCGCGGCCCCTGCTGCTCCTCGCTGCGACCCTCTTCCGAGGCCGTGATCTCGAAGCTGTCGGTGGCGAGCTCGAGCTCGGAGGTGAAGCTGCGCTCCACCACGCGCGGCTCCTGGGTGGCCGCGGCCAGGCAGCCGAGCAGGAGCAAGAGTGCCGTCATCGCGCGTGTCTCAGCGCGCGAGCCGCTGGATCTTCAGGTTGCGGAACGCGACCGGGTCGCCGTGGTCCTGGAGCGCGATGCGCCCGCTCGGCCTCCGGCCGTAGTCCGGGCGGTCCTTCCACTTGCACTGCGCCACGCGCAGTTCCCAGTCGTCGCTCCCGAGTTCGTACTCGACGACCTTCTGGCCGTTGAGCCAGTGCTCGACGTGCGCTCCGCACACCAGGATGCGCGCCTGGTTCCACTCTCCCGCCGGGCGCGTCACGTCGGCGAGGGGCGCGTGCATGGCGTAGTTGGCGCCGGCCGAGGTGCTCGGGTCGAGGCCGTCCTGATGGGCCTGGTCGTCGAGGATCTGGAACTCCGGCCCCGTCTCCCAGGGCGCGTCGTGGTCCTCGGTGACGTGGAACATCACACCGGAGTTCGCGCCCGGGTCCACGCGCCACTCGAACTCGAGCAGGAAGTCCTCGTACTCGTCCACGGTGACGATGTCGCCCGCCGGAGCGACGAGCGTCAGCGCGCCGTCGACCACCTGCCAGCCGGCGGGACAGTCCTTCTGCTTGTAGCCGCGCCAGCCGGCGGTGGTCTTGCCGTCGAAGAGCAGGTGCATGCCGGAGGCGCGCTCGGATTCACCGAGCGTGTTCGCTGCCAGGGGCTCGCTCACGGAGCGCACCAGACAGGCGGAGAGGACGGACGGCAGGCAGAGAAGCAGGAGTGCACGCGGCAGGGACATGACGGTCTCCGATCAACGTGTGGGGTGGGGCGAAGCGTCGGCGCGCTCCGGCGGATGGAAGAACAGGAACAGGTACAGCGCCGCGATGAAGGCCACGCCCGCGGGGACGAGGAACAGGCTGTGGAAGTCGTAGACGTCGCCGGTCTTGTAGCGCTCACCGAGGCCCGTCCAGATGAAGTTCGCCGCGAACGGCCCCAGACCTAGGATCAGGAAATTGAACAGGCCCTGGGCGCTCGAGCGCGCATCCTTCGGGAAGAACTCGTCCACGAAGATGTAGACCGTGGCGAAGAAGAAGGCGTAGCACACGCCGTGCAGCAGGTTGATGGTCACGACCACGGCCGGCGAGGGAGCGAAGGCGAAGACCGCGAAGCGCGCCGCGTGTCCGAGGACTCCGAGCGTCATGGTCGTGCGCCAGCCGAGCCGCTTCAGCACCAGCCCGAGCAAGGCCATCGTGCCTACCTCGGCGATCTGACCGATCGACATGACCGGCATGACCCAGTTGCCGGCGATGCCGACCTGCGGGCTGGTGAGGAAGCGCCCCGTCCAGATGAAGTAGCACTGGTGCACGGCGGCATCGAAGAACGTGACGACGAAGAGCACCAGCACGAAAGGCTTCGCCAGGAGGCGCATCGCCTCGAGCCACGCGAAGGCCTCGGCGCCCTCCTCGGCCTTCCTCGGCGGCGTGTGCGGGAGAGTCGTGCTCAGCGCCGCGAGCAGCAGCGAGGCGATGCCCGCGGCCAGGAAGGTGTAGCGCGTCGCGGCCTGCATCTCCGCGCCGGATTTGCTCGTCCCGAGAGCGGCGCCCAGCCACTCGACGAAGCCCGCCTCGCCCAGGGCCGGGACCTTGGTCCAGTCGACCAGCAGGAACACGAACGGCCAGCTCGCCGCGATCCATCCGATCGTGCCCCACAGGCGCACGCGCCCGAACTCCTTCTGCGCGTCCTTCAGGTGCGTGAAGGCGATCGTGTTCGTGATCGAGATGGTCGGCACGTAGAAGAGGCAGTGCACGAGCATCAGCACGAAGAACAGCCAGAAGCTGTCGAAGCCTTCGACGACTCGCGACCCGGCCTCCGTGCTGGAATCGGACGCGATCTCGGCCAGCTTGTTTCCGGGGACCCAGGTCAGCGCCAGGATCGCGAGCCCGCCCACCAGATGGCTGAAGGCGACGAACTTCTCCGCGGCGAAGTTGCGGTCGGCGAACTGCGTGCTGAAGAACATCGCCGTGAAGGACCCGATCGCGAAGGCGTTCAGGATCCAGGCCTGCTGCGTGGCGGAGAATCCGAGGCTCGGCAAGTACCCGAAGATCAGCGGCAGCCACGCGCCCCAGATGAAGAACTCCAGGAACATCATGGCCGAGAGCCGCGCGCGAGCAGAGGTCATGGGCGAGGAAGCTATCCGCTGCGCGCCGAGCCCGCCACCCAGACGCACCGCGGAGACGCGGAGGGCGCGGAGCATCGCGGGGGAAGAAGAATGGGGCCTCCGGATCGTCGACTCTCGGACAGCCGAAGCCCCCGGAGGCCCGTCCCACTCTATCTTCTTCTTCCGTGCTCCTCCGCGTCCTCCGCGCCTCCGCGGTGCGTTTTCTCTTTCGAGAGAATGCAGTCGCTCACCGAGGCCCTGGATCGCGCGTGCCCCGCGCGGGATGATCGCGCGCCATGCAGGCCCTGCGCGCACTCGAGCGGCTGAGGATGGAGTTCGGTGGCGACGCACCGGCGCAGAAGCTCGCCTGCCTAGCGGAGCTGGAGCGGACCACGCAGAAGAGCGCCAGTGCCGTGCGCCGCCTGCACGAGGCACTGTGCTTCCTGCGCGCCTATCCGGACGACGCGGCCGTGCTCGCGCGCGCCGAGCGCATGCTCGCCGCTTTCGCACGCCGCACGGACCTGCGCCGCCATGCGGACGCCCTGGCCGACTCCGGCATCGCCGGCACCGTCACCCGCTACCCGTTCTTCGCCGAGACGGCCTTTTGGCTGGCGCGGCGCTGTCCGCGCGAGCTCGACGTCGACTGGGAGATCCTCGAGGAGGAGCAGGAGCAGCGCCTGCTCGATCGCCTGGATCCGCTGCTCGTCTACGGCGAGTCGAGCGGGCTCGACGAGCTCGACCTCGGGTTGCGCGAGTGGCTCGCGCGCCTCGAGGGTCCGCAGGAAGCCGACGGCGCCTTCCTGGTGCGCCGCTTCGCCGCGCTGGAGGCCGAGCCCTTCCTGAAGGAGAGCTACTACGAAGAGGTCGGCCTCGCGCTCGAGCTGCGCCCCGGCCCGACGACGCCGGCGCGCACGCACGCCAAGCTGAAACTTGCGCGGCTCCCGTTCGCCTTCCAGCGTGCGCCGCTCGAGCGCGAACGCCCCGATCTCGCCGTACAGGCGCTACGCCCGCCGCGCGTGCGCGAGCTCTCGAGCGCCGATGGCGCGCGCTGCATCGAGCTTGCGCGCGAGGCCATGGTGACGCGCTCGCGCGACCTGGACGTCTTCGCCTACGGCGACCCGCACGACGTGCGCCTGCTCGAGTGCGGCGATGGGCTCGCCTTCGCAGCCATCGGTTTCCGGCCGGAGCGGCGCCTCCTGCTCGAGGCCGTGTACGGCTTCCTCACGCTGAAGAACGGCGTGCCGATCGGATATGTCCTGAACAGCGCGCTGCTCGGCTCAGCCGAGGTCGCCTTCAACGTCTTCGACACTTTTCGCGGCGCCGAGGCGGGCCATGTCTACGGCTGGGTGATCGCTTGCGTGCGGCACCTGTTCGCGGTCGACACCTTCACGATTTATCCCTACCAGCTCGGCCAGAACAACGACGAGGCCATCGGCTCGGGCGCGTGGTGGTTCTACCAGAAGCTCGGCTTCCTGCCGCGTCATCCGGGGACGCTCGCGCTCATGCGCCAGGAGCTCGCCCGGCTACGCAAGCACCCGGGCCAGCGCTCAGCCCCGGCGACGCTACGACGGCTGGCGGACCACAACCTCTACTATTCCCTCGGCCATCCACGCCGCGACGTGATCGGCGAAGTGCCGCTGGGAGCCGTCGGCCTCGCGCTCTCGAAGCTCATGGCCGAACGCTTCGGCTCCGAGCGCGAGCACGGCGAGCGCGAGTGCGAGCGGCTCGCTGCCAAGCGCTTCGAACTCACCTCCCGCACGGGCTGGACCACCGGCGAGCGCCTCGCCTGGCGCCGCTGGGCACCGATCCTAGTCCTGCTCCACGGCGTCGAGCGCTGGTCGCGCGCCGAACGCCGCGCCGCCATCGCCGTCGTGCGCGCCAAGGGCGGCCGGCGCGAGTCCGACTTCGCACAGCTCTTCGATGCGCATGCAAAGCTGCGCGCGGGCGTCCTGCGCCTGATGCACGGCGCCCGCTGAACCACCGTTCCGCCGCCGGCTCACGCGCGCTCCTCGAAGACGCCCGAGCTCCTGTTCTTGCGCACGTTGTCCCAGCGGAAGCAGCGTCCGTTCATGGCCACGTAGGTGCCGGCGGACAGGGATTGCGCGAAGGCGAGGGCGCTGCCGAGATTGAAGAGCCCGTCGGAGCTCCCGAAGGTGTAGGGCACCATCGCGCCGGTGAGCACGATCGTCTTCGCCAGGCCGGCTGCGCCCACGGTCTGCGCCGTGCGCTCCAGCGTGTCGGTCCCGTGCGTGATCACGATGCGCGGCTCCGGCGCGCTCCGGCAGGCAGCGAGGATGCGCTCGCGGTCGGAGTCGCTCATCTCCAGGCTGTCGATGAGCATGAGCTCCTCCACCACGACGGACAGCTCGCAGCGCCCGAGCCGCAGCATCTCCGGCACGTGCGTCCGGCGGAAGAAGAGCCGGCCCTCGAGCTCGTGGTAGTCCTTGTCGAAGGTCCCGCCCGTCACCAGGATGCGCAGCGCCGCGAGGCTCATCGGGCCATCCTCGCAAGCACCTCGGCCGCTGGCCAGCGCGCTCTACGGACGATTCAGCGCGTGCCCAGCCGGTCCAGCGCGATCAGGAAGCGCTCCTCCGTGCGCAGCGGCTTCAGGTCCTCGTCCGACTCGTAGCTGCGGCGCGGGCCGAAGCGCTGCTCGACCGCGCGCTCGACGGCGGTGAGCGCGTCGTCGGTCCGTCCGAGGCGCGCATAGCCGCAGGCCAGGTTGAAGTTCGCGAGGCCGAGCGTCTGCGGGCCCGGCGGGATACCGAGGCGCAGCGACTCCTCGTAGGCCTGCACGGCCTCCTCGTTGCGGCCGAGCACGAGCAGCGCGTGGCCGAGATTCCCGTAGAGCTCGCTGCCGGACCAGTTGCCCGCGATCGCCTGGCGCATGTGCTCGACGGCAGGCGCGTTCTTGCCCTCCATCGCCAGCATCATCCCGAGGCACCCGTGCACGCCGGGATCGTCGCTGCCGAGCGCGAGGGCCTTCTCGAGGTCCGGCTTCGCCTGCGGGCCGCGGCGCATCCGCGCCAGGGTCGTTCCGCGCGTGGCGTAGCCGTGCGGGTCCTCTGGATGCGCGGCGATCCACTCGCCGAGAAGGCTCACGATGCGCGCCTCGTCGTTGCCGAACATCGCGGCCAGGATCGCGCGCTCCGGCGAGGGCTGCCACGCCGGCTGCGGCACGGGCTCGAGGTGGCTCTTCCAGAAGGCGATCGTGCGCTGGATCGTGCGCCGGCTCGCATCGTTGTCGGCGAAGGCGTCGAAGGCGTGCGGCATGTCCGTGGCGAGCTCGAAGGTCCACGGCGCGCCCGCAGCCAGGATCTGTGGCCAGAGCGCCAGGAGGCGCTCGTGCGACGCCGCGAGATCGCTCTCCGCGGTGACGCACAGCACCGGCAGGTCGCGGCGCGCCGTCGGTACGTCCGGCCAGCCGTAGTAGAAGACGGCCGCCTTGACGTTCTTCGCAGCCTCCGGCCGCAACAGGAAGCGCGAGGCCTCGGTCACGTTGGCCGAGGCGGCATAGGTGCCGATGCGCGTGCCGTCGATGCCGTACTTGGCACCCTCGCGCTCGAGGAACGCGCACACGGCGCCGAGGCACTCCTGGATGCTCTGCCCGTCGCAGTCCATCGACACGCCGACCATGCCCTGGGCCGCGATCAACTTCGGCCAGGAGCTGTAGATCCCCCACTCCTTCACGCGGTCCGGCAGGTGGTCGCCGATCGCGTTGAAGAAGACGACCGCCGGCAGCGGCGCACGCGCGCCGGGCGGCGTGCAGATGTCGAGCTGCAGCTCGCGCCCGCCGGCGCGGTGGTAGGTGACGTTCTTCTGCACCTTCACCTGCGCCATCGCGGGCACGTCGTAGACGACGCCGAAGTTGGCGGGCTCGAACGGCGACTGCTGCGCGGCCGCGCTCGACAGGGACAGCACGACTGGGGCGAGGAACACGGTCAGGACACGTGAGATCATGGCGACACCTCCGGGGTCACAGTCCTAGCAAGGCGAGCGCGGCGCGCTTCCCGTGCGCCCGCCAGATCGCGCGCAATTGCCGGCAGTCTTACGGCCGCGCGTGATGTCACCCGGCGCGCGCGCAACTCTCGTTCAAGGTTCGTCAGCTCGTCCTGCGCTCCGGCCACGCGCGAGCACGACCAGCGCGCCCCCCACGCCACCCGCCACGTGAGCCACGGCAGCAACACGGGTGCCGGCGGGCAAGGCGGTGAAGAGGGCATTCATGCCGGCCGCCTCGAGCGCGCACTTCGTGGCGAAGAGGACCAGGGCGAGGACGCCGCCGAGCCGCCAGGCACCGCGCGTCTCGAGCACGAACGCGAGCGCCGCACCCACGAACAGACCCGAGCCGAGCGCCGAGGAGCCCGTGTAGCTCGTGAAAGAAGTACAGGCGAGCAGCGCGAGCGACGCGAGCACGGCGCTCACCAGCAGGATCCAGGCCTGAGTCGCGCGCGAGCGCAGCTCCCACCACGACGCGAGCCCGGCCAGCACGAGCAGATCGACGGCCGCGATCGAGCGCTCGTGCACGAGGTGGCCCAGGACGAAGCGCCACGGTTCGTCCGCGAGCAGCGCGCGCTCGAAGCGGAGACGCGCGGCCGCTTGCGGAGCCGCGAGCAACGATAGCGAGACGCAGACCAGGGCGAGGGTGAGCAGCGGCAACCGCCGCGGGGCCGGCATGCTCACCGCGTCCGACTCAAGCGAGCGCGCGCCGGCGCAGCAGGCTTCCCGCGAGAAGCAGCAGCGTGAGCGCGAGCTCGAGCCCGCCGCACGCGCCGGCGCCTGCTCCACCCGCGCCGCCCTCGGCTCCGCCGCTCACCGCGAGCTTGGGCGTGCCCAGGCCGTGCACGGTGCCGCTCTTCACCTGCTCGCGGAAAGTGGCCAGGGCCGTCTGCAGCTGCAAGATCATGTCGGCCACGGCGCGGTCGAAGCCCCTCTGGCTGTCCGCGCGCAGCGTCGCCGAGGCCTCGAGCGCGGTCGACGCGTGCTCCACCTTGCTACGCCCGCCGGCGTTGAAGAGCAGCGCGCGCGAGGGGATGTCGAAGACCGAGGTGTCGACGAAGGTGTGCGTCTCGTTCTCGTTGCCCTCGAAGAAATAGGCGCCGACGACCGTCCAGTAGGTCAGCGAGGTCTTGTTGATGTCCTGGAGCTGCGTCTGCTCGTAGGAAAGGAGCGCGATCAGGTCGATGCCCAGCAGGCTGCGGAGCTGGTCGACGTTCTCGAACCCGCCGCCCGCCTTCAGGTAGCTGGCGGGGATGATCTGGATGGACTGCACGCCCTCGGTGCCTTCGAAGGCCTTGACGATCTGCTGCAAGAGGCGCTGCTTCGCGCTCTCGTCGAACACGACCTCGTAGCCCCCGAGCTCGCCCGTCCAGAAGTTCGGCGTGCTCCGGTTCCCGACGCCCTCGCCGGGCGCGAAGGCGACGCCCACGCGCAGCGGCAGCACGAGGTGCACGTCGCTCGCCGGTGCGGGCGCGGCGCCGGCGGGATAGAGGTAGTCGAGCACGCCGGCGCGGTGCTGGATCGGCGGCGCGGCGCAGGCGACGAAAAGCGTCAGTGCGAACAGCGAGACAACTCGAGCGACCATTGCAGAGATCCTCCTGACGACAAGCCTAGCCGCGCTCGAAGGCGGCGTCGAAGGCGATCTGCGAAGGCGCGAAATCGAGGCGGCGCGTGAAGGCGGCGGCCTCGCGCGCGCCGTGTTCGCGGTCCATCATCGGGTCCTCCCATTCGACCGTGAGCGGCCCCTGATAGCCGGCGTGGTTGAGCTGGCGGATCAGGGCCTCGAAGTCGACGCGCCCACGGCCAGGTGAGCGAAAATCCCAGAAGCGCCCATCGAGGCCGAAGTCGGCGTGGCCGCCGAAGACGCCGATGGCCATGCCCTTGTCGCTCCACCACACGTCCTTGACGTGCACGTTGAAGACGCGCTTGCCGAACTCGCGGATGAAGCCGACGTAGTCGACGCCCTGGTAGCCCAGGTGCGAGGGGTCGAAGTTGAAACCGAAGTTCGGTGCGCCCTGGATCGCCTCCAGCGTGCGGCGCGTGCTGAAGAGGTCGAAAGCGATCTCGGTGGGATGCACCTCGAGCGCGAAGCTCACGCCGACCTTCGCGAATTCCTCGAGGATCGGCGTCCAGCGCACGGCGAAGTCACGGTAGCCCGCGTCGATCATGCCCTTCGTCACGGGCGGGAAGCCGTACAGGAGGTGCCAGATCGACGAGCCCGTGAAGCCGTTCACGACCGTGCGCCCCGTTTGCTTCAGGCGCGCCCGCACGGCCGGCGGCGCGGCGTCGAAGAACCTGCGCGCGGCCTTGCCGGTCTCGATCACTTCCCTGGCGGCACGCTGCTGCACGCCTTCCGGTTTGCCGTCGCCCCAGAGCTCGCTCGACAGGATCGCCTTGTGGCGCTCGTCGATGCGGTCGCACACCGCCTGCCCGACGAGGTGCGTCGAGATCGCGAAGCAACCCAGGCCGTGGTCTTGCAGCACGGACCAGTGCCTCTTGGCGTAGTCCCTGTCCTGGTTGCAGCGCGCGACGTCGAAGTGATCGCCCCAGCAGGCGAGCTCGAGGCCGTCGTAGCCGAAGTCCACGGCCTTCTTGGCGAGCACCTCGAGCGGCAGATCGGCCCACTGGCCGGTGAAGAGGCAGATCGGACGGGGCATGTTCTTTCTCCGGGAGGGACGAGCAGGCCGGGATTCTCGCGCGTGGTGCGGGAACGAGCAACTCGTTCGCCGCCCCGCGGCGATCGGCGCGCTGCCCGCTACCCGGATCCCGTTCGCCGTGCGACACTGTCCTCAGTTCGCCGCGATGGTCCCTGCACCCGACGTGGGCCGCGATCCGGCGGCCTCCGCCGTGCGCGCGCGGCTGGCCGTTCCGCGCCAGATCGGCCCTTTCCAGATCCTGCGCCAGATCGGCGAGGGCGGGATGGGCATCGTCTTCCTGGCCCAGCAGGAGCGTCCCGCGCGCACGGTCGCGCTCAAGGTGATCCACGCGAGCCTGATGTCGCCGCGCACCCTGCGACGCTTCGAGCAGGAGGGCGACGTGCTGGCGCGCCTGCAGCATCCGGGCATCGCCCAGGTCTACCAGGTCGGGACGTACGCCACGGACCAGGGCGTCCTGCCCTACATCGCCATGGAGTTCGTCGAGGGCGAGCGCCTGGACCTCTGCGTGGCGAAACGCGCCCTCTTGCTGCGCGAGCGCCTGGAGCTCGCGGCCCGCATCGCCGACGCCGTCGAGCACGCCCACCAGAAGGGCGTGATCCACCGCGACCTCAAGCCGGGCAACATCCTCGTCACGTGCGAGGGCCAGCCCAAGATCCTCGACTTCGGGGTGGCGCGCCTGTCCGACGACGACACGCGCACGACCACCCTGCGCACGGACGTCGGCGCGTTGATGGGCACGCTCACCTACATGAGCCCCGAGCAGGCCGGCGGCGATCCCGAGGCGATCGACACGCGTTCGGACGTCTATTCGCTGGGCGTGGTGGTGTACGAGCTCCTGACCGGCAAGCTGCCCTACTACATCGATCGCAGCGCCCTGCCCGAGGCCGTGCGCGTCATCCAGGAGGAAGAGCCGACCAAGCTCTCGACGCACGCTCGCGCGCTGCGCGGCGACGTCGAGACGATCGTGCGCAAGGCGCTCGAGAAGGACAGGAACCGCCGCTATCCCACGGCCCAGGCCATGGCCGACGACATCCGCCGGCACCTGGCCAACGAGCCGATCCACGCGCGCGCGCCGAGCGCCTGGTACCAGCTCTCCAAGTTCGCGCGCCGCAACCGGATCCTGGTCGGCGGCATCGCCGCGGTGCTCGCGACCCTGCTGGCCGGCATCGCGACCGCGACGCACCTGTACGTGCGTGAGCGTGCAGCGAGCGCGAGCGAGCGCAAGGCCAGCGCCAGCGAGCGCGAGGCGCGGCTCGCGGCCGAGAGTCAGGAGAAGCTGGCCCAGACCACCGCGGGCTTCCTGCTCTCGCTCTTCGAGGGCATCGATCCCGCCTTCGCGCGCGGGGCGGACACGCAGCTCTTGCAGCGCATCCTGGAGGACGCGCGCAGCCGGCTGGGCACCGAGCTCGCCGGTCTACCGGAGGTCGAGGCCAGGATCCGGCAGACACTGGGGGTTGCCTACAGCGAGCTGACCCTGTTCGACGAGGCCGAATCCGAGCTGCGCGCGGCGCTGGAGCTCTGGCGCGCCCGCTTCGGGCCGGACGATCGGCGCTCGCTCGAGGCCGAGAACGCGCTGGCGAGCCTGCTCACTCGCCGCGGCGATCTCGCGCAGGCGGAAGCCGCGCAGCGCGCGACGCTCGAGCGCCAGGAGAGCGCGCTCGGCCCGCGCGACCCCGCCGCGCTCCAGACCAAGCACGACCTGGGCGACGGCCTGATGCGTCAGGGTCGGCTCGACGAAGCCGAGCGTGTCCTGCGTGCGACGCTGACCCAGCAGGAGGAACTGCTCGGAGCCGATGACCCCGACGTTCTCTCGACGCGCGTGAGCCTGGCGCACACCCTGAACTTCCAGTCGCAGCACGCGGAAGCGCGCGAGCTGCTGGAACGGGTCTTCCTCGAGCGCAGCACCCGGCTGGGCGACGACCACCCGGACACGATCGTGGCCCTGGAGACGCTGGGCGGGACCCTCCGGGAGCTGGGCGAGCTCGAAGAGGCGGAGATGGCGCAGCGCGACGCGCTCGAACGCGCCCGGCGCGTGTGGGGCGAGGACAACCAGCAAACGCTCGCGATCCTCAACAACCTCTCCATCACCCTCGACACGGCGGGCAAGCTCGACGAGTCCGAGAGCGTGCTCCGCGATTGCATCGCGCGCCGCCGGCGAGTCTTCGGCGACGAGCACGTCGAGACCCTGGGAACGCTCAACCTCCTGGCGACGTTCCTCAGCCAGCACGGGCGCGCCGCGGAGGCCGAGCCCCTGATCCTCGAGAACCTCGCGACCATGCGCCGCGTCCTGGGCGAGAACCACCGGGAAACGCTGCGGGCCCGGAACAGTGCGGCCCTGCTGCTCGGCCGGCAGAGCAGGCATCGCGAAGCGGCCGAGCATTTCGCGGCCGTCGCCATGAGCGACCGCGAGCTCCTGCGCGAGGACGATCCCAAGCGCAGCCAGGACCTCTACAACTGGGCCGCCACGCTGCAGAACGCCGACGACAACGCGGCGGCCGAGCCGCTCCTGCGCGAAGCCATCGAACTGATCGATCGGAACGGCCTGCAAGCCGAGCTCTTCGTGCCCGCGGCGCGCAACGCGCTGGCGAAGGTGCTCGAGGAACGCGCTGAGCACGCCGAGGCGGATGCACTCTTCCAGGCCGCCCTCGAGGAGCGCCGGCAACGCCACGGCAGCGCGCACCGGGAAATCGCCTACTCCCTATCCGACTACGGCGAGGCCCTGCTCGAACGCGGGGATCTCGACGCGGCCGAGCCGCTCCTGGCCGAGCTGGTCGAGATGCAGGAGAAGCTCCTGACCGAGGACGACTGGCGTCTGGCGGCCGCCCGGCAGCTCTTCGGTCGCTGCCTTGCGCGGCTCGGGCGGTACGCGGAGGGCGAGGCGCAGCTCCTGCCCGCGTGCGAGGCGTTTGCGCGCCTTGCGGACGCGTTGCCGGGCGCCGCCCGCGGCGCGCGCGCCGGGATCCTCGCGCTGTACGCCGCCTGGGACGCGGCCGAGCCGGGCCAGGGGATCGCCGCGCGCGCCGAGCGCTGGCAGACGAAGTTCCCGGCGGAGGAATAGAGCCAAGGTGGGCCGAGCCCCGCGCAGCGGACGTTGCCGGGCTGCGCGGGGAGCTTGACAGGCTCCGGAGGCGCGTCGAAGATCGCCCCCGAGGTGTTCTCCATCACGAGCCAGGCGGCGTGACGGAGGGCAGTTCGATCGAGCAGCCACGACTCGGATCCACCACGAACGAAGGTCATTCATTGATGAACACCGTGCTCTCTCACCGTGCTCGGCCGCGACTCGCGGCCAGCCTCCTCGCGCTCATCCACTTCGCGTCGGTCGCAGCCGCACAAGACCCGCACAAGGCGGCCTACGAAGATCCGGTGGTATTCGAGCAGCTGTCGAGCGCGATGCAGAACCTGCTCATCGCGAAGTTCGGTCCCCACCCCAGATTCGACGAGAAGGGCAACCTGCTGCCTGCGGTTCTCGCGCTCCCTGGTCCGGGCAAGGGTCGCATCCGCAGAGGCACGCTGGAGCCCAAGAACAACGGAGGCCCTCTCGACATCCTCGGCAACGTCCTGGTCAACGACCCGACGGCCGACCTGACGGCCCAGGACACGCAGAGCGAGACGACCCTCGTACTCGGTGCCGGATCGAACTTGATCGCGGGCTTCAACGACTCCGGCTCGTTCATCGGAGCGAACCACTTCACCGGCTGGGCCTACTCCGCGGATGGAGGGCAGACGTGGACCGACCCGGGCGTCCTGCCGGGCAGCGACGACGCCGGTGACCCGGTCCTCGCGCGCGACAACACGACCGGCCGGACCTATTTCAGTTGCCTGTCCTTCGTCGGCGTGGGCATCAACATCTTCCGCTCGGACAACGACGGCGTGACGTGGCTGCCGGCGGTCAATGGAGCGCCCGGATCGGCGGGCTTCCAGGACAAGGAGTGGATCGCCGTCGACAACTTCCCCGGCGCGGGGAACGGCAACGTGTATCACATCACGCGCGACTTCGGCGCGGGCAACGGGATCTACTTCTACAGGTCCACCAACCAGGGCTCGACCTGGGGTCCGCCGGCAGGAACGTTGATTGCCTCGGGCGCAGCCAGCAACGTCCAGGGCGCCTACGTCGTGGTCGGGAGCGACCACGCGGTGCACACCTTCTGGTACGACTCGAACTTCGTGCCGGCCCAGATCCGCACGCGGAAGTCGAGCGACCAGGGCCTGACGTTCGGTGCCCCGGTCACGGTGACCACGCTCGCCAGCACGGCGACCAACGGCAACCTCTCGCTCGTGGCCGGGTTCCGTTCCAACTCGTTCCCGCAGGTGGTCGTCAACCCCGTCAGCGGCAACATCTACGTGGCCTACAACGACCCGGCCGCCGCCGCCGGTGGCGACCGCGGCAACATCTTCCTGCGTCAATCCACGGATGGTGGAGCGAGCTGGAGCGCGCCGATGCTGATCAACGACGACGGCTCCGCGCGCGCGCAGTACTTTCCCGCGCTCGCCGTCCGGCCCGATGGAACCGGGATGGCCGTGTGCTGGTACGACAACCGCAACCACGCGGCCGACATGAACATGGAACGCTGGGGCGCCACCGCCTCGATCTCGGGCAGCACGATCACGTTCGGCCCGAACTTCCGCATCAGCGCCCAGTTCCCGCCCGTGTTCGGCGTCGACCCGGTCGTGAACTTCGTCTACATGGGCGACTACGACCAGATGGCCGCCGACAACACGGCCTACTACACGACCTGGGGCGACAACCGCGACAACAGTCTGGCCGTCCCGAGCCGCAAGAACGCGAACGTCCGCTTCACCAGCTTTGGACAGTCTGGGCCGGGTGCGTTCCTCGACTTCGAGAGCGCGGCCGTCCTCGGCGGCAACGGCAACGGGCGGATCGAGTTCAACGAGTGCAACGAGCTGGTCGTGACGCTGCGGAACAACGGCGCCGAAACGGCCAGCGGCATCTCGTCGATCCTGTCGACGCTCACCCCGGGCGTGACGATCATCGATCCCGCGCAGGCCTTCTCGGACCTGCCTGCGAGCGAGGCGGATTCGGCGACGTTCCAGGTGTCGACCTCGCCCGCATTCGCGTGCGGAACCACGATCCACTTCACGCTCTCGGTGACCCATTCGGGCGGACCCCAGGTGCTCGAGTTCGACCTCGCGACGGGCGGCTCGGACTACGCCATCTCGGTGGGGGCGGATTTCATCGTTCCCGGTCTGACGGACATCGGGAACCACGGAGACGACGTCACCACCGCGATCGCGCTGCCCTTCCCGGTCACGTTCTACAACTCGAACTTCCTGGGGGCGGCCGTCAGCTCGAACGGAAACATCCAGTTCACCGGCGCGAGCGCGTCGTTCAGCAACGTCTGCTTCCCCACCGCGACCCTGAGCAACGTGATCGCCCCGCAATGGGATGACCTGCGCACGGACGGCCTGGGCTCGGGCATCTTCACCCGCACCACGGGCGCGACGCCCACCCGGGTGTTCCACGTCGAGTGGCGGACGACCTATTTCTCGGGCGCCGGCACTGCCAACTTCGAGCTGCGTCTGCACGAGGGCTCCAGCAGCTTCGAGATCGTGTACGGGGTCGTCGGGCAGGACTCGGCCAGCGCGACCATCGGCTGCCAGAAGGGCACCGGCTCCAACGTCACGGAGCACTCGTGCAACGTGGCGGGCAGCGTCCCGTTCGGAACGATGCTCTCCTTCTCCCTGCCCGGCTGCCCGGACGGCGGCGGCGAGTGCATCACCTGCCAGATCGATTGCCCGGATGACATCCTCCAGAGCAACGACCCCGGTCAGTGTGGAGCCATCGTCGATTACCCGACCCCGAGCGCGGACGATTGTGGCGCCGTGACCTGCACGCCGCCGTCCGGCTCGTTCTTCCCGCTCGGCACGACGACGGTCATCTGTTCCACGGAGGCGGGACCGGCGTGCTCGTTCGACGTCACCGTCGACGACAGCCAGCTCTGCGTTGTGCTCGACTTCCAGAGCGAGGACGACTTCACCACGGCCCTCGTCAACGGGCAGACCATCTCCTCGCCGCCGGAGTTCGGGAACCTCGTGTCGCTCACGAGCTCCGGACCGAACGCGGGCGCGGCGATCTTCGACTCGACGCCGGGCGGACCGAACGATCCGAGCCAGGACCGCGACCTGCTGGTGGGCAGCGGCCACGTCTTGATGCTGCAGACGAACGAGAACACGACGCAGACCGTGCCCGGCATCTTCGATCGCCCGAACGACGACGAAGACGGCGGCAGCCTCTTCTTCTCCTTCACGGCACCTGTGCTGCTCCAGAGCCTCGACCTGGTCGACATCGACGGTGGTGCGGACGAGGCGTGTAGCGTGATCCTCACCGACTCCCTGGGACGCACGCGCGTCTACACGGTCCCGCCCGGCTGGACCGGTGACCTCCTCCTGGCTCAGCCGGGCATGCTCACGCTCGACCTGACCACGCTCGGTATGCAGCCCGGGTTCGCTTCCACCGCCACGGCCGCGCAGCACCCGAGCTTCGACGCGAGCCAGGTCATGGGGCTCGAGGTCCGCCTCGGCAGCTCCGGCGCGATCGACAACCTCGCCTGGTGTCGGTCCGGGTGCTGAAACCCGCCCGGGTCCGGAGCCCGCATCCGCTGTCGAGTCCCGCGGCCGCGCCAGCACTACCTTGCTGGCGTGCGCGCGGGGTCGACATGGGACGCCGGACTCCTGGCCCGGGGGCGTGGAGTGACGACTGAGCTAATGAGGTACTAGATCCTGAAGTTCTCGCGTGACGCGAGGATTCTCGCAGCAGGAAAACGCACCGCGGAGAAGCGGAGAACGCGGAGGAGCGTGGAGGAAGAGGTCAGAAGAGATGGGGCCTCCGGGTCTTCGGCTCTCCGAGAGTCGACGATCCGGAGGCCCATTCTTCCTCCTCCGCGAGGCTCCGCGTTCTCCGTGTCTCCGCGGTGCGTTTGGGTTGCGGGCGTCAGCCCGCGCTAGGAGCGCTGAGCAAAAATCCAGCTCGCGCGCCGACTGTGGCCGCGCGCTTGGCCCTGCCCGAGCGACGCCGATACCCTTGCGCGCCATGACTCGCATCCACTCCCGTTCGTCCTGGTTGGCCGCGCTCGCCGGGGCCCTGCTCTTCGCGTGCCATGCTCGACCCCCCGTCGTCGAGCCGCGTCCGCAACAGCCCGCGCTCGCCGTCGCACCAACACCCGAGGCGCGCGCCGCGCATGCGCGCGCACGCCTGATCGAGCTCGGCCGCACGGAGAATCGCGTGCAGGAGCACCTCCAGCACCTGTGCCTCGAGATCGGGCCGCGCCTCACGGGCTCGACGCGCTTGCAGGTGGCCTGCGAGTGGACGCGCGATCGCTTCGCGGACTTCGGCCTGCGCTCCGCGCTCGAACAGTGGGGTGAGTTCCCGGTCGGCTTCGAGCGCGGTCCCTGGAGCGGCGGCATGGTCGCGCCCGAGAAGCTCGCCTTCGAGTTCAACACGATGGCCTGGACGCCGGGCACGGACGGGCCGCAACGCGGCCCCGCGCTCGCGTTCCCGGCCAGCGCGGAGGAGCTCGCCGCACTCGGGGACAGGCTCGCCGGCGCTTGGCTCGTGCGCCCGCCGAGCGCGGCCCTGAAGAACGAGGCCGGCGAGGTCGTGTTCGAGAAGCCCGTGCAGCCCTCCAACGACCTGATCAAGCACGTGCAGGCCGTGATGGTCGAGCAGGGCGCACTGGGCGAGGTGCGCGGCGCGCGCGGCGACCTGCTCGTGACCGATGGCAACTACCGCATCGCCTGGAGCGAGCTGCCGAAGCTCGTGCAGGTGCGCGTGCAGAAGGACCAGCACGACCAGCTCTGGACGCGAGTGCAGGAGGGCGAACCGGTCGAGCTCGAGTTCGACATCGACAACCGCTTCGTCCCGGGTCCGGTTCCGCAGTACAACGTGGTCGCCGATCTCGTCGGGAAGGAAAAGCCCGACGAGTTCGTGATCGTGAGCGGACACCTGGATTCCTGGGACGGCGCCCAGGGCGCGCTCGACAACGGCACCGGTTGCGCGACGACCATCGAGGCCGCGCGCCTGCTCACCGCGGCCGGGATCGAGCCGAAACGCACGATCCGCTTCGTCTTGTGGACGGGCGAGGAGCAGGGCCTGTTCGGCTCGGATGGCTACGTGAAGCAGCACGCGGCCGAGCTCCCGAAGACGAGCGCCGTCTTCGTCCACGACGAGGGCACCAACTACCTCTCCGGGCTGGGCGTGCCCGCGGCGATGCTGCCGGCGATGCAGATTGCCTGTGCGCCGCTCCTCGGCTTGAACCCCGAGTTCCCCTTCGAGCTGGCCGAGGTCGACGGCCTGCCGAACTTCGTCGGCAGCGACAACGACTCCTTCGTGCAGGCCGGCGTGCCGGGCTTCTTCTGGCGCCAGAGCGGACGCTCGGACTACGAGCACCACCATCACACGCAACACGACAACTTCGAAGCCGCCATCCCCGAGTACCAGGAGCACTCGGCCCTGGTCGCGGCGCTCATCGCGCTCGAGGTCGCGAACCTCCCGGAGCTGCTCGACCGCACGAACATGAAGGCGCCCGAGCCGCGCCGCATGGGTGTGCAGCTCGACGGCACCAAGATCACCGAGGTCATGGACGAGAGCCGTGCCAAGGAGGCGGGCTTGCAAGCCGGCGACGTGCTGCTCGCCATCGACGGCGAGGAGATGAAGACCCAGGGCACGATCACCAACTCCATCCGCGGCGGCGGCTCGAAGAAGGTGATCCGCTTCAAGCGCGGCGAGGAGACGCTCGAGCTCACGCTCGACTGGTCGAACGACCCCGACGAGCCGCGCCGCATGCTGCAGATCCAGGAGCGCGAAGCCAAGGAAGCCGCGCGCAAGGCCGAACGCGACGCGAAGAAGGCCGCTGAATCGAAGGGCGGCTGAGCGCCGCGCGCGGGGTCAGAAGGGCGACTTCGCCAGAGCCTTCTCCAGCGCTTCCCGCGAGACCTGCAGCTCGAAGCGCTGCTCCTGCTCCGAGTCCACGACCTCGACCCACTGGACGGGCTCGATGTCGAGCGAGGTCGCGCTCGCGCCGTCCGTGGAGCGCTTCTCGATCAGCCACTGGACGCGCATCCGCCCGGTCCGGCCGACCCTGCTCACGCTCTCACGGTTCTCGTCGAACCCGCTCGCGCCCCAGTCAATCTCCTCGCCCTCGTCTGCGACGAGCGTGGCCTTGAGATAGGTGGGCGGCGCGGGGAGCGCCACGTCCTCGGGCAGGCGCAGGCGGATCCGCAGCGCGCGCACGAGCGGAACCTCGCGTTCGCCGCTGACGTGCGTGAGCCGGACCGAGCGGTAGCCTTTCACCGCACAGGTGAGGTCGAGACTCTCGTAGGGCGTGACAAGCTCGACCGGGTTGCCGCGGAAGTAGTGCCGGTGCTCGCCCTCCTCGTCCGCGCCCGGCCTCTGATAGGAGAGGCTGCCCTCGAGGCGGGCATCGGGCTCGGGCGGGAGGAAACGCAGGCGCGTGAGGAACAGCCGGCGGCGCAGGTCGATCGCCGCCAGGCGCGCGTCGCGGTTGGTCTCGCCCGAGGTCACCACGACCGCAGGAATCAGGACGAGCTCGAGGTCGTCCTCGAGCGAGATCCCCAGCGAATAGCGGCCCGGGAGCTGGTCGGCGATGCGGAAGTCGCCCGAGGGAGCCAGCTCCGCCTCGTCGGCGTCCCACCAGTTCTCGTGCCCCTCCGTTCCCTCCGCCAGCAGCCGGAGGTGGATCTGTTCCGCGGGAATGCCCTCGTCGAGCAGCACCGCGCCCGCGACCGCGCCGGTCGCGACCAGCACGAGCTGCACGCCGCTCGAGCCGACCGCGCACTCGAGCGCGGCTCCCGCCCGGCCCTCCTGCCGCGGCGTGAGGCGCAGGCGCGACCCGAAGACGAAGCCACGCACCGAGAACTCGCCCTCCGCCGCGCTCTTCACGCCGAGATCGGCCTCGTTCCAGCCCTCGTCTGTGTCCTCGTCCACGCCGC
>JANOGB010000290.1:0-3669 GCA_031413955.1 Planctomycetota bacterium | reverse complement strand
GAAGACGAAGAACCTGCTCTTCGTGTCCGTCCGCGACTGGCTCTTGAAGAGGTTCCCGAGGATGGGAATCGCTCCCAGGAACGGCACCCGCGACTCTGCGTCGGTCTTCGTCTCGACCTCGAGCCCCCCGACGACGACCGTGTAGCCATCTGGCACCGTCGCCTGGCTCGCGAGCTTCGTCTCCTGCCTTGGCGGCGGCAGCGTCGGGTCGGCCGAGTCTCCGACGAACGTGCTCAGCGACACCTGGTACTCGACCAGCAACTGGTCGCCATCAGTGATCTGGGGCGTGATCTGCACGGACGTTCCGGCGTCGAGCGTGCCGCCAAAACTGATCGTGGCGAGGTTGGTCGAGGTGTTCGAGGTGGCGTAGGGAGACTGGAGCAGGGATTCGAGGTTCGCGGTCTGGTTGTTGTTGACCAGGATCTTGGGGATGTTGAGCGTGCGCCCGTGGTTGACCGTCTCGAGCGCCCGCAGGACGCCCGAGAAACTGCCAGGGTCGAGCAAGACGCCCTGGGCGCCAATTCCGCCGGCTGGGGGCAGCGAAACACCCGCGGGATTGGGCGAGCCCGCGCCGAAGAGCGAGGCGAGGCCCCACAGGGTCCCGTCGCTCGTCCCGATCTTCTGCAGCTCGACCGCGAGGTCGCGGGTCTCGGAGTCCGTGAGCGTGACGATCAGCGTCTCCACGAGGACCTGCGGGTGCTGGACGTCGAGGTCCTCGATGAGGCGCCCGAGCTCGTCCAACAACCGCGGCGGCCCGATGGCAAGAATGCGGTTCGTGCCCGAGTCCTTCGAGAGCGAGAGGTCGCTTGCCTCGGGCACCGGCCGGCCGCCCGTGCCGCCGGAGATGGGGGCTGCGGGGAGGGCACTGCCCTCTGCCGGATCCCCCGCAGCCCCCTCGTTGGTCGTCGTCGGCAGCGGCTTTCCCTGGAGCAGGTTTTCGAGCAACCCCAGGAACTCGTCCACGTCGCGGTGCCGGACGGGAAAGGCGCGTAGCGCGATCCTGGAATCCGGGGCCTCGTTCTCCAGGCGCGCGGAGAGCCGCTCGACCTCCTCGTGCTGCGCCAGGGTGGCGGTGATCACGAGGGTTCCGGTCAGCTCGTCCTCGACCAGCCGCCAGCCCGGAGAAGCCTCGACCGGCCCGCGCACGACGTCCTGCACGAGCTTCGCCGTCTCCCGGAGCGAGAACCGGTGCGGCACGTAGTTCCGCGTGACCGCCGGCTGCACCCGGTCGAAGCGCTCGATCTGCTCCTTCCACCAGATCAGTTCTGGCTCGGGCGCCACGACCAGGATCGTCCCGGAATTGGGCTCGGCCAACGCCACCCCCTCGGGCTTGAACTTGCCAACCTGCTCGATGGCCTTCGTGACCCGCTCGAGCAGCGCCACCACGCCCGTCGGTGTGGCGTGCCGTACTTGAAAGGTCTCCACCACCGGCGGTACCGGGGAGTCGAGCATGTCGATCAGGTCGAGCGCCTCGATCACCTGCGGCTTCGGCCCGGCCAAAAGGATCTGGTGCGCGTCCTTGATGGGCTGGATGAGGCTGCCCTCGCTCGCGAGCACCGCTCGTAGTGGCTCAGCCACCTTCTCCGGCTCGGCGTAGTGCAGCGTCTGAAGAGCCTTCACAAAACCCGCGCGCGCCGTGCGCACGTCGGTCTCGATGCGCGCGACCTTCGCCGCCTCCCCGACCGGCACGATCCCGAGCGCGTCCTCACCCGGGGCCTGGATGGACGCGAGCTTCCTCGAGGCGAGCAGCCGGTTGGCGAGCGACCACATGCCCTCGTCCGAGAACCCGAGGTCCGACTTGATGGTCACCCTGCCCTGGATCTGCGAGCGGTCGTAGTCGAGCGCAAGGTCGAGCCCGGCGGCACAGGCGTCGAGGAGGTCGACGAGCTCGACCTCCTCGCCGGTCACGAACCAGCGCGGCGATGCCTGGGCCTCAGGCTCCTGAGCGTTTCCAGATGTGGCAACGACCAGGGAAGCGAGCGGCAGGGCCCACCAAGAACGCAGCGCCCACGCCCGCTTCCTTGCGCGGGGCCAATGGGGAGCGGGATGCGCGCAGTGCATCCCCGCGCCCTAGTTCGTGGCCGCCGTGTTCCAGGCGGTTTGCACGGCGGCGATGTTCGAGTCGAGGTTGACCTTGGCGGTCGCGACCTCGCTCATTGCATCGACTGCGGCGATGGCATCGCGAGTGGATTGAGGGAACTCCTCCTCCTCGTCCTGCTCGCTGATGCGCTTCGTGGCGAGCGCATCCCGCAGCGCGACCCATTCTCGCTCGCTGCGGTCCTTCACCATGTACTGGGTCGGGAGTGACCAGGCGTGGTTCGCCTGAACGCGGTTGACGAGCGCGGCCTGGCCGGCGGAGACGACGGCCAGTGCGGTTCGGCGCAGATCGGCGAGCTGGTTCTCGCGTCCGTTCGTGGCGTTCGAGAGCGCGGTCTCGGCCCCGCGCAGGGCAGCCACGTCCGCCTCAGTGCCTTTTCCGCTCTGCACCAATCGACGCAGCCGATCGTGCGTCTGGCGCGCGCCGATGTAGCCGTCGTCGAGCCGCTGCATGTTGGCGGCGCTGTATCCGCCGCGCACGGCCGCCACCATCGCAGGGATCTGCTCGCCGGTGATCCCTGCCGCGGCAAGGGTGTCGGCACCCAAGCCGACGCGCAGCAAGACGCCCGCGAACTCGGTGTTCACCGGCGGGGGCGGCGGATCGATGGGATCGGTGCCGCCCGTACCGCCACCTCCAAAGGCGAAGGCCAGGGCGCCAGCGGAAATCAAAACGAGCGAGGAAACGACCGGAATCGCGCGCATTTCGAACACTCCTCTCGATGGAGGCGACCGGGAATCGGCCGCCGCACTCAGCGCGCATGATAGCGCCGAGGGCTGCACGGGATACTGCGATCGAAGTTTTCTTTGGAGCACTCTCCGAGGGTCCGCCTGCGCAAGGCGAGTGCCGCGCACATGAAGCGCGCGCGCTCGACCATGGCCTGTGCGGAGTTGAGGACTTGCACGTCGAGCGACGACAGAAAAAGCTCTCGGCACCCGTTGCTCGCCTCCTCGAACCTGGATATGGTCGGCGTCCGGCTCATCGCCGCCCCGGAGGGAACCGGGGGTCCAGAGGAACTCGGGAGAGATCTATGCAACCGCTCGTCCGTCCCTTCGTGGGCATCGCCCTGTTCGTTGGCGTTCTTTCCCCGTTCGTTCTCTCGCACCGCGGCGCTTCCATGCCGGTCAACACGCGTGCGATCGGCGAGGTCCACTCGGGCTCGCTCACCACCGTACAGGTCCTGACGAACGCCCCCGTGCAGGACACGCGGCCACGGGTCCTGAACCGCGGGACCCAGCTCGACGGGATGCTGCGCTCGGCGCCGGCGGAGCGCATGACGATCCACGCGAACCCCTTCGAGAACGCCTGGCGGGCGCCCGCGATCGGGGGGATCAACCTCGCGACGGGGGCGTACTCGGTGCAGGAGGTGGACATCGCGCTGCCCGCCACGGGCTCATCATGGGTCGTCGGGCGCAGCTACAACGCACGCCAGGAGGCTTCCGGCTCGCACATGGACAGCCAGGGGGTCCAAGGGAAGAACTGGTTCCAGTCGAGCCAGCCCTCGATCGTCCTCTACGACCCGGGTGGCACGGTCAACGACATGGTCTACCTCATGTACGGGGCGGACCGCTTCG
>JANOGB010000289.1:0-2278 GCA_031413955.1 Planctomycetota bacterium | reverse complement strand
GCGTGGTGCGCGCGGGCCACGATCCGCGTGGTGCGCGCGCGATGCCAGCGTGGTCATGGGGCTCGCGTCGTGGTGGTTCGCGCCGTTACGTCACGACGTCCGACGCCCGGACGCTTGCCCTCCGCACACCGGGCGCCATGGCCACGGCGGCGGCCAGCGGCGTGGTGACACTCCACCGCACCAACGGCGACAGCGTCTACTTCTCCTACTGACGCCCCGGCGCATACGGCCTGTGCGCTGCGGGGTCGCCGAGAATCGGTGCGTACCTGCGACAGCGCGTTCGTCGCACGAAAAGATTCCTGTCATGAGCCGCTATTGCCTTTCAGCGTTTGCCGCTTCTTGCATGGAGGCGCGGATGCCGCGAGTGGTACAGCTGACGTGGGAATGCACATCAGCACCATTGCCGTCGTCATCGGTCTCGGTCTCGTCGCCGCTTGCGGACCGTCGAAGGAAGAGAAGGATCGCTACTGGACCGCAAACCGGGCGCTCGACCCGGTCCGGGCCAAGCTCGCGGCGATCGACGCTGCGCTACCGGCGCCGGGCAGCGAGGCGGTGCAGCCCTGTGCCCCCGAGGTCGCGAGCGGTCCAGTGGCCATCATCGGCCATGCGCAGCTGCAGTACCTGATCGAGAAGCCGAGCGAGGGCAAGCGCTGGGAGCGGCTGGTGCTGTCCGACGAGGGCTTTACCCGCATGTGGAACAAGGCCGACGCGGAGAAGACGATCGAGGAATCGAAGGCTCCGACGAGCGAGGCTGCCGGTCTCGAGGAGGCCGGCCGGCTGCTGGGGCCGGCGAAGTCGCTGGTGGTCCTGCGCGCCAGCCGGATGGAGCCCGGCGAGCTCGGCGAGAAGACCGCGACCGGGCAGACGATCGCGCGCAATGCTCGCTGGGAGGGCTGGGCCTTCGTCTACAGCTTCGACGAGCATCCGGTCTTCCAGGGGGCATTCTCGCTCTGGTCGACGAACCATCCCACGGTCTCCCGGCTCCTCGAGGCGGGGCAGGCGATGACGGCCGAGGACCTCATGCACGACGCGATGCAGGCGATCCACGACAACCTCCACTTCGTCCTGACCCGCCCCGGCTGTCCCAACATCTAGACTCGTGCCTTGCCAGAAGGGGCGGGGCGGAGCAGGTCGACCGCCGATCGAAGAAACGTCGCCAGGGATCATCGACGCCTTGGAGCGCCTTGTCGATCCGGTGACCCGCGGCGATCCCGAGTCGCCGCTTCGTTGGACCTCGAAGAGCACGCGCAAGCTCGCCGCGGAGCTTGGCGAGCAGGGCTACAAGGCCAGCCCGCAGAAGGTGGGGCAGCTTCTGCAGGCCAGCGGCTACAGCCTCCAGGCGAACGAGAAGACCCTGGAGGGCTCGTCGCACCCCGATCGCAACGAGCAGTTCGAGTTCATCAACGACCGGGTCGACGCGTTCCACGCACGCAGCGCGCCTGTGATCTCGGTGGACACCAAGAAGAAGGAGCTCGTCGGTGATTTCAAGAACGGCGGGCGCGAATGGCAGCCCAAGGGCAAGCCCGTGCCCGTGCGCACCCACGACTTCATCGACCCCGATCTCGGCAAGGTGATCCCCTACGGCGTCTACGACCTGGCGCGCAACACCGGCTGGGTCAACGTCGGCGTCGATCATGACACGCCCGCGTTCGCGGTCCGGTCTATCGCCGAGTGGTGGCGACACATGGGCAAGCGCGCGTACCCGGACGCGACGGAGTTGCTCATCACCGCCGATGGCGGCGGCAGCAACAGCTCCCGCGCGCGGCTGTGGAAGACCGAGTTGCAGCGCTTCGCTGACCGCAGCGGCCTGGCGATCAACGTCTCGCACTTCCCGCCCGGCACCTCGAAGTGGAACAAGATCGAGCACCGGCTCTTCTGCCACATCACCGAGAACTGGCGCGGCCGGCCGCTGGTTGATCGCGAAACTGTGGTCCAGCTCATCGGGAGCGTCCGCACCGCCGCTGGCCTCGTGGTCAAGGCCAAGCTCGACACGCGCGAGTACCCGACCGGCATCAAGGTCTCCGATGACGAGATGGAGGGCCTCCTGATCACCAGGGATCCCTTCCATGGCGAGTGGAACTACACGATCCATCCTCGGCGTGCAGGTCAGTTGCGATCAACTAATTCCTGATCGAGCCCTTAGCCGCCTTAAGCCGGAACGTTCCGCGTCATCGCACCTTGCGGCACGACTTGCCGCACGCTTGCCTCGTCGGCTTGAAGTGTCGACCGTTGGAGGTCCACGCCTCGCGCTGCGTCTGGCACGGGCCCGGGATCACCG
>JANOGB010000288.1:0-9164 GCA_031413955.1 Planctomycetota bacterium | reverse complement strand
GCGCTCGAGCAGGCCGAGGCGCTCGAGCGCGCCGAAGAACAGCCCGAGCTCGTGATCGAGATAGGCGATCTCCTCGTCGTAGCGGGCCATGAGCTGGTCCCGGCGCTCCATTGTCTGCGATAGGGCGAGGTGTTCCGAGCGCTCCGTCCGACTCCACGGCGCGAAGCGCCCGCGGAACGGCGCCGGCGGTGCGTAGGGTCCGTGGGCATCGACGTAGTTCGCGAACACGAACAGCGGGTTCGGGCCCGCGCTCCAGGGCTCGATCAGCGACAGCAGCGTGGCGTTCACGTCGCTCGCGCGCGCGCAGCCCTTGGTGGCCTCCCACCACACACCCGGCAGGAAACGCTGGCGCAGGGCCTCGCCCACGAAGGGCAGCTCGTCGCGATCGGACGCGCGCAGGTAGCGGTCGAAACCGCGCCCCATGCCGTGCATCGAGCGCAGCCAGTGGTTCGCGTAGCCGGCCAGGGTGGCGTAGCCGCCCTGCTGCAGGCGCTCGGCCAGCGTCGGCAACGCGTCGGCGATGCCGAAGCCGACGCGCACGCTGCCGTCGAGCGAGAAGTGCGCACCGTGCTCGTTCGGCAGGCGCCCCGTGAAGAGCGAGGCGTGCGAGGGCACGGTCCACGTGCCATTGGCGAAGGCGCGCGGGAAGACGGCCGCGTTCGGGCGCGACTGCACCAGCCTCGCGAGCTCGGGCGAGGTGTCGCGCCCGTAGCCGTAGAGCGAGAGGTGGTCGGCGCGCACCGTGTCCAGCACGAGCACGAACACGCTCGGCCCCGTGTCGCCGCTCGCGCGCGGCGTGGAGTCGGCGTAGTCCGGCGGCGGCAGGCGCTGCTCGCCGTCGCCGCGCTCGAGACGGGGACGCAGGGCGCACAGGCAGCCGAGCGCGAGCAGCGCCGCGACGCGCGGCGCGACGGCCAGGCGCAAGGGGAAGCGCTCGACCAGCACGGGCAGAACGAACAGCAGCGCACCGAGCAGCAGCACCGTGCCGCTCGATTCCAGCAAGACGTCGCCCTTCCGCCCCGCGTGCTCGGCGAGACTCGCGCCCTTCAGGTACGCCGTGGCCAGCGCCAGGGCCGTGCACGCGCCGAGCACGGCCGGCGGCATCCGGCGTACGCAGCCCGTGCGCGTCGCGAGGAGCGCCACGCCGAGCGCCGCGGCGCCGCAGGGCCAGGCCTGCTCGAGGGTGGGGCAGTCGAGGCCGAGACACAGCCCGACCCAGCCCGCGAGCGCCACGCTCGGCGCGAGCGTGAAGAGGGTGGCGGCCAAGCCGACGGCCAGTGCGAGAGCCAGGGTCAACCCGGCCGAGAGCGCGAAGTAGGCCGGCGCATGGTGCCAGCGCTCGGCCCAGGCATAGGCGCTCTCGAGCGCGCTCAGGCCCAGGGCCGCGGAGGTCACCGCGCGCAGGGCATCGCCGCGTGCGGGCGTCGGGGAGCCCTCAGGCGGCGGCACGCACGCCTCCGTCCTCACCCCACCAGCGTTCCATCGGGCTGCCAGCGAGCACCTTCTCGACCAGCGCGACCAGCGCGGGCTCGAGCTCGTCCTTCCAGGCGCGCGCGATCTTCTCGGCGCCCCTCGAGATCGAGCGCACGCGCGCCGCGATGGGCTCGTCCCAGGCCAGGCCACAGGCAGCGTACACGCCGCGGCTCACGCCCTCTGGATCGCGTGCGAGATCTTCGTACAAGACGAGCGTGTAGTTCGCGCGCCCGTGCCCCGCCTCGAGCAGCACCTCGTTGAGGTAGCGCCACCACCACAGCTCGCTCTCGGCCTGGCCGATGGCCGCGAGGTCCCCGAGCCGCCGCGCCCAGCGCGGGTCGCGGCGCGCGATCTCGGTCAGGCGGTCCTCCTCGCGCAGCGTGTCGGCGTTGCCCTTGCCGCGCTGCTGGCCGCCCTCGCCGCGCACCCAGCGCTTGTGCCACGACTTCAGGAAACCGCCCGGGTGGCGCACGATGTGGATCACGCGCGCGTCGGGCCGCGCGCGCAAGGCCCACCCGCCGTAGCCCACGGCTCCGTTGAGCTTGAAGACGTGGAAGCTGCGTGCGAGCTTCACGTCGTGAACCATCCAGCCGGGATAGACGAGCTCCTTGCCGTCCATCGGCTTCCGCCGGCGGATCAGGCGCTCGACCGCGCGGTAGCGCTGGCGCAGGAAGAAGTAGCCGGCGCGACGGCGGCCGCGCTTGAGCCAGTCCTTCTCGACGTCGGTCATGTGGTCGCGTGGCCCGACGCAGCGCGCGGCCTGGCGCACGGCTTCGTCGTAGAGGCTCGCCAGGCGCGGTTCGTCGTCGACGAAGAAGCGGAACGGTGCGAGCCGCGCGAGCGCGCTCGAGTCGAGCTGGTCGGATTCGTTGCGGCAATGCGTGGCCGGGCTCTGGTCGAGCAGGCCGAGCAGATAGTTCGTGCCGGATCGGCCCTGGCCGATGAGGAGCGCGTAGGAGAGCGCGGCCGAGGTTCCGGTCGACATGCTCACGCGCTCCTCTTGGTCCCTACGTCGCCGACACTGCCAGGCATGCGCACCAGCTTTCCGGCGCGTCTGGTGGGCCGGAACAGACGTCGCAGGGCCTTGCGCAGCACGAAGACCACGGTCAGCACGATCAGGATCAGGTCGTAGGAGACCGACTTGTTGCGGATGTAGTGCGCCTCCCCCTCGAAGCGCAGCCTCCAGTCCTCGACCGTCTTGTCGCCCAGCGCGTTCTCGAGCACCGACACCTGGCTGACGTTGGTCAGGCCCGGCTTGACGAGGTAGCGGTGGTTGAAGCCCGGGATCTTCTCGCACAGCATGCGGTTCAGGCCGGGAGCGATGGGGCGCGGCCCGACCAGCTCCATCTCGCCGCGCACGACGTTCCACAGCTGCGGCAGCTCGTCGATCTTGGTGTCACGCAGGAAACGGCCGATGCGCGTGACGTTCGGGTCGTCGATGCTGACGCCCTTCTCGTACTTGGCGACCTTGTCGCTGCCCTTGCGCATGGTCGTGATCTTCCAGATCGTGAAATCGCGCCCCATGAAGCCTGGCCGCTTCTGCTTGAAGAAGAACGGCGCGCGCGCCGAGAGGCGCACGGGCACGTAGAGCACGAGCACCAACGGGACCACCAGCACGAGCATCACCAGCGCGAGCACACGCTGGCCCACGGCCCAGAGCGTGTTGGTGACTTGCCACTCGCGATGCACGCGCGCGGGATCGACGCCCTCCAGCGAGAGCACGCCGCGCGGTCCGGATTCGTCGCGCAGCGCGTGGGGCGGAACGGACTTCACGCGCTCTTCCTCCAGCGCTGGTCGTCCTTCTCGTCCTCGGGCCGCTCGTTCCATTCCTCGAGGATGTCGCGGATCGATCCGGCCGCGTGTTTCACTCCGCCAAAGGGTCCGGCCTCGCGACGATGGCTCGTGACCATGTCCGCCAGGCGCTTCTCGACCAGAGTCAGGATGGGGCGCCACGAGCTCGGCACGCCCTTCTCGGCCGCACCATCGCAGCCGGCATTGATCAGGCGCTTGAGGGTCTCGATGTCGAGGCGCCCCGAGAAGGCGACCACGGTGGCGGCCTTTGCACGCGCGCGGATCTCGCACGCCAGCTTGCCAGCCATCATCTCGCCCCCGAATTCGTTGTCCAGGAAGTAGAAGTCGAAGTCGCCCGAAACGTCCGGCGTACGCCGCGTGCTGAGCTCCAGGTCGGGAAAACGGCTGGAGAGCAGGAGCTCGAGGTGCTCGAGCGCCATCGGGTCGTCGTCCACCAGCAACGCGCGCGGCCGCTGCGTGCCGTAGGGCCCAGCCGTCTTGCCCATCGGCAACGCGCCGCGGATCGCGCTGGAGAAGAGCAGCCGCGCGGCGAAGGGCAGGCCCTCCACGAAGTAACGCTTGAAGAGCCGGCCCGGCTCCTGCCACACGCGATGGAGCCACTCGAGGCCACAACGCTGCATCCACAGCGGCGCGCGTTGCACTTCGCCACACAAGAAGCTGAAGCTGATGCCGACGCCCAGCCACCAGGCCTCGGGACGGTCGTGGCGCAGGTGGCGGATCACCAGCTCCTGCTTGGGCGAGCCGAGGGCGACGAAGACGATGTCGGGCTCGGCGTGGTGGATCTTGCGCGAGAGCCGCGCCATCGCCAGGGCGTCCTTGTCGAAGCCCATCGGCGGACAATCCGTGCCGGCCACGATCAGGCCCGGATGGCGTGCGCGCAGGACCTCGGCCGCCTTCTTGGCCGTGCCCGGATTGCCGCCCAGCAAGAACACCGAGCGCCCGCGCGCGGCCGCGCCCGCGGAGAGCTTCGAGATCAGATCCGAGCCCGCCACCCGTTCGGGCACCGGCGTGCGCTGCAGGGCCAGGGCCCAGACGAGGATCTGTCCGTCGACGACGCGCAGAGTCGCTTCCGTGTAGAGCTCGCGGAACTCGCTGTCGCGCGTGGAGCGCAGCAGGTGGTCGAGGTTGGGGGTCACCACCCACCCGCCGCGCCCGGCGTCGAGCTCGTCGAGCACGTACTCGACGCACTCCACCTGGCTGATGGCGTGCACCCCGATGCCGCACATGTCGACCTCGGGCAACGCGCCGGGGCGCTCGTGCAAGGGCAGATCGTTGCGCTTCGTCACGATGGTGGCGTCACTGCCCGCGCGACTCCCAGCCCTGGATCAGGGCCCGGTACTTCACGGCGCTGGTCAGGGGTTGCTGCAGGTACTCCAGTACGCTGAAGGTGTCCGAGCCGCTGTGCGGGCCGCAGAAGTCGTAGGCGACGAAGAGCTCGAGGCCGCGTGCCTGGCCGCCCTCGATGAGCGCGCGATAGAGCTCGAACATCTCCGGCGTGTCCTGGCAGGCGAGCGAAGCCTCGACCCCCAGGCCGCCGCCCGGGGAGCGCGCCACGATCGACTGGCCGCCCTCGTAGGTCAGCAGGGCGATGTGCCGGCCGAAGGTGGCCGCATAGCCGTCGACCATGACCTTGTGGTCGACGATGCGCGGCAGCACCGCGGCATCGAGGTTCACACGCGCCGCGGCCAGGAGCTCGGCCGCCGTCGAGCTCGCATCGACCGGGTCGCGGTCGGCGCGCACGGCGAAGTAGGACCCCACGGCCAGCGCATCGAACTTGCCGCGCAGCTCGCGGCACAGGACGTTGGCGATGCCGGGGTTGTGGAGCTGCACTCCCGCCACGCGCACGACGCGCTCCTTCTGCGGCCCGAAGACGTCGTGCCAGATGTCGAACACCTGCGCGGCGCGCTCGGCCACCAGCGCCATGGCCGGGACGCCGCGCTTCCGGGCCTGATCGCGGTAGAACTTGCCGGCGACGAAGTCGGTGTTCCAGGTCTCGTTCGAGAACTCCACGTAGACCTTGGCGCCGTGGTGCAGGGAGTCGCGCACCAGCGTCGCGAAACGCCGCACGTAGTCGTCGTCGGCCACGTGCGGAATGCAGAACCACGGGTCGGCGCGCAGTTCGTTGCACAGCTCGACCATGTACTCCAGCGCCACGCCCTCCGGACTCCCCTGGCGCGCCGTGCCCAGCGTCGTGCGCTTGGCCCAGCGCCCCGAGGACGAGTAGACCTTCATCCACGGATAGAAGCGCAGCGCCGAGAACGGCCGCAGCTTCTCGAGGAACGCCGGGTGAAAATAGTGACAGCTCTCTTCCAGCCCCGGCATCCACACGTGGATGTCACGGATCGGATCGGAGAGGTCGACGTTCGAGAGCCGGATCCCGGGCTGGCCGCCGTTGACGCCGTCGAGCATGACCACGGTGCGCCCGGGTTCCTGGCTGACGATGCCGACGTGGCCCTTGAACTCGAGCGTACCCTTGCCCTTCCAGGTACAGACGTACTCGCCGACCGGGACGCGGCCGCGCATGCCGATGAAGAACTGGCAATGGACCGCGCGGCCGTTGGCCGGCAACGGCCAGCCTTCGGAACTCTCCAGCAGCACGTCGGCCGGCGACGCGGGCTTACCGCCGCTGCCGGTGCGCTTCACGTGGGGCTTGGAAATGGAGCCCTCGTAGGCCCACTCCGTGGTCATCTTCATCGCATCGGCGAAGACCCAGGCGCGGTCGTAGGCGGTGATCGGGCGCAGGTTGATCCCGATCGGGATCGGTTCGTCCAGTTCGCCTGGTCCGGTCGGTGGGGTCTGGGACCGAGCCGGAGCGCCGGCGGCGCTCGCGAGCAGCGCGGCCAGCGCGAAGCGATTCCACGAGCTGGAGACGAGAGGGAACATCGGAGGCTGTTTTCGGCCGCCCGCGGGTGGCTTCTTGCGCGCGAGTGGCGCGCCAGGCGCGTTCGGCGACCTATTCCTGCTCGTCGAGGCGCTGGTTCCAGGCCCGGAAGAGCTCGCGAAAGGTCTTCACGAGGTAGCGTCCGGAGAGGTCGGAAGGAGGTTCCAGGTGCTGCTCCTCGAGCCGCCCCATGCAGCGATCCAGCGCTGCCAGCATCTCGGGTAGATCCGTGGGCACACGCTTGTCGCATACCCCGTTGCAGCCCGCGCCCAGGAGCTCCTTGAGCGTCTGGCCGTCCAGGGAAGCCGAGAACGCGAGGATCAGCGCCTCGGGCCGTTGGGCGCGGATGCGGCGGGCCAGCTTGCCCGCCAGGCGCACGCCCTCGAAGTCGTCGTCGAGCAGGTAGATGTCGTACTCGCCGGTCGGGTCCGGCTCGGAGCGCACGTCGATCGCGAGGCCGGGATAGCGCTCGGAAAGAATGGCGCGCAAGAACTCCAGCGCATAGGGGTCGTCGTCGAGCAACAGGGCCTTCAAGCTGGCCTGCCCGATGACCCGGCTAGGTTCCCGTCCCAGGGCGCTCATGCCGATCTTCTTCGGTCGCCAGCGGGCGCGGAGCTGAAGTGCGCTCGGTCTTCCGCCAGCGCGTCTCGCGTCGGCCGAAGAATCCCAGGTAGAGCGGCAGCTTCCCGAGCACATAGGCGGGTGTGCTCCCGAGGGTCCGCAACAACGCGCGCGCGCCGGCGAAGCGAAGGATCGCGCTCGCGACGCCGGACAGCAGCAGGGCCCCGGCACCGAGCGCCATCCAGCCCGCGGCCGGCTGTCCCTCGACCAGCCAGACGGCGGCGGCCAGGGCTGCGCTCGCGCCCCACAGGAACGCCAGGAAGGCGAGCGGCGGGACCAGCAGGTCGACGCCGAGGAAGAACAAGTTGCGATCGAGCGTGGCGAGGCCGCGCAGGATCAGGGCCGGCGCCGTGTAGAACACCAGCGCCAGATGCCCGTGCTCCCAGCGGCGCCGCTGGCGCATGGCCGCGCCGCGCAGCCCGGGCAACTCGCTGCGCACGCGTGCTTCGGGCACGAAGCGCGTCGGATGCCCGGCCCGCGCGAGATCGATGGCGAGCTGGTAGTCCTCGGCGATGCTGCCCTGCCCGTGGGGCGCGTTGCGCAGCAGCGGGAACGGGTAGGCCGAACCGGAACCGTTGAGCAAGCACGGCAAGCCGAGGCGCGTGAGCCCGAGGGGTCGAACGACGTTCTTCACGAGCAGCGCCAGGCTCGAGAGCGAGGCGAAGTCGTCGTCGGCGCCCGCCGCGAAACGGTAGTCGCCCTGCACGGGCCCCTTGCTCTCCGCCGCCGCCATGGCGAGAGTGCGGATCGCTCCGCGCTCGACGCGACAGTCGGCGTCGATGATCACGACGACCTCGGGCGCGTCCATGTCGAGGTGGCGCAGACCGGCCTCGAGCGCGGCTGGCTTGCCACCCGTGCCCGCATCGCGCACATCCAGCACCTCGGCACCCAGCGCGCGCGCCACCATCGCCGTGCGATCAGTGCAGTTGTGAGCCACCACCAGCACGCGATCGTCCGGCCCCAGCTCGGGCTCGATCGAACGCAAGGCCGTGGGCAGACACTGCTCCTCGTCGTGGGCCGGGACGAGCACGACCGTCCGCGGCAGGCGCACGAGCGCGAAACGGTTGCGCCGCGCCGGCAAGCAGGCGGCCAGGCACTCGAAAGCCAGGATCACGCAGGGCACGAGCGCGAGCACGGCCACGAGACGGGCGCTGAGGTCGAGGGGGCTCATGATTCCGGCGGCGTGCTGCTCCTCACGCCAGATGCCGGTCGTCGATCGCGTTCTGCTCCAGCAGGAGCTTCTTCGCCCAGCTCGTCAGCCCGAGCGTGCGTGCGAGGCGCACGCACAGGACGTGTCCGAGCCCGTAGCGCTCACGGCGGAAGCGGAAGCGCCCCAGGCGGTCGTCGAGGGCGAGGGCGAGGCGTCGCCAGACTCCCACCTTGGCCGCGGGCACGCCGCTCTCCTCGTAACCACGGGCGCGCAGCATGGGACCGATGCGCGCCTCCAGGAGCGCCAGCTCCGCGGGCCCGAGCTTCTTGCGCCACTGCCCGATCAGGCTGGGATCGGGCCGTTCGTAGCTCGAGTCGTGCGAGTAGTCGAGCATGGCGGACTCGTAGTCCGTGCCCAGGAAGGCGCACAGGCGCGTGAGCGTCTTCTCCGGAGCCCGGATCAGGTCCTCGTAGTAGAGCTCGATGCGGCGCGCCGGATGGACGGCCGGCACCAGCGACGCCCACAGCTCCTCGGCCTCGATCCAGCGGTCGGCTGCGTGCCAGACGTTGCCGGCCCAGCCCATGCCGATGCAGGAGCGCGCCACGTCGCGTCCATCGCGCAAGAGGTGCACGAAGCGCGCCCGCGGCCAGATGCGCAGCAAGCGGTCGAAGTTCTTGTGGCACGTCGCGCCATGGATGGGCTTGTGCGTGCGCACGCAGTACTGCGCGAGGAAGCTCTTCGTCAGCGCGGGGTAGTCGAGCGTGCGCTCGATGGTGAACGCGTGCGGCACGAAGATGCGGTTCGTGGAGAGCCACTCGTAGTAGCGTTCGAGCTCCGGCCAACCCGACTCCGCCGGCATCTCCTCGACCAGGAACTCGAACTCGGGCGCGCACTCGATGTGCTTGTGGTGCGCCAGCATGAGGCGCAAGAGCGTGGTACCGGAGCGCTCCGAGCCCACCAGGAAGAAGGGCTCTTCCTGCGCGCTAGCGATCACGGGAGTCATGCTTGCCATAGTCGCTGTCCTTCTCTCGTTCCGAGCAAGTGCGCCACGCCGCCCGCACCGGCGGTGAAGGCCTGGATCTCGAAGGCGTTGAGCAAGCCGTCCAGGGTGATCAGGAGCGACGCCACGCCCAGGACCGTGGCCGCGGCCAGCGCCGGATGGCTCCAGTGCGCGGGCGGCAGCTTGCGCCACAGGAGCAAGGGCGCCAGGAGCTGCATGCCCCACAA
>JANOGB010000287.1:0-28368 GCA_031413955.1 Planctomycetota bacterium | reverse complement strand
GAACCGCCACGCCCGAAACCTAGCAAGCGCGGGCCGACGAACGCCAGTTCCAGCTCGGGCTGCCGCCCAGGTCAGGGGTTACGGCAACATGCCGGAGCCCTGCTTCCGAATGTCGAGCTGACCTCATCTTTCACGCTGCTCTACTCCCGAGCATCTACGGATCCGTCCCGCGCCGGGGCTCGACCATGAAACGCACCCTGCCCATCGCAGCCTTTGCCCTCTTCGCGTGGATCTGGCCCAGGACCCAGCCGCCGGCTCCCTTGTCGCCGGATCGCGAGCTCGCCTCGTTCCTGCCCGAACGCTGCCGGGTCTACCTCGAGGGAAGCGGCGTCCAACCTCTGCTCGAGCAGGGGCTCGATCACCCCTTCCTGCGCGCACTGGAGAGCTGCGCGCTCGGTACCGCCCTTCTGGGCGAACTGCCGACTCCTCCCGATCGGGCGCTCGCCGTAGCCGATGCTTGGCTGGGTCGACCCGTGCTCCCGCTGCTCGCCGGCCTCACCCGACGCGGTATCGGGCTGGGCTACGATCCAGCGTCCAAGAAGGCCGTGATCGTGGCCCTCGGACGGGACGCGGACTCGGTCGCGGAGAACCTCGCCGCGGTTTTCGACGGGCTCGAGCGGCAGTTCGGGTGGCCCGGGGCCCTGGATCAGCCCCGAGAGCGCCGGAGTGGCGCAGACCTCTGGGCCCTCGGCGACGAGGCCTTCGTCGCGCGGCGCGATGCGCTGCTCGTGCTGGGCAACGAGCGCGAGCTGGTCACGGACGTACTCGACCTGGCGGCGGACCCGACCGCCCGTGGCCTGTTCGACCGGCCGGGCTTCGCCGCACTCCATGCGGAGAAGCCGCCGGACACGACGCTCTGGAGTTGGCTGGAGCTGGCCGAGATCGAGCCCCACGCGGACCAGGGGTTCCGTGATCTGCGCGCGGCGAACCACTCACCGGCGGCGCAAGGAATCCTGGGGGCCGAGATCGGCGCTCTGCTCGCTGCCCGCGGGCTCTCGGTCGCGCTCTCGCTCACCGAGGGTCGTGGGCTGGACCTCCGACTGCGCGCTTTCGAGGCTCCCTGCCTGACCGCCCTCGCGCCGCTGGCGCGCAGCGGCGAGGTTCCGGCGGAGCTCGGCGGCAAGGACGTGGCCAGCGCGCTGCTCTACAGGGACTTCGGGCGCTTCTTCACGCAGCGCTCGGAGCTCTTCCCGGCCGAGGCCCTGCCCGGATTCGCCGAGGCCATCACCAACGGGGCGCTGTTCTTCGAGGGCAAGGACCTGGGCGAAGAGGTCCTCCCGCGGCTCTCGCCCTGGATTCGCCTCGTGTCGCGCGAGCTCGAGTACGGTGCGGGTCTCGAGCCCGAGATCCCGCTGCCCGGTTTGGCCGTGGTGGCGGTGCTGGACGACGCGCACGAGGGCGAGTACTGGGTCGCCGCCTTCCAGACGATCCTCGCAATCGCCAACGTCGACCAGGCCCAGAAAGGCGGGAAGAGCCTGCGCCTCCAGCTCGCACGCGAGGGCGAGATCGAGATCAGCCTGGGACGCTTCACGAGCCCGGCGCCGAGCGAGGGCGTGGACATGCGCTACAACCTCGAGCCTGCTCTGGCCGTGGTCGGCCGGCACCTCGTGCTCGGAACGCACCAAGCGCTCGTGCGCGAGCTCGTGCGCGAGCTCGCGCTGGCGCAACCCGGCAAGGCTCGTGGCGCACACGAAACGCTCGAGTTCGACGCGCATGCCTTGCGCGCCGCCGTCGATCGAAACTTCGAGCACCTGGTCGCCCGCAAGATGGTCGAGGACGGGCTCGAGCGCGACGCGGCCGAAGGTGAGATCGAAGGCCTGCGCCTCGTACTGGCCTCCTTCGAGGGCGCCCGTCTCGAGGTCGTAGGAGACGATCCGACCGCGCCCGAGCTGCGGCTGACGCTGCGCTTCGTGCGCGCGGAGAACGCGCGATGACGAGCGGGCTCCTCGAACCCTGGCAGCCGAGACCGGGCGAGTGGGACCGGGCCGCGGCCCTGCACCTCTTCCGCCGGGCCGGATTCGGGGCGCGCCCCGCGGAACTCGAGCTGGCGCTGGCAGAGGGACTCGAGCCGACGCTCGCGCGCCTGTTCGCGGACCGCGCGGCACCGGAGCTTCGCGCGTCGATCCAGCCACTGCTCGCAACAGGCGAGCTGGAGCTCCTGCAGGCCTGGTGGATGGCGCTGATCCTCGAAGGTGGCGCGCCACTTCGCGAGCGCATGACGCTCGTGTGGCACGACCTCTTCGCGACCTCGAACGACAAGGTCGACGACGTCCGGCTGATGTTCGCCCAGAACGAGCTCTTCCGGACCCACGGCCTGGGCGACTTCCGCGCGCTGCTCAGGGCGCTCGCGCGTGACCCGGCCATGCTGCGCTGGCTGGACGGCGACTCGAATCGGCGCGGGCATCCCAACGAGAACTTCGCACGCGAGGTCATGGAACTGTTCGCGCTCGGCCTCGGGAACTTCGACGAGCACGACGTGCAGGAAGCCGCGCGGGCCTTCTCGGGCTGGAGCACCTCCGGGCGCTCGTCGGTCTTTCGGCCGGAGCACCATGACGAAGGACACAAGACGATCTTCGGCCGCACGGATCTCTTCGATGCCGACGGCGCACTCGACCTCGTGCTGGAACACCCCGCCTGCGCACGCCATGTTGCGCGTGTCCTGCTCGGGGCCTTCGTCGCGCCTCTGCCAGCCGAGGACTGGGTCCTCGAGCTCGCGCGGGTCGTGCGCGAGACGGACTGGAACGTCGCGCGAACGCTGCGCATCCTGCTCACGTCGCGCCTCTTCTTCTCGCCAGCGGCGCGGCGCGCACGCATCGCCGGGCCGGTCGAGCTCCTGGCCGTTGCCGCGCGCTCCCTGGAAACCCGGATCGCGCCCCGACTGGTCGCGCATCTCGCGAGCACGATGGGCCAATCGCTCTTCCGTCCCCCTTCCGTCAAGGGCTGGGACGGCGGGCGCGCCTGGATCCACTCCGGCTCCTGGATCGCACGCCACAACGCGCTGGTCGCGCTGGTGAGCGAGGGCGAGGCAGAGATCCGAGGCGATCTCGCCTCCTCCCTGGCGCTGCGGGACGAGCTACCGAACCAGGTCCTGGATCGACTGTTGCCCGAGGGCACCGGGCAGACTTTCCTGGACGCCCTGCAAAGGGCGGCGCGAAACGCACCCGACGTGGAGGAAGCACGCCAGACCGTCGTCGCGCTGGTGCTCACTTCTCCCGAGTTCCAGCTCTTCTGACCCTGCCCATGTTCCTGTCACGCAGGCAGCTCTTGATCGATGGCTTGCGGGTCTCCGCGCTGGCGTCGACCTTGGCGCGGATCGGAGGCCGTACGCCCCGGGCCTCGGACGAACGCGTACTCGTGGTCGTGCAGCTCACGGGAGGCAACGACGGGCTGAACACGGTCGTGCCCTTCTCCCAGGATGCCTACTTCCGCCTGCGGCCGACGCTCGCGCTGAAGCGCTCCAGCTTGCACGCGCTCGACGGCGACCACGGGCTGCATCCCTCGCTGAAGGAGCTGGGCTCTCTCTTCCACGAAGGGCTCCTGACCGTGGTCCAGGGCGTCGGTTATCCGCATGCCAACCGCTCGCACTTCCGCTCGCTGGAGATCTGGCACAGCGCAGATCCGGAAGGAGCTCCGAAGGGCATCGGCTGGCTCGGCCGCATGGCCGACCAGATCGTCGCCGCGACGCCCGGCTCGATGCCGGCCTTGCACGTGGGCGACGAGGACTTGCCGCTCGCGCTGATGGGCAGGAGCGGGCTCGCTCCCAGCGTGAACGACGAGAGGAGCCTCCAGCTCACCGATCTGCCGGGACTCGAGCGCGAGCGCGCGAATCTTCTCGCTGACGAGCCCGGCGCTTCCGGCGAGCTCGCCTTCCTGCGCACAGCCGCCCGCAACGCCTACGGGACCGCGGAACGCCTGGAAGCCGCGCTCGGAAGACCCGCCAGTGCGCACTATCCCGACCATTCCCTGGCGCGCAAGCTGCGCCTGATCGCCAAGCTGGTCGCCGGTGGCTTCGACACGCGCCTCTTCCACGTGACGCTGGGCGGCTTCGACACCCACGCACGCCAGGCCGCACAGCATGCCGCCCTGCTGGAGGAGCTCGGGAGCAGCCTGAACGCCTTCCAGCGCGACCTGCACGGCAGCGGCGTGGACGAGCGTGTCCTGACCCTGGTCTTCAGCGAGTTCGGCAGGCGCGCCGACGAGAACGCCTCGCGCGGAACGGACCACGGCATGGCTGCGCCGGTCTTCTTGCTCGGCGGCCCGGGGCACGGCGGCCTGCTAGGCTCTCCGCCCGATCTCGAGCGGTTGACCGACGGCGATGTCGGGCACACGACCGACTTCCGTGCCCTGTACTCCACGATCGAGCGCGACTGGATGGGCCTCGAGCCGTCGAGCACGGTCCCGGCCTTCGATCTCTCACGCTGACCGGCCAGCGACCGCCCTCCTTTCCTCCGTAGTTCCTTTGCGGTCAGATGGTCGAGATGAAGCTCGGCCTGCGCTTGTTCCTCGGCCTCGTACTGCTCCTCGTGCTCCTCGGAACAGGGGCAATCTTCTTCATCGACTCTCTGGTCACCCAGGCAGTCGAGCGGGGCGGCACTCACGCGCTCGGCGTCGAAACCCGTCTCGAGGGAGCGAGCATCGGCCTCGTGTCGGGCGAGTTCGCCCTGACGGAACTGGCCGTTTCCAACCCACCGGGCTTCGAGCAGCCGGACTTCTTCGTCCTGCGCGCAGGGCGGCTCGAGCTACCGCTCTCGGCACTCCTGGAAGAACGCATCACGATCCCTGCGCTCGTCCTGGAAGGCATCACGATCGACCTCGAGCGCAACTCGAAGGGCACCAACTACGGCATGATCCTGGACAACCTGAAGCGTTTCGAGTCCGGGAAGGCGCCGGCCCCGGAGAAAGAACCGGACGGCGGCGGGGGCAAGACCTTCCTCCTCCAGAAGCTGGTCCTGCGCGATACGCGTGCCGTGGTGAACCTGCTGCCCGAGGGTGGCGACCTGACGAAGCTCAGCCTCTCCATCCCCGAGATCGTGGTCGAAGACCTCGGATCGGAGATGACCCTGGCCGAGATCTGCGCCCTGGTCGTGAAGACCGTGGTCCAGGCGGCCGCCAGCGCCGGTGGCGGTGTCCTGCCCGAGGAGCTCTTGAAGGACCTGCGCGGGCGCCTGGACGGCCTCGAGGGCGTCACGCGCGCACGGATCGACGCAGAGTTCGGAAAGCTCGAGGAGAAGCTGCAGGGCGAAGCCAAGAAACTCGGGCCCGAAGCGGAGAAAGCCGTCCGCGAGGCGAGTGAGAAGCTCGACAGCTTCCTCAAGAAGAAGAACTGACGGGGAAGCTCAGCGCGGGCTCTCGCCCGCAACCCAAGCGCACCACAGAGGCACAGAGGACGCCGAGGCTCACGGAGGAAGAAAGGGAAGGGGCCTCCGGGGCTTCGGCTCTCGGAAGTCGACGATCCGGAGGCCCCTTCTTCTTCCCGCTTTTCTCTGCGAGCCTCTGTGTCCTCTGTGCCTCTGTGGTGTGCTCTCCGGGCGGAATCGCCGCGTCCTGCGCAGACTCCAAGGAATAGAAGACAGGGGAAGCTCAGAGGCCCCGCAACCAGGGGGGAACGAAGGGCGCTCCGTCGCCGAGGGCGAGGAGCTCGTCCAGCGTCGCCAGCAGACGCTGCTTGTCGCGCGGCAGCGTGCCCTCGAGTGGCACCGCGTTGCTGGCGTGGTTCGAGCGGAAGATCGTCCCGGAGAGCTCGAGTCCGGCGACGAGCTCGCGCAACTCGCGCGTCGCCTCGCGGTCCCCGATGCGCTCGTACTCTCCGCGCCGCTCCTCTTCGAACAGCGGCGTCCCTTCGACGGGCGTCATGATCAGCGTGCTCAGGAAGCGCGGCTGGATCGCGTTCACGACGCACGCCGAGGCCCGCGCGTGCTCCAGCGAGAGCTCTGGCCCCCCGCCCCCGAGCAGGATCATGGCCGAGAGCGCCACCCCGGCCGCGCTCGCCTTGCCCGCGACGCGGATCATCTCGACCGAGTCCACGCCCTTCGCCAGGCGCTGCAGCACCCCATCGTGACCGCTCTCGATGCCGAGGTAGTACAACGTCAGGCCGAGTTCTCGGAGCTGACTCATCTCGGCCACACTGCGGACCTGGAGGGACTGCGGCGAGGCGTAGCAGGAGACCCGCCGCAAATTGGGGAAGGCGTCGCGCAACCGGAGGAGCAAGGCTCCCAGGAAGGACGCCTTGGCCACGAGTGCGTCGCCATCGGCCAGGAACACCTTGCGCACGCTCGCGCCGAAGCGCTCTCGCGCCCAGGCAATCTCGGCCTCGAGCTCCACCAGCGGGCGCACGCGAAAACGCTTGTCGCGGTACATGCCGCAGAACGTGCACTCGTTGTAGCTGCAGCCGATCGTGGCCTGCAGGATCAGGCTCTGGGCCTCAGAAGGCGGGCGATAGAGCGTCCCTTCGTGGCGGATCACGCTCGCGATTGTATGACCAGCGGCGCGAAGAGGCCGACGGTTCCGATCGGTGCTAGACTGCCCCCATGCCCACCGTCGACGACGTCTACACCGAGCTGCGCCAGGTCTTTGACCCCGAGATCCCCGTCAACATCGTGGACCTCGGTCTGGTCTACGACGTCAAGCTCGAGAACGAGAGCTGCAACATCAAGATGACCCTGACCTCCCAGAGTTGCCCCGAGGCACGCAGCATCCCCGAAGTCGTCAAGCGGCGCGTGAGCGAGCTCGAGGGCATCGGAACGTGTCAGGTGGAAATCGTCTGGGAGCCGACCTGGACGCCCCAGCGCATCAGCCAGAACGGCCGGCGCATCCTCGGACTTCCCGAGGAGGAGCAAGGATCCTAGGACTTGACCGGCATGCCACCCGCGGGGGGCGAAGCGCCGGGGTTGGTCTTCAGTTCCTGCTTCCAGGAGAGCAGGCGTGCCTGGGACTGCGCCGTCTCGGCATCGGCGATGCGGTTCAGGCGCTGCAGACACATCGAGAGGCTGGTGAAGGCCAGTGGATCGTCGGGCGAGAGCTGGGTCACGCGCTGGAGGTTCTGCAGCGCATCCTCGAGCAGACCCGCGTGCATCTGCGCCATGCCGAGGGCCTGGATGCAGTCGCTCCACTCCGGCCGCACGGCCAGGGCGCGCCGGTAGGCTTCGATAGCCTCGGGGTAGGCACGTTTACCGTAGTGCGCGAGCCCCTGGCGATAGTGGTCGCTGGATCCGGTCACGGGCTCACATCACGGCCTTGATGCCGAGCTTTGCGAAGCTCTTGTCCTCGAAGTTCTTGCGGAACATGTCGCGCAGCTTGGTCGCCTGGGCGTCGTAGGCCGCCTTGTCCTTCCAGGTGTTACGCGGGTTCAGGATCTCGGCTGGAACCCCCGGGCAGGACTTCGGCACCTTGAGATGGAAGACAGGATGGGTCTCGTACTGGACCGCGCTCTCGTCCAGCTGGCCTTCGAGAGCGGCATTGAGCAGCGCCCGCGTGTGCCCGATCGAGATGCGCTTCCCGACCCCGAACGGGCCACCCGACCAGCCCGTGTTGAGCAGGATGCAGCGCGCCTTGTTCTGCTTCATCTTCTCGGCCAGCAGCTTCGCGTACACAGGCGGCTTGTGGGCCATGAAGGGCGCGCCAAAACACGCAGAGAAGGCCGCCTTGGGCTCGGTCACGCCGACCTCGGTGCCTGCCAGCTTGGCCGTGAAGCCCGAGACGAAGTGGTACATGACCTGTTCCGGGTCGAGCACCGAGACCGGCGGCAGCACGCCGAAGGCATCGGCGGTGAGCAGCACGATCGTCTCCGGATGCGGGCCGCGCGCGCCCGGCATGACGTTCGGGTTGGCCGAGAGTGGATAGCTGAAGCGCGTGTTCTCGGTGATCGACTTGTCGGTGAGATCGAGCTCCTGGGGGTCGCACTCCTCCATCTTCTTCCCCCGGACGGGCGGCACGTTCTCGATGATCGTGCCTGGCTTGGAGAGCGCCGCGGCGATGACCGGTTCGGCCTGCTTGTCGAGGTCGATCAGCTTGGCGTAGCAGCCGTCCTCCAGGTTGCAGAGCCCGTTCCCGCTCCAGATGGTCTCGTCGTCCCCGATCAGCCGCCGGCTCGGGTCGGCCGAGAGCGTGGTCTTGCCCGTCCCCGAGAGGCCGAACAGGATGGCCGCGTCCCCCTTCATGCCCACGTTGGCCGAGCAGTGCATCGACAGGCGCCCCTCGAGCGGCAGGAGGTAGTTACCCACCGTGAAGATCGTCTTCTTCACCACACCGCAGTAATCCGCGCGGCCTGCCACGAGACAGATCTTGTTCTTCACGTCGATGAGGATCGCGGCCTCGGCGCGGCAGCCGTCGCGCGCGGGCTCGCACACGAAGGAAGGCGCGTTGAGCATCGTCCAGCGCCGGGTGGCCACGTCCCGGACCCCCTTCAGATCCTTCGGGAACATGTTGTGGGCGAACATGGCGTGGGTCGCGTACTCCCCCACGAAGCGGTAGGGCAGCGCGAACTCGGGGTCGGCGCCCACGAACACGTCCTTCACGTAGAGCGTCGCCTTCCTGGCGTTCAGGTGGGCGACGACGCGCTTCAGGAGCCCCGAGTACTTGTCGGGGTCGTAGGGCTGGACGTCGTCCTTCCACCAGATCACGTCCGCGACCTCGGGCCACTTGACCGCGTAGGTGTCCTTGACGCGCCGGCCGGTGCAATCGGGATCGGTGTAGTAGACGAGCGGGCCCTTGGTCCCGAGCTTGGTCGGGAAGGCCTTCTGGGCATCGCCGGAGCCGCCCCGCTCGACCCGCCCGCGATCGTTGCGAATCGCCTCCCAGAAGAGCTCCTCCTTCGAGAGGTTGTGCTTGTAGGAGACGGTCTTCAGCCCGAGCAGCTGCTCGAGTTCGACCTTGAAGTCGGCCTGTGCGGTCTGGGAAGTCGGATTCATGTTTCAGGAGTGCTCGGGGGCTCCGCGTACGGAATCACCGCTCGATACCCGAGCTGGCAGCGCGCCAGGTTACCGCGGAGTTCCCGGATCCCGAAGAGGGTCGGTCAAGGCCCCCGCGCCATCGCGCCGAAGAGGGGTCAGCAAGGGTACGCAAGGTGTGGAAGTGTCGAGCAGAGCCTGGGGAAACGCCCGTGACGAGGGCGCATCGAAACCGGCGGCGGTCGGTCCTGGCTCACATCCGCTTGTCCATCCGGCGATGAGTCCTTTGCGCGCCCGACCTATAGAACAGGAAAAACGCATGAAGACTCAGCTCCAATACGTCTGTCCGCGCTGTGACCACCTGCTGGTCCCGGTGCACGCAGTCGAGGGCGCCAGGCGGCGGGTGATCGCCCTGACCTGCCCCGAACCGTACTGCGATCACGTCCAGTGCCTGCCGCGGGATCTCGCGGCGGAGTTCGATGCGCAAGAAGAGACCCGCTTCCTGCGCCGGGCCAACTGAAGCCACCTCGGCCAGGGGAGCTTGTTGCTAGCCCCGAGCGCGATACCAGTCGAGCGTACGCCGCAATCCCTCCCCCAGCCCGACTCGCGGCTCGAAGCCGAGCCAGGAGTGAGCGCGTTCGATCGAAGCCAGACTGTGGGGAACGTCGCCGGCCCGGGCAGGCGAACGGTTCGGTTCCCCGTCGAAGCCCGCGAGCTCGGCGATCCGCCAGTAGAGCGAGAGGATCGTCACGCTCTTGCCCGTGCCGATGTTGATCACCGCCCCGGGTTCCAGGGGACGGTCCATCGCCAGCAGATTGGCACGCACCACGTCCTCGACGTAGACGAAGTCGCGTGATTGCTCGCCGTCGCCGAAGATGGTCGGTGCCTTGCGTTCGAGAACGCGACGCGCGAACAAGGCGATCACCCCGGAATAGGGGCTGTCGTCGGCCTGACACGGGCCGTAGACGTTGAAGTAGCGCAGGGCCACCGTCTCGAGCCCATAGGCGCGCCCCCAGGTGGAGAGCAGAGCCTCGCCGGCCAGCTTGCCCGAGGCGTAGGGCGAGAGCGGCTTCGGCGCCATGTCCTCCTCCTTGGGGAGCCGCGGATCGTCCCCGTAGGCCGCCGAGGACGCGGCAAACACGACTTTCCCGACGCGCTCCGCCCGCGCCGCCTCGAGCACGTTCAAGGTACCCATCACGTTCACCCGGTAGCTGAGCTCCGGATCGCGGATCGAAGCGGGGACGGAGACCTGCGCCGCCTCGTGGAACACGCCGGTCGCGCCGCGCAGGGCGGCACGGACCAGCTCGCGATCGGCCACGTCACCGCGCAAGAGCTCCACCTGCCCGTCGCCACCCACCTCCCCCACTCGCGTCAGGTTCGCGAGCCTGCCCGAGGACAGGTCGTCCACGACCCGGACTCGCTCTCCGCGCTCGACCAGGGCGGCGACCAGGTGGGAGCCGATGAACCCGGCTCCGCCGGTTACCACGTAGAGCGCCACCGGGGCCAGACTCTAGGAGCTCCCCGCGAGCGGAGCCACGCTTTCCCGGCCGACCCCTGCGTCGAAGCGAGCGCAGCCGTCGGCTCCCCGTTCAGGGCATCCGGGTCGTTAAACAGCATCGCGAACCCCTTCGAGCGGGTTCGCGATGCCTGTCCCAGAGTCCCTATCAGACCTGTCCGTTTCAGACCTGTCTGTCTGCACCGGCCCCAGCCAGGGCCCATGGAAGCCCGAACGGGGAGATTCCGCCTTATTTCAGGTCCGACCGAAGATCCCGGTGCGCTCGGTCTTGCGTAGCTCGGCCTCCTCCTGCCACAGGATCTCGGCCGTGTCGATGTTCACGCACTTGAGGACGAACTGGTAGTAGACGTCGTACTTGCGCGTCCCGCCGCTCTCGATCGAGCTGCCCTTGCGCTTGTCGATCGAGCGCAGAGTCCCGTACAGGATCACGTCCGCGCCGAGCTGCTTGCCGAAGGCGCGCAGCATTTCCTCGCGCACCCGGCCGGTCTCCTGCTGGAAGCGCACCTGGTCCTCGATCTCGGCCTGGCCCGTCTTCTCGGCCACGAAGCGGAACTTGCCCGACTTGAGCAGGGCGGTTTGCATCTTGTCGGTGATGCCCTGCGTGTCGATGTGCTCGCTGGTGCGGTTCTCGACGCTGCCCGTCAACACGATGATGCGCTTGTCATCGTCCTTGCCGGGGTTCTCGAGGTAGTTGAGCTGCTGGGCCTGGATCAGGGACTCGACCATCTCGGCAGAGATTGTCTGCAGGTCGGTCGAGCCGTAGCCGATGGTCAAGGTCTCGACCCGGCCGGGATCGTCGTAGCGAAGCGAGCTGCAGGAAGCGGCCAGGGCGAAGGGAAGCAAGGCGAGACGGCGCATGGGAAGGCTCTCCGGGATCGGAAGGGTTGGGGGGGGGTGGACTAGCGGATCGGAGTGGGCTTGCGCAGGTGAAGCTGGAAAGTGTTGGCCACCGGCACCGGGGCGGTCGCCTGGATCGAGTGGAATCCCTGCCCGCTGACCATGGCCGGCCGCCAGTGCGGGTTGGTGTCGACCTGGAAGCCGCTGGCGTCCTTCCACTCGAGTGCCCACTCCACCGCGAGGTCGCCGGGAGTCGTGTTCTTGAGGTCGAACTGCACCCTGAGGCGGCCGTCGCGTTGCTCGGTGAGGATGTTGAGCATCACGAACTTCGCCGCAAGATCGCGGTCACCCACGAACTCCTCCTGCTTCCCGACCTGGTTGCCGGCGTAGGTGTTGGTCGCGGTTCCGAGCGGTGGCTGCGAAGCGCAGGCGGCGAAGAGCAGCCCAGAAAGGAGCGCAACGGGCGTGCCCCGGTGGTTCAAGTTCTTCATGGCTTCGTGGACTCCTGGGCCAGCGCGGAAGGATCGGCGACCTGGCCGACCGGGTTGCCGCCGATGACGTGCGGATGCAATCGAGTTCCGATGGTACGGGCGAAGATGAGCAAGGTCTCTCCGGGGTCGAGCTCGTATGCTCCAAGGTCGATCGACTCGCCGCCGATGGCCTCCAGGGTAAGCCCGCGGATCCCCGGAGGCACGAACATGCGGCAGGCCTGGTAGCTGTCAGGCAGGGTCAGCCACGCGCGCAGGTCGGCCCGCTCGGTGAACAGCGTGAAGAGGTCGCCGGCGATGAGGCCGATCTCGTCGAACTCCTTCTCCAGCTGCTGGGTCAACTCGCGCTTGAGGAGCCCGCGCGCCACCGACTTGGCCGCGATCCAGAGCAGACGATCCTCGAGGTTTTCCTTGGCGATCTTGGTCACGTGCTCGATCAGGTCGGTGCGCACGCTCGCACCGCTGGGTCGATCGATCAGGCGCAGGCCCGAGACCGGTTGCGGCCGCTCGGCGTAGCCGGGCACGGCCATCTGGAACAAGCCGTCGCCGGTCGGCACGGGCAGCACGGTCTCGACCTTGTACGGTCCGAGCCCCACACCGGCCAGGAGCACGATGCTCGCGGCTCCTGCGGGCCGCTCGACATCCGGACCGTGCTCCTCTTCCAGCCGCGCCAGCTCGTCGCTCCGCCCCAGCTGCCCGGCAAGCCTCACGAGGGCCCGTCCCGCGAGAGATGTGCCAACGCCCTTCTCGAGCATGCGCTGGTAGTCGATGTACGCGTCGTCCAGGTCGCCGATCAGCTCGTAGGTCACGGCCGAGATCAGGTGCCCCCAGCCGCCGGCCTCGTACTTCGTCTCGTACAGCTTCTCCTCGCTCTCGAGGAGCTGGTTCGCGAGCCGAGCCTCGACGTACACGTCGTCGATGAGGCCCTTGGCGAGGTACGCCATCGCCAGGCCGCAGTGCACGTACACGCGCTCGAACCCTTCGCCCTGATACGCCAGGGTGGAATCGTTCACGGCCCAGCTCGCCAGCGCCTCCCCCAAGCGCTCCGGTCCGGCCAGCGCGCGCCCCTCGATGTCGCGCACTGCCTCGACCGCCCGCCCGAAGTGGAGCAAGGTCTGGTCCCAATCGCCGGCCGTGAGCATGACCGTGCCCGCTTCCGCTCCGGACAAGAAGGCCGAGCCGACCTCGTCCGAGTCCGAATAGGTCGCGAGAGCCTGGTCGAAGTGTCCACTCTGGAAGTCATGCAGCGCCGCGGCCGTGCGCTCTGGATAGCTCGTACAACTGGCTCCGAGCAGGACGAAGAGCAGCGCTGGAGCGTGGGTGGAGCGCACGAGGAGGGTCGGCCTGGCCAGCACGGGTGCGATCCTACCGGGGCGTGCCTCCTCGACGTCAGCCACGAGGCCAGCCCGGGTACGACGGGTGGCAATTGGCGCGCCAGTCGCCGCTACACTGCGCAGGTGTCGCCCCGCGCCGACCGCATCGTCGCTCGCAGCCCCGCTCGCCCGCCCACCGCTCAGGGCGACGACACTCCGATGATGGAGCAGTTCTGGCGGGCCAAGAAGGAAGCCCCCGGGGCGCTGCTCTTCTTCCGGATGGGCGACTTCTACGAGCTCTTCCACGAGGACGCGATCGTGGCCTCGCGCGAGCTCGGCCTGACCCTGACCTCCCGTTCGAAGGGATCGCCCCAGCCCATCCCGATGGCCGGCGTGCCCGTTCGCGCGGTCGACGGTTACCTCGTGCGCCTGGTCAAGAAGGGGCACAAGGTCGCGATCTGCGAGCAACTCGAGGATCCCCGCGAGGCCAAGGGCATCGTCGAGCGCGGCATCGTGCGCATCGTCACGCCGGGCACGCTGACCGAGGAGAACGCGCTCGACGCGCGTGAGAGCAACTACCTCGCCAGCTTGGTCGTGGTGCGCGACCGGGCAGGGCTCGCCTGGGTCGATCTCTCGACGGGGCGGATGCAGGGCTGCGAGCTGGCGCAAGAGCGCGTGCTGGACGAGCTCGCGCGCCTGGCTCCCGCCGAGCTGCTGGTCAGCCCCGAGACCCTGGAGGCGAACCCGGACTGGAAGGCAGAGATCGTGGATCACATGGGCGTGGCGCTGACCGAGCGCGAGGCCTGGCGCTTCGCCCGTGACGGAGCGTTGCGCGCGTTGACGCGGCACTTTCGCGTGAAGAGCCTGGAGGGCTTCGGCATCGAGGTCGAGTCGCTCCTCGTTCCCGCCGCGGGTGCTCTGATCGAGTACGCGACCGAGACCCAGCGCGCGGCCTGCGAGCACATCCTGCGCATCGAGCCGATCGTGCCGGATGCTTGCCTCCTGCTCGACCGGGCCACGCGCCAGTGCCTGGAGCTGGTCGAGACGCAGCGCGAGCACCGCCGCGAGGGCAGCCTGCTCGACGTGCTCGACACCACGCTCACGCCCATGGGCGCGCGCACGCTGCGCGCTTGGCTGCTGCACCCGCTGCGGGACGTCGCCGCGATCCGCGAGCGGCAGGGCGGCGTGGCCGAGCTGGTCGGCTCGCCCTTCCTGCGCGAAGAGCTGCGCGAACTGCTGGACGAGGTGTACGACGTCGAGCGCCTGAGCGCGCGCATCTCCACCGGGCGCGCCAACGGGCGCGACCTCGTGTCCCTGGGGAACTCGCTGGCGGTGATCCCGAAGCTGCGCGCGAAGCTGGCTGCAGTCCAGTCGAGCGCGCTGCAACGCCTCGTGCACGGGCTCGATCCGCTCGCGGACGTGACCGGGCGCATCACGGCCACGCTGGTCGACGAGCCCCCGCTCACGCTCAAGGAGGGCGGCCTCGTGCGCCGCGGCTTCGCGCAGGACCTGGACGAGCTGCACCAGATCGCTGGCGACGCCAAGTCGTGGATGACGCGCTTCCAGGCCGAGGAGAGCGCCAGGAGCAGCATCCCGGGCCTCAAGATCGGCTTCAACTCGGTCTTCGGATACTACATCGAAGTGCCCCACAGCCAGGCGCAGCGCGTGCCCGCGAGCTACATCCGCAAGCAGACGGTGAAGGCGGCCGAGCGCTACGTCACGAGCGAGCTCAAGGAGTTCGAGGACAAGGTCCTGAACGCCGAAGCCCTCTCGGTCGAGCGCGAGTACGCGATCTTCCAGGAACTGCGGACGGCTGTCGCGACCGAGCTCCCGCGCGTTCTGGCGGCGGCGCGCGCCATCGCCGAGCTCGACACGCTGGGCTCGCTGGCGCAGGTGGCCGCCGCCCAGCGTTATGTCGCGCCCGCAGTCGACGAGGGCGACGAGATCTTCATCGTCGACGGACGCCACCCCGTGATCGAGCGCTCGAGCGCCTGCGAGAACTTCGTGCCCAACGACGCGCACCTCGACCTCTCGGGCAGACGCCTGACGATCCTCACCGGCCCCAACATGGCCGGCAAGTCGACCTACATCCGCCAGGTGGCGCTGATCGCACTCCTGGCCCAGATCGGCTCCTTCGTCCCGGCCGCGGAGGCGCGCATCGGCGTCGTCGACCGCATCTTCACGCGCGTCGGCGCGGGCGACGACATCAGCCGCGGGGAGTCGACCTTCATGGTCGAGATGGTCGAGATCGCCAACATCCTGAACAACGCCACGCGCCGCTCGCTGGTGATCCTGGACGAGGTCGGACGCGGCACGTCCACCTTCGACGGCTTGGCCCTGGCCTGGGCCATCGCCGAGCACCTGCACGAGCACTTCGGCTGCCGCACGCTCTTCGCGACCCACTACCACCAGCTCACCGACCTCGCGACGCGCTACGAGGGCACGGTCAACCGCAACGTGGCCGTGCGCGAATGGGGCGACGAGATCGTCTTCCTGCACAAGATCGTCGAGGGCGGCACCGATCGTTCCTACGGCATCCACGTGGCGCGCCTGGCCGGCGTGCCGGCCGCCGTGCTCGCGCGCGCGCGGGCGATCCTGGTGGATCTCGAACGCGAGGAGGAAGGCCTGGCGCGCCGCATCCTGGCCGGCGGGTCGCCACCCAGGCCCGGCGCGCCCGTTCAGCTCGGACTGTTCGGCGACAGGAGCGTGGTCGAGGAGGAGCTCGCGAAGCTCGAGCTGGACAGCCTCTCGCCGTTCGATGCCTTGCTCAAGCTGCGCGAGCTCCAGGGGCGCTTGCGCTGAAGCGCCCGGCTGACGATCACATCGCCGAGCGCTGTAGCCCCACGCGCAGCGCGATCAGCTTGCGGCGCGAGGCGCGGGCGCGCGGAAAGGAGCGCAAACAGTCGGCGTACTGGCGCGCGACCACGCTCCAGTGGCACTGCGTGCGCACGAACTCGCGTACGCTTGCCTCCAGGCGGTCGCGTCGCGCAGGGTCGTCGCGCAGGGCGACGAGCTCGCGTGCCAGGCTCTCGACCTCGTTCTGCCCGAGTGGCACGCGCACGACGCAGCCATCGGGAAGCTCTTTCTGCTCGGCGGCATCGCTGGCGATCACCGACCGGCCCATCGAGAAGGCCTGGAAGATCCCGCCCGAGGTGCCGCCCGTGGTCGGACCGCGCAGGTTGACGGCGAAGTCACTGGCGTGCAGCCAGTCCCAGGCCTCGACCTCGCTCAGGTAGCCGGTGAAGCGCACGGCGTCGGCCAGGCCCAGACTCCGCACCATCCCGGGCGCGTCGAGGTCGCCGGAGTGCATGGAGCCTGCCAGGATGAGACGGATGTCCGGCCGTTCGCGGCGCGCGAGAGCGAGCGCCTGGAGCACCTTGTCGATGCGCTTGTGGGCCTGCACGCCGCCGAAGCTCACGACCAGACAGGATCGTACCCACTCCTCGGAGAGGCCGAGTGCACGGCGTGCATCGTGACGATCGCCATCCCGCCAGCGTTCCGACGAACCGTGGTGCAGGATGCCGAGTGCCGTATGTGCGTTGCGCTCGGCGCGGATGAGCTCGGCAACGTAGCGACTATGCACGATGAAAGCGTCCGCAAAACGCACGACCGAGCGGTTGAATGCGAGCCGGAAACGGTCGCGAGAGAGCGTGACGAGCGTGGGCGGTGCCGCACAGGGCTGCGCGAGGTCGAGCTCGTGCTCTCCATCGGCGTCGCGCCAGGTCACGCGTCGCACGGCGCACCCCAGTCGCCGCGAGTCGCCATGCCGGCGTTGCTCCGCGGAGACGCGGATGCCCGTGGTCTCGAGCAGGAGCTCGGGCCGCGTCGTCTGGACCGGCCGCACCTCGAGCACGTCGGAGCCTCCCTCGGCCAGCACGCGCCCCTGCTCGCGGACACGCACGCTGCGCCCCTGGTCGAGGTGCAATTCGAAGCGCACGCGCTCTACGTCCTGGCCGGGAATGCGCAGACCCGCGCAGTCGGTCGTCCAGCGCGCATTCTCCTCCGCAGCATGCCAGCCGAAGAGCAGGCAACCCGCGAGCCCCTCCATGGCGAGCGCTGGCGCGGGGTGCGTACGCTGCCGCCGCCGGTCGAGCCAGTTGCGCAGGTAAACGTGCGTCTGCCTCAGCCCGCCCTCGCGCATGGCGAGCGCATGCCCCTTCGCGCCGCCGCGCTCCAGCCCCGGCCAGGCAGCCATGGCCATGTCGAACAGGACCCAGTCGTGCTGCGTGACCGTTCCTCCGATCGCGCGGATCATGCGCAGCATGAAAGCATGCGCCTGCTCGTTGCCGAGCTGGTAGAGCACCTGGTCGTAACGACGCGGATCGAGGGTGGTGACGAGTCGCGCGCGCTCACCGTTCCAGCCGGCGTCGTCCACGCCGTGCTGGACGAAGACCTCGACCTCGCAATGCTCGCGCAGGTGAGGCAGCAGGTGGCGCGTGTAGTCGCCGATACCGGAGCGCACGGAAGGCGGCGTCGTGACCAGGGCGACCTTCACGCCGTCAGGATCTCCACTCCCTCGGGCCCGAGATAGAGTGTGTGCTCCGTCTGGGCCACCATGACGCCATCCTCTTCGACCAGCGGCGGGTAGCGCATGAGCGACCCTTGCTTGGCGAGCTTGGTGAGGGTGTCCTCCACCGCCGCCCGGTCCAGATGCTGGAAATAACGGCGGGCGATGGGCAGTCCGCGCCACGACTCGATGGCCTTCAGCACGTCCTTGTCCAGACCCTTCGCCTTCTTGGGTGGGCGCACCATCATGAACACCTCGGCCCGACCGCGCTCGCGGATGTAGCCGCGCCCGGTGCAGGCGAATGGTTCGATGGCGAAAATCGAGCCCTCCGCGAAGGCCTCGCCCCCGTTCTCGCCGTAGTTCGGGATCTGTGGCGGCGTGTGCACCTTCCAGCGCCCGAGACCGTGCCCCGTCAGGTTGCGCACCGGCTGGAAACCCGCGGCCATGATCGTGCGCTCGATCGCGGCGCCGACCTTGCCCACGCGCACGCCCGGACCGACCGTGGCGATGGCGGCGGCCAGGGCGTCGGCCGAGGCCCGGATCAACGGCTTCCAGCGTCCCTCGCCCGACAGGTCCACGCTGGTGGCCGTGTCGGCCACGTAGCCGTCGACGTGGACGCCGATGTCGACCTTGACGCAGTCGCCCTCCTCGTAGGTGAGCTCGTCGCCGGGTGCGCTGCAGTAGTGCGCAGCGATCGCGTTGCGGCTGGATTGGGCGGGAAAGCCGGGCTCGGCACCGCGTGCTCGGATCTTCTCCTCGACCCCCTCGAGCACGTCGCGCACGCGGACTCCGGGCTGGATGTTGGCCGCAGCCCAATCTCGGCATTCCTTCGCGATCTTCCCGGCGCGGCGATGGCAGTCGAGAGCGTGGGCGTCCATGAACCGGCCATTCTACTCATGCGGGTGCCAGCGATCGCGCGGTCGCGTCGCCCACCGAGCAGGCCGAGTCGCCGTGCAGCCAGAGGGAGGGCCAGAAAAACGCATTCGTGCGCTCGTCTCGCCTTCCGGACCTGCGCCGTGGGCCGCGCTTACGGAGCTTGGGTCGGTTCGCGCACCTGTCGATAGGCGCCCGGCGATGAGATTCCTGCTCGTGAGTGTGGTGCTCCTTTCCTGCTGCTGTTGCCGCACCACGGCCAGGGTCGCGAACGCGTCCGCTCCCGGCGCGCGCATCGGCACGCTCGAGCGGACCTGGGAAGTGCGCAGCGGTGGCGAGCCGCTCGGGCTCGTGGTCCTGTTCCAGGAGCACGGGCTGGTGCGCGACTCGCTCTACGTGGTGCGCAATCCCTGGCACCAAGACCTCGGCATGATCGACGGGCTCGGACGCGCCTATCGCTACCTCCCTCACCACGAGGAACCTGTGTGGGTCGGCTCGGGCACGATCGCGGCGGGGGCGCGTGAGATCCTCGGCGCCGGCGAGGAATGTGAGCTGATCGAACTCGCCGATCTCGCGCGAGCTCGCGCGGACGGCCCGCAGGAACCCGTTGCCCGCCCCGCCCACGCCCCCTCGCCGGACGGTGGTTTGCCTCAATCCCGGTAGGGGGATCGATCGAAAGACCTGTACCCCGACCCGGGTCAACAAAAAGGCCATCCCCAATGATCAAGCTGCAGGCCGGCGAGTACCTCGGTTCGTACCGCGTCCAGAAGTTCCTCGGGCGCGGTGGCTTCGCCTACGTGTACCTGGCCGAGGACGGGCAGGGCCGCAAGGTCGCGCTCAAGCTCGGCGACGTGGCCGGCGGCGGGCGCTACGTGACGCGCTTCGTCGAGATCACAGACGAGCGTTCGCAAGAGTGGATCAGCCCCGACGAGACCCCGGGCGAGGCCGTGTTCTTCCGCCCCGATGGCGTGCGCATCGACTTCCTCGACATGCACGAGATCGACGCCCTGGTGCGCAGCGAGGCCGAGCTCCTGCATGACGTCAAGCACCCCAACGTGGTGCGCGTGCGCGACCAGTTCGAGATCGACGGCCGGCCCGTGGTGGTCATGGAGTACGTGCGCGGCAAGACCCTGCGCGAGAAGATCCGCGCGCTGGAAGGCATCCGCCTGAACTGGTTCCTGGCCATCGCACGCGCGCTGCAGGACCTGAACGAGGCGGGCACGCTGCCCTACCACGGCGACCTGAAGCCGGAGAACATCATCGTCAAGCCCTCGGGCTCGGTGGTCATGATCGACCCGGCGCTGCGCACCAGCAAGGAGACCCTGATCTCCACCACGCCGCACTACAACCCGCTGCTGCTGCGCACCAACAAGGCGGACGTCTTCGGCATCGGCGTGATGCTCTACGAGATCCTCACCGGCACCCTGCCATTCGACGACGCCCCCTGGCAGTACGCCGGACGCGAGCAGGGCGGCGAGGTCGAGCGCCTGTCGCTGTCCTACTTCCTCTCCTATCCCCCGCCGCGCACGCTGAACCCGAACACGCCCGAGGCACTCGAGAAGATCACCTACCGCTGCCTGACGGTGATGGACTACGGGCTGCGCGAGCTGGAAGCCGACCTGGTCGACTTCCTGCGCAAGGAGTAGCGCGCGAGCGCGCCACGAGCGTCAGCGCTTGACGCTCTTCTCTTCGCGCGCCTTCTTCAGGCGCATCTCGGCCATGTGCTCGGCCGCCTCGCGCGTGTCGAGGTCGTGCTCTTTGGCCAGAGCGAAGACCTTGCGCAGCGCATCGTAGATGCGGTCGATCTTGGCCAGGGCCTTCTTTTCGTCGTACCCGCCGGGCGCGAGCTCGAGGCCGACGTTGATGATCCCGCCGGCATTGATCACGTAGTCAGGCGCGTAGAGGATCCCGCGCCGCCTCAACGCCTCGGCATGGCGCGGCTCGCGCAACTGGTTGTTGGCGCAACCGGCCACGGCGCGGCAGCGCAACTTCGGGATGGTCTCGTCGTTGAGCGTCGCGCCGCGCGCACAGGGCGCGTAGACGTCGCAGGGCACGGACTCGTGGCCCTCGTCGGGCACGGCTTCGAAACCGTGCTTCTCCTGCAGCTCCTTCACGCGCTGCGGATTGATGTCGCAGATGATCACGTGCGCACCGCGCTCCGCCAGCAGCTCGGCCATGCGCCCGCCCACCGCCCCCACGCCTTGCAACAGGATGCGCTTGCCGCGAAAATCGTCCTTGCCCCAGACCTCCTCGAGCACCGCGCGCAAGCCCTGCACACAGCCCCAAGCGGTGTAGGGGCTGGGGTTGCCGGAACCTCCCGACTCCCGCGCTAGTCCCGAGACCCAGCGCGTCTGCGTGCGCACGATCTCGAGATCGGCCACGCCGATGTTCATGTCCTCGGCGGTGATGTAGCGGCCGCCCAGGTGATCCACGAAGCGCCCCATGGCCTCGAAGAGCGCGCGCGTCTTCTTCTTCGGATCGCCGAGAATCACCGACTTGCCGCCACCCAGCCCCGTGTCGGCCACCGCCGACTTGTAGGTCATGCCGCGCGCCAGACGCAGGACGTCGAAGAGCGCCTCGTCCTCCGACGGATACGGCAGCATGCGCATGCCGCCGAGGGACGGCCCGAGCGTCGTGTCGTGGATCGCGATGATCGCGTGTAGGCCGGAGCGCGGATCGCGGCAGCGGGCGACACGCTCGTAGCCGTCGACCTGGATCTCGGAGATGTCCATGGAGAGCTCTGGCCGCGGCGCGCAGGCATCCGCCGGGCGAATTGGGGGCGGAATCCTAATGGACGGCCTCGATGGCGTCTAGCAACGAGACACGTGGCGCACGATTCCGTGCGCTATCCTCGTCCCGCGATGATCCGCGTGGGCGCGAGCTCGTCCTGCCTTCACCAAGGAACAGGGCCCGAGGAGCTCGATCCGTTGCGGGGGAGTGCCTCCCCCTGGCAAGTCGCGCGACCGGAACGCCTCGCCTTCGCCACGCTGTGGAGCACGGGCAACGACCCGCAGCGCGACGAACTGGTGCGCGTGCTCGCCTTGCGGCAAGCCGAGAGCGGGAGCTGGGAGAGCTTCGCCTCCTTCTGCGCCCCGCACTCGGCTCGCGCCGAGGGCGCGGGCAGCGAGCCTGCGAGCGCGCGCGTGGTGCGCGAGTTCGGCGTGCACGCCTCCGACCTCGGCGCGGCTCCGGCCGCGGAGACCGTCATCTGTGACCTGCACCGCTTCCTCGGCGGACGCACGGTGATCACGACGGCGCGCGAGACGTTCCTCGCGTGGTGGCGCTGGCCCGCGGATGCGCCCGAGGTGCGGGTGCTGGACGTGGTGGAGATCGCGGCCCTCGCGCTGCCGGGACGACTGGCGGCCGAGGGCGAGGCCTTGACCTCGAACCTGCGCGCGCGCGAACCCGAGCGGGGACCGCGAGCCCTCGAACCTGCACACCTGCGTGCAGCGCTCGGTATCCTCGTGGCGCGCGTCCTGGGGCAGCCGGAAACGGTCCGAGCGGTGCTCGCGCATTCGCTGGGCGGCGCACTACGCGCCCTGGCGCGGGATGGGTTCGCGCGCGCGGGCGACCTCGAGCTCGTGCTGGGACTGCTCGAGCACCCGACCGTCTGGCGCGATCCGGAGCGCGCGCTCGAGCCCGAGAGCTACGAGCTCCGCGACGGACGCCTGTCGGGGGCCGCGCGCGAGCTCCGCTCCCTCGCGACCGCCCTGGACGCCGCACAGCCGCGCTGGAACCGCCCGGCGGAGAGCGGCGCCGCGCCCGGACCTCCACCCGCGCTGCGCCTCGAAGAGGAACGGACCCTCGACGAACGCGATCGGCGCCACGTCGACGAGATCTTCCAGGAGTACCTGCCGCGCCACTTCGCCGCGCGCGAAGGCGGCGCCAGCGGGACGAACTACCGTCCGGGACAGCACGGCGTCGCCGGCGTGATCGCCGCGGGCTTCGGGCGCCGCGAGCTGCGCCTCGTGCATGCGCCGACCGGCACAGGCAAGACGCTCGCCTACCTCGTGCCGACGATGCTGTGGGCGCTGCGCAACCACGCACGCGTGGGCATCGCCACCTACACGCGCGTATTGCAGGAGCAAGCCTACGAGCGCGAGACCCCGCTGGCCCTCGAATGCCTGCGGGCCGCGACCGGCGCCCAGGGAATCCGCGTGGCCGTGCTCAAGGGTCGCGAAAACTACCTGTGCTGGCGGGCCCTGTGCCTGCAGGCGCGCGAGGGCGGCGACCCGGCGGACGAGCAGCTCGCCTGGAGCGCGCTCGCGCTCTTCGCGCTGCGCGACGAGACGGGCGACCTGGATCGCTTCTCGACGCGCGCCCCGCTGGCCGAACTCGACGCGGAGCGCTACCGGCGCGCCTGCGAACGTCTCCTGCGCGCCGTGCGCAGCCAGACGGGTTGCTGCGCCTACTCCGCCGACCGCGCGACCTGTGCCGCCGACGCTGCCTGGCGCGCGGCCGAGCGCGCGCACGTCGTGATCACGAACCACGCCCTGGCCCTGGCGCGGCGCGACTTCTTCCAGCACATCGTGTTCGACGAGTGCGAACACCTGCACGACGTGGCCCAGAACGCGTTCAGCTCCGCGGTCGGCTTGCGCGAGCTCGCCGAGACCCTGGCGCGCTTTCACGGCGGCGACGAGAGGAAACCGCTCGCACGCGTTGCCGCCGTGGCACCCGACGGCAGCCCGGCCGATCTGCAGGTCAGGGAATGCCGTACGTCCCTGGCGGACGCGAGCGCGGCGCTGGGGGACGTCGCGGCGCAGTGCACGGTCTTCAAGAGCTGGCGCGCCGAGCGCACGCGCGAACGCCAGGAAGCCGATCAGCACTCCCTCCTCAGCGAGTACGTCCTCGAGCACGGTGAGGCGCTGCTCGCCAGCCACGGAGCCCTGTGCGCCGCCCTGAGCGAGCTCGCCGCCGGCCTCGCGCTGCTCCAGCAACACCTCGACGGGGCGCTGCCGACCCGCGAGGCTCCGCGTCTGCGCCGCGCGCTCGAGATCCTGCGCCTCGAGCTCGAGGAAGAGCGCGCGGCCGTCCTGGCCTGGCTCCCGCGCGACGCCCGCGGCCGCCCCGCCTTCGGCCTGACGAGCTTCCACGACATCGAGACGTCTCCGAGCGGCGAGGACGTGCTCGTCACGCGCGTGCTGCTGCCTCACGAGCACCTCGGCCGCCACTACTATCCGACGCTGGCCGGAGCGGTGTTCCTCTCCGCGACCACCTGGCTGCGCGGCGGCTTCGAAGCCGCCGCCGCCTATCTGGGCCTGGCGCGTGCGGCCGAGCCGGCGCCCGACGAGGAGCGCGAGCCCATGCCCGTGCAATCGTTCCGCGCGCCCGAGGCCTTCGACTACGCGCGCGTCCTGGTGGCCGTGCCGCGCGACGCTCCGCCCGTGAGCGAGAAGGCCGCGCACCTCGATTACACCGCGCGCTTCCTCGCCTACCTGGCCGAGCGCACGCGCGGCCGCTTGCTGGCGCTGTTCACCAATGCCGAAGACCTGGCCGTCGTCGGCGCGCGCCTCGAGCCATTCTTCCGGGCGCGCCGCATCCCGTTCTGGTGGCAACGCATGCGCGGCGTGACCAAAGAGGAGCTCGGCCAGCTCTTCCGCGCCCAGGTCGACTCCGTGCTGCTCGGCCTCGACACGTTCTGGTACGGGGCCGACTTCCCTGGCTCGACCCTCGAGTACCTCGTCATCGTGCGCTTGCCCTACGGCGTTCCCGATCGCTACCACCATGCCCAGTGCGCCGCGCTGGGAGCCGCAGAGCAACGGCGCACGATCTACCTCCCGCGCGCTCTGGCCAAGTTCCGCCAGGGCTTCGGGCGCCTGATGCGCAAGGAGAGCGACAAGGGCTGCGTCTTCGTGCTCGACAAGCGCGCGCTCGAGCCGCGCCACAAGGCCTTCCTGGAGGAGCTGCCCCTGAAGACCGCCTGGGAGAACGAGCGCAGCCCGGACGCGAGCAAGGAGCGCCTCGCGCTGCTCGGCCTGGGTGATACCGGGCGTTGCATCGAGGAGGCCCTGAAGCACATGCGCATGGAAGCCGACGTGCGCCGCAGGGGTCTTGCGCACGACTTCGCCGGCTGGCAGCCGGACCCCGGTTCGCGGCCGCCCTCGTGGAGGCTGGACCCCACGCCCGAGTGAAGCCTCTCCGCGGTTCGCGCCGCGTCGGGACGCATGCGCTGGTCTTCGTCTCGAGTCCGCGCCCCCCGAGCGACGATCCAGACTCGCCCGAAGTCAGCGACTACCATGGTCACGCTGCCCGCGAGCGGACCGGAAACCGATGTCTCTAGCCAGCTTGCCTTCTCGTTCCCAGCGCTTCGCGGAGCTCGAGCGCGCGGCGCCCGACGTGCTCGTGGTCGGCGGCGGGATCACGGGCGCCGGGCTCGCGCTCGATCTCTGTGCGCGCGGCTTGCGCACTGTGCTGGTCGAGCGCGACGACTGGGCTGGAGCCAACTCGAGCGCTTCTTCGCGCCTGATTCATGGTGGGTTGCGCTATCTCGAGCAGTTCGAGTTCGGCCTCGTGCGCGATTCGTGCCTGGAGCGCGGGCTCCTGCTCCGGAACGCCGCGGGTCTGGTGTGGCCGGAGGAGTTCGTCTTCCCCATGCACCGCGGCGGCCCGACCGGGCGGCTGAAGCTCGCGGCCGGCCTCGCGCTGTACACGCTGGTCTCGGTTCCGCGCGTGCTCGGTCTGCCGCGCATGCACTCGGCGCGCGCCGTTTCGCGGCGCGTGCCCGGCATCCAGAGCCGCGGCCTCCTGGGCGGCGGCTCCTACCTCGACGGCGCCACGCACGACGCGCGCCTGACCCTGGCAGTCGTGCTGAGCGCGCTGGCGCGCGGCGCGATCGCCCTGTCGCGCGTCGAAGCGCTGGCGATCGAGAACGGCGAGAGCGGTGCGAGCGTGCGCCTGCGTGACCGCCTGAACGGCCAGGAGCGCACGCTCACGGCGCGCGCGGTGATCCTGGCTGGCGGGCCGTTCACGGATGGGCTGCGCGAACGCGCGGGCCTGGGGCGCGGCTGGATCCGGCCCACGCGCGGCTCGCACGTCCTGGTGCCGCGCGAGCGCCTGGCCACGGACGGCGCGGTGATCTTCCCCTCGCCGCTCGATGGACGGGTGATGTTCCTCATTCCCTGGCCGCGCTACACGGTCATCGGCACGACGGATCTCGACGCCGACAGCGAGACTCCCGCGCGCGCCACCCTGCCCGAGGTGCGCTACCTCCTCGCCTCGGCCAACGGGCTGGTTCCGAGCGCCGAGCTCGGCGAAGCGGACGTCGTCTCCACCTGGGCCGGCCTGCGACCGCTCCTAGCCGCGAACGGGGACTCGCCCTCGGAACGGTCGCGCGAAGAGCGCGTCGAGCGCGAAGGCTCCATCTACACCATCGCGGGCGGGAAGCTGACGGGCTTTCGATCCATGGCCGAGCGTCTGGGCGCGCGCGTGGCCGGCGATCTCGCGCTCGGCGACGCACGCCGGCATTCCCCGACCCGCAACCTGCGTCTGCGCGGCGCGTTCGCTGCCGCGGTGGCGCGTCCCGACTGGTCCGCCCTCGACGCGACGGGCCGGACGCGCCTGGCGCGCGAAGCGACCGAGCCCGCCTGGTCGCGCCGCTACGCCGCGCTCGCGCCCGCGGTGCAGGAACTCTGCCAGCGCGCCGAAGAGGGCCGCACGCCGCTCGATCCCGAGACATTGCTCGGCGAGGTCGACTGGGCGGTGCGCCACGAGGACTGCCTGGCCGCGCGCGATTTCTTCCTGCGGCGCACGGACCTCGGCTACGGACCCCGCGCTGCGCTCGAGGCGGTGCGCGAGCGCGTCCTGGAGCGCCTGGCGCACGCGCTCTCCTGGCCCGGCGAGAAGCTGCGCGCCGAGCGCGAGGACCTCGGCCAGGCGCTGGCGGCAATGCACGCCTGGCGCGCCGAGGCGACGCAACCCGAACCCCCGGCGTTCGCTCTCAAGCCCTTGTGAAGGCTCGCCTTAGGCTTGCGTCCGGGACTCGGACTCGAGCTGCCGTCGACGTCATAAGACCTTGACCTGGACGGGCTTGGGTGGCGAAAGAGCGATTCCGATAGGGTGTACGCCGACCCAGCGGGCCGCGGCCCGCCCCAGAGACCCGCTCTCGAACATGTTCTCCTTCGCGCTCGCCGCGTTCGCCGTCGCCTTCGTCCTTTTCTACCTCGGCCGTGCCTGGCTCGGCTGGGTGCTGCCCGGAGCGCTGCTCTTCTACGGCTGGTGGCAGACCGAGCCCACGCGTGAGTTCGCGTTCCTGTTCGGCGGGTGTCTGTTCGCCCTGGTCGCGGTGCTCACGGGGCTCACCAGCGTGCGGCGCCAGCTCCTCACGGCGCGCATCCTGCCTCTGATCTCGCCGATCCTGCCGAGGATGAGCGAGACCGAGCGGGTCGCCATCGAAGCCGGCACGGTCGGCTGGGAGGCCGAGTTCTACACCGGGCGGCCCTACTGGCGGCGCCTGCTCAACTTCCAACCCAAGGAACTGACCCCGCAGGAGAAGGCCTTCCTCGACGGTCCGTGCGAGAAGGTCTGCGGGATGCTGACCGACTGGGAGGTGAACCAGAACGGCGACCTCTCCAAGGAAGTCTGGGAGTTCATCAAGCGCCAGGGCTTCATGGGCATGATCATCCCCGAGGAGTTCGGGGGCCTGGGCTTCTCCGGCGCCGCGCACTCGGAGGTCGTGCGCAAGCTCTCCAGCCGCTCGGTTGCGCTGGCGGTGAGCGTGATGGTGCCTAACTCGCTCGGCCCGGCCGAGTTGCTCCTGCACTACGGCACGGATGAGCAGAAGCAGCACTACCTGCCCAAGCTCGCGCGGGGAGAAGAGATCCCCTGCTTCGCGCTGACCGAGCCGCACGCCGGTTCGGATGCCGGCTCGATGCGCAGCAAGGGCGTCGTGTGCGAGGGCACCTTCAAGGGCAAGAAGGTGCTCGGCATGCGCCTGGACTGGGACAAGCGCTACATCACGCTGGCGCCGGTCGCGACGGTGATCGGGCTCGCTTTTCGCATGTACGACCCGGACAAGCTCCTGGGCGACAAGGAAGACCTGGGCATCACCTGCGCGCTGATCCCGGCCGACCTGCCCGGCATCGACATCGGCGAACGCCACGACCCGCTGGGCGTCGCCTTCATGAACGGCCCGACGCGCGGCAAGGGCGTGTTCGTGCCGCTCGACTTCATCATCGGCGGCAAGGACATGGCCGGGCGCGGCTGGATGATGCTGATGCAGTCGCTGGCAGCCGGGCGCGGCATCTCGCTGCCCTCGATGGCTTCCGGCGCGGCGATGCTCGCGACGCGCACGGTCGGCGCCTACGCCGCGGTGCGCCAGCAGTTCGGCGTGGAGATCGGGCGCTTCGAGGGCATCGAGAGTCCGCTCGCACGCATCGCCGGCCTCACCTACTTGATGGACGCCACGCGCCGGCTCACCGCGGGCGCGGTCGACGCGGGCGAGAAGCCTTCCGTGGCCTCGGCCATCGCCAAGTGCTACCTGACCGAGGGCATGCGCCAGGCGACAAACGACGCGATGGACGTCGTGGGCGGCGCGGGCATCTGCCTCGGACCGCGCAACATCCTGGGCGGCGGCTACGCTGCGCTGCCGATCGGCATCACGGTCGAGGGCGCGAACATCCTCACGCGCTCGATGATCCTCTTCGGGCAGGGCGCGATCCGTTGCCATCCGTTCGTGCAGGACGAGATGCGCGGTGCCTTCGAGAAGGACCTCGTACGCTTCGACCGCGCCTTCTTCGGGCACGTCGGTTTCGTGTTCCAGAATGTGGCGCGCACGCTGTGGCTCGCGCTCACGAACGGCACCTTCGCCACGGTGCCGGTGAACGGCCCGGCCGCGCGCTACTACCGGCGCTCGACGCGTCTCTCGGCCGCCTTCGCGCTGGCCGCGGACATCGCCATGGGCACGCTGGGCGGCGCGCTCAAGCGCAAGGAAGCGCTCACCGGGCGCCTCGCC
>JANOGB010000286.1:0-4626 GCA_031413955.1 Planctomycetota bacterium | reverse complement strand
GCTGGTTCACCCGGGACCCAGCGGATTGACCTGGCTCGTCGGCCTGCCGAGGCTGTCGTAGTTCCGTAAGCGTTCGATAAACCCGTGGCCTGCTGAGGCGGTCTCTGTGGTCACGCTACTGCCCTTGGAAGGGGAGGTGCGTGATGAAGGATCGGCAGAGCAACGCGCGTCGGATGACTGGTCTGGTGGAGCGGTGGCGAGGTAGCGGGCGGCCGTTGGCGGCGTTCGCCCGGGCACAGGGCGTGACGCGGGGCAAGTTGGAGTACTGGCGCCGCCGGCTCCACGTTTCTTCTGGTGGCGGTCGGGACACGAGGGCGAGGGGGGAGGTTACCTTCGCGCCGGTCGAACTCGTGTCGGCGTCGGTGGCGGTAGTGCCAGTGGAGGTGACGTTGCCGGACGGGGTGCGCCTAGCCATCGCGAGCGGCGCCACGCCAGAGCTCTTGGCCGCGGTCATGGGAGCCCTGAGGCGCGGGTGCTGACCCTGCCCCCATCGGTTCGGATCTTCGTCGCCGTAGGCGTGTCGGACCTGCGCCGTTCCATTGATGGCCTGAGCGCGCTGGTGCAGGAACGGTTCGGGGCAGACCCGTTCTCCGGCCACCTGTTCTTATTCCGGAATCGTCGTGGCGACCGTCTGAAGATCCTGGTGTGGGACCGTTCGGGGTTCTGGGTGCTCTACAAGCGGCTCGAGCGGGGTACCTTTGCCTGGCCACGGAGCGAGGATCAGGCGCCGGTCGAACTCCGGGCGGCCGAGCTGATGATGATGCTCACGGGGCTCGACGTGTCGGCGACGCGGCGCCGCCAGTGGTACGAACGAGAAAGTACGATCTAGCGCAATCAGTAGTGGCGCGAACGGCGTGTTGGTCCTACATTCTGTGCAATGGCCAGCGCGCCGCTTCTCCCCTCTCCAGACCCCACCACGTTGGAAGATGCGCTCGCGTTGATTGCGCAACTGCGGAGCATGAACGCGAGCCTGCAGCATCAGCTCGCGGTTCTCGCGCGGCGCATGTTCCAGCGCAAGACCGATGAGCTCGATCCTCGGCAATTGAAGCTCGCGCTGGAGCAGCTGCAGAACGAGAAAGGTGCGCCCGAGGAGCCGGTGGAGATGGACTCCGGTGAGATGACGATCCGCGAGCACCGGCGGAAGAAGACGGGACGCCGACAGATTCCCGCGAATCTGCCACGACGTGTGGTGACGCTCGAGCCGAGCGAGGTCGAGCGCACCTGCGCTTGCGGAACGGCCAAGACGAGGATCCTCGAGGAGCAAAGCGAGAAGATCGACTACCTCCCGGCGACCTTCGAGGTCGTGCGTACGGTGCGCGGCGTATGGGCCTGCCAGCGCTGCCACGATGGAGTGACCATCGCGCCGCTACCCCCGCAGGCGGTGGAGAAGGGTCTAGCCGCAGAGGGTCTTCTCGCCCAGGTGGTCACGGCCAAGTTCGCCGATCACCAACCGCTGCACCGACAGAAAGGGATCTTCGCTCGCTCCGGAGTCGACGTGCCGGTGTCGACGATGTGCGGGTGGGTGGCCGCGGTGGCGGACGCACTCTCGCCCATCGTGGATCACCTGCGACAGCGTCTTCTCGCGTCGAGCTACCTGCAGACGGACGACACGCCGATCACGGTCCTCGCCGACGATGGTCAGAGCTTCAAGGGTCGGATCTGGACGTACTTCGATCCCTTGGCCAGAGTGGTGGTGTTCGAGGCCACGGCGACGCATCACGGAAAATGGCCGCAGGAGTTTCTCGGTGACTTCCGCGGGTATCTTCAGGCGGATGCCTACACCGGCTACGACGCACTCTACGCAAGCCGGCGCATCGTGGAGGTCGGCTGCTGGGCGCACGCACGGCGGCGGTTCGTGGATGCCGCAGAAACGGCTCCGGAGGCGGCACGCATGGTGGCGCTCGTGGCTCAGCTCTACGCCGTTGAGGAAGCGGTGCGCGGCCTCAGTGCCGAGGAGAGATACCGTAGTCGCCTCACCCGGTCACAGCCGATCCTCGATCGAATCCAGGAGGAGCAGCGTCGGCTCAGCGCCGCTACCTTGCCCAAATCACCCCTGGGAGAGGCGCTCGGCTACATGCAGCGGCAGTGGGGCGCCCTCGTCCGCTTCCTGGAGGATGGACGGCTTTTGCCCGACAACAACAACGCGGAACGACAACTGCGCACCGTGGCGCTCGGGCGCAAGAACTGGCTCTTCGCGGGAAGTCTGGCCGGGGCGAAGCGTGCCGCCATCCTGTACTCGCTCACCCAATCCTGCCGCCTGGCGGGAATCGACTGCTGGGCCTACTTCCACGACGTCCTGGTGCAGGTGGCCACCCTGCCCCATCAGCGCATCGACGAGCTCACACCCGACCGGTGGGCGGAAGCGCGTGCCCAGGATTTCGGGATCGTCCGGCCCTGATTTCCCACCGCGTCCAAGGCCCCCTCCGGACCGGCTGGCCTACACTCGACCGTCTCCCTTCTCAAGCCCCACCAGGTACGGGTTCATGGAACGCTTACTTCTCAAGGACATAGCGTGGGACCCGAGAATGGAATTCAAAGGGTCGTGGCTATTTTCAAATGCCAAGGGATGCAGTGATGTCGATGTGGTCCTCTCGCGCAGGTCCGGAGGAGTCCGACTGTGATCGGCCGTACGCTCGCCCACTACCGGATCACCGCTGCCCTCGGCGCCGGGGGATGGGCGAGCTGTACCGCGCCACCGACCCGAAGCCCGGCCGCGACGTGGCCCTCAAGGAGACCCTTCGGACTCGATGAATAGGTGCGGGTGGACCTCGCCCATCTGCCGGTCGAGGTCGATCTCGATGCGCGCCTGCGACGGGGCTTGGCCGGCGCCGGTCTACTTCTCCCGGATCCACACGATCGACTCCGGCGGCGGCGGTTCCGGACGCGGCGTGCCGGGGGCCGGCGGGGGACCCGGCGACGGCTGCGGGGCCGGAGGATGGCGGTTGTACCGCATGGGGTTCGGAATCGCGGTCATGGGCGCGCCGCTCGCGAACGTGCCCTTGATGACGTTGACGCCGCCAAGCAAATCGGCTCGCCACTCGCTGACGAGCGGTGCTTCCGGCGGGAGCACGCCGGTGATGTCCTGGTCCACCTTCTCGATGTTGTAGACGAGCGGGCCGATGCGCAGCGCGACCTTGTCCTTGACCGGCGACGGCCGGCGGTCGCCCGAGATGATCTGGTCGCTCCCGTACACGCGCTGGACGGGCATCGGCAGGGTGAACTCAATCGTGTCGCCGGCCTTCCACAGCCGCGAGATCTCCGCGTAGCCGCGCGCCTCGGGCGCCTTGATGGCAGTGCCGTTCACCGTCATCTTCGTGATCCCGTCGCCGTTCGGCATAGCACGGTACAGCGTGCTCACGTCACGCTTCGGCACGCGGATCCGCACGGCGAAGGCCTTCGGCGCCTTCGGGTTCACCGTGAGCTTCACCGTGCCGTCCCACGGGTAATTCGTCTCCTGCACGATCTCGACCTCGGTGCCGGCCACCTCGCCGAGATTGACCCGCATGCCGGCGAAGAGGTTCACGTACACCGCGCCTTTGGACCGGGAGTATGCCCAGGTCGGCAGCATCAGCATCGTGCGCGCGATGTTGCCGACGCAGCACGGGCAGTTGTGCCACGGGTACCGAGCGGTGTTCTCGTCGAGCGGGTTGTCGTAGTAGAGGTTCTTGCCCAGAAGGTCCAGCGAGCCGTAGACCGCGTTGTACAGGGTCTGTTCGTAGAGATCGGCGTACTGCGCGTCGTGATACGCGAGGTGCAGCTTCCACTGGAAGAAGATCTCGCCGCAGCTGGAGCATGCCTCGCAGTAGGCGTTGTTGCGCAGCGAGTAGTCCGGCCCGAATCCTTCCGCCGTCTCACCGCTCCCCACCCCGCCCGTCAGGTAGTACTTCTTGTTGACCAGGTTGTCCCAGATCGACTTGGTCGCGCTCTGGTAGTCGACATCGTGGGTCTCGACGGCGACATCGGCCATGCCCGAGTACGTGTAGACCGCCCGCACGGCGTGGCCGACCGCCTCGTACTGCTGCTGGACGGGCAGGTGGCTCTGATCGTACTCGGTGCCGTCCTTGCGGCAGTCCAGGAGGAACTTCGCCAGGGCGATGTACCGGTCGCCGGGGCCGGTCGAAGGTCCCGGTTTCCTCTCGATCTCGTTCACGAAGCGGCCGAACCGGACGAGACCCTGCTCCATCTGCTGGTGCCCGTCGTACCACGCCTGCTTCGGCGCGGGGCCGATGTGATCCGCCCAGCAGTCGCAGAGCTTCTTGGCCGCGTGGTACAGACGGAGATCCTTGCCTTCCGACATCACGTAGTGGTTGATCGCCGCCTCGATGAAGTAGCCGGCGACGTAGCCCTCATGATTCGCCCGGTGGGACACGGACCACCGCGTGAGCCAGGGTCCCCGCCCGCCTGCGGCAGGCTGGTCGGGGCGCTTTGCGTTGCGCAGCGTGAACGCCGTCTGCAGGTAGCCGTCGGGATGCTGCCCGGCCAGGATCTTCGGGATCCAGTCCTCGAGGGACGCGCGCAGCTTCTTCTGCGCCGCGATGATCTCCTGATCGCCCTGCGGGTCGATCATCAAGGCCAGGCAGATGGACTCGACCGTCTGGTGTACCCAGGCGTTCGAGAAGACGTAGC
>JANOGB010000285.1:0-2796 GCA_031413955.1 Planctomycetota bacterium | reverse complement strand
GCCGCCGCCGGCGAGTAGCGAGCGGGCTCGAGCCAAGGTTCGAGCCCACCGCTTCTTTTCCAGCAAGGCCGGAAGTGTTCCGGTCCCTGGAGCGGAAGCCATGCCCGCTCGCGCAGCGGTGTCTCCAAGCACTTCGGCCGGTGGGCCTTGACGCTCGCGGTCGTGGGCGCCGCGACGCGGCTCGTGCCGCTCCTGTGCCGCTCCGGCCCGGCGAGCCTATTTCTTGCGCGGCGCCGCGAGCTGCTCGTCGGGCTGCTTGCGGCGTCCCGCCCGGATCTGCCGCACGGTCTCGACCAGGCTCAGCGCGGCATTCCTCACCTCGGCCTGGAACGCCTTGTCGCGGTCGAGCTCGTCGTGGCTCCTGGCGTAGCTCTGGTAGTAGCCGACGTAGCGCGCCAGGGCGCCGCTCGGCCCTGCCTGCACGAGCTCCATGCTGGTGAGCCAGTCACACAGGTTGTGGCCCAGGCCCTCGACGCCTTCCGCGTCGCCGTGCACGACGACCGCGAAGGCGCGCCCGGCCAGGTGCTTGGGATAGTCCCAGCCCGCGAGCTCGAGCGCCTTGGCCCGCGCCGGATCCTTGCCTCCGGTCGAGGTCGGATCGGGGTTGCCGCCATCGGCGCACACCAGGCGGTCGATCATCAGCTTGAGCACGCTCGGAGCCTGGTACCAGTGCACGGGTGTGACGATCAGCACGCCATGGGCCGCCACCCAGCGCGGGTAGAGCTCGCTCATCCAGTCGTTCACCTGCCCGAGCGCATGGTTGGGGTAGCAGGAGCACGGCCAGTTGCACAGCGGCATGGCCGTGGAGACGCAGGCCTTGCAAGGATGGATCACGCGACCGTACTCCGACGTCAGGCGCGAGAGGTCGAGGTAGTCGACCTCGAAACCCTTCTGGCTCCGGATCGCGCGCACGCCGAGCTGCGCCAGGCGATGGGACTTCGACATCTCGCCCGGGCAGCTTTGGTCGCTGCGGGCGGAGCCGTTGACGACGAGCACGCGCGACGGAGAGCGCCGGTTCCCGTGCCGCCTGGCCGCGGCCTGGATCTGGCGGCGCGTCTCCAGCCACTCGAGCGGCAGCTCGAACCCAGGCTCGGCGAAGGCCTTGCCCGCCGGCCGCGTGCGCGGGTTCTTGCGGTACTCGCGATAGGCTTCCCAGGCGACGTCCAGCGCCGCTGCGACCTGACTCGCGACGCGTTCGAAGGCCGGATCGTGGAAGCGCTGCAGGAAGCGCGCGCGGAACTCTTGCCGGGTGAGGGCGACGGATTCCATCCCGCGCACGACGCGCGGCGCTCGACCGGGACGGGATTTCGCGCGGGCCATGCTTCTCATCCTCCTGCGGGCAGCGTAGCAACTCGAGCGGGACTCGCTCCGGATCTGCCGCGGTCGCGCGCTCGGATCGCCCTGCTGCTCAACCCTTGCGCATCGGCATGGACAGCGCGCCGGCGCGCTCGAACACGGTATCGGCCGAGTCCAGCCGCGGTCCCGCAGGACCGTCTTCGACTGCAACCAGGTACTGGCCCTTGCTCATGGCCTGGTCGTAGAAATCGGCGATCCCGGGTTCGAAGCCGCGCGTCATCATGGCGCCGACGAATCCTCCGGCCAGGCCGCCCGCGGTGGCCGCCGCGAGCAGGGGTCCCACGACCACGAGGCCCAGCCCTCCCGTCGCGGCCACTCCGACGACTGCGGCCACGCCTCCCAGCACGGATCCGATCGTTCCACCGACGACGACCCCTTCTCCGGTGTGCGCGCCGGACGGCGCAAGGTTCGCGACGTCTTCGTGCTCGACGTGATGCGGGACCGGACGCGATGAGACCACGCTGATCTGGTCCTTCGAGAAGCCGGCCGCGAGCAAGCCCGCGACGGCGCGATCGGCCGCCGGCTCGCTCTCGAAGACGCCGGCGCGGATGGGCAGAGCATGGTTCATGGGAGGACCTCGCGAGTTCGAGTTCCGCTCCGACGACGGGCTTCCCGTCGGCAGGAGCGGGAGTGTGGGCTTGCCTCCAGCTTGCGGCCTGCGGGCGCTACCGGCAATTCGCGCTTCCACCCGGTCGGCCCCATGGATCCAGGTAGAGGCCGCCGAGCCCGGAGGCTGAATCGAGCATCCCTTCACGCCGTCTCGGCAGAAGCGGGTACTCTGCGCGGCTCATGATCGCGCTCAGCGGTGTCGCCAAGCACTACGGCCGGCGGGCCCTGTTCGTCGACGCCTCGTTCCAGCTCGACCCGGGCGACAAGGTCGGGCTGGTCGGGCCGAACGGCTCTGGCAAGTCGACGCTGTTCCGTTTGCTCGTGGGCGAGGACACGCCCGACGCAGGCGAGGTCTCGGTGCCGAAGAACCTGCGCATCGGCTACTTCCGCCAGGAGGCGGGGGAATCGAGCGAGGGGCGCGTGCTGGACGAGGCCATCGCCGGCAGCGGCAAGCTCGGCGAGCTGCACGAGGAGCTGGCGAAGCTCGAGCACGCGCTCGCGGATCCGGAGCAGGCCGCGGACATGGACCGGCTGCTCGCGCGCTTCGGCGAGGTGCAAGGCGACTACCAGCACCTCGGCGGCTACGAGCTCGATGCGCGCGCGCGCGAGGTGCTGCACGGCCTCGGCTTCCACGACGAGCAGGTCGAGGGCCCGATGAGCGCGCTCTCGGCCGGCTGGCGCATGCGCGTCTCGATGGCGCGCGTGCTGCTAGGCCAACCCGACGTGCTGCTGCTCGACGAACCCACCAACCACCTCGACATCGAATCCATCCTGTGGCTGGAGGAGTACCTCGAGGCGAGCAAGGCCGCGCTGCTCATGACCTGCCACGAC
>JANOGB010000284.1:0-4845 GCA_031413955.1 Planctomycetota bacterium | reverse complement strand
ATGATGATGGCGATGTGCTCGGGGAACGGGCCGCCGAGGTCCGGGCGCACGGGCCGCGGCCTCTCGACGTTGGTGCGCTCCCCGTTGGTGCGCTCGGTGTTGCTGCGCTCCCCGCTGGTGCGCTCGGTGTTGCTGCGCTCGGCCATCAGACTTTGCGCGGGATCACGGCTTCCCGCTCCGGGCCGACCGAGAGCAGCTCGATCGGGACGCCGATCTGTTCCTCGACCCACTCGACGTAGTCGCGCGCCGCGCGCGGCAGGTCGGCGTAGCGGCGAACGCCGCTGATGTCGTTGCCCCAGCCGCGCTTCTTCTCGTAGCGCGGGCGCACGCCGTCGAGCGCCGGGAGCTCCGCGGGGTACTCGTGCACAGGCTGCTTGCGGCCCGGCACGTCGTAGGCCACGCACACCGGGATCTCCTCGAACACCGAGAGCACGTCCAGGTTGGTCAGGACCATGCCGGTCGCGCCGTTGAGATCGAGCGCGTAGCGCAGCGACACCAGGTCCAGCCAGCCACAGCGTCGCGGCCGGCCGGTGACGGAGCCGAACTCGCATCCGACCTCGCGGATGGTGTCGCCGTCGCGGCCCTTGTCCTCGCTGGGGAAGGGTCCCTCACCTACACGCGTGCAGTAGGCCTTGGCGATGCCGAGCACGCGCTCGACGCGCGTGGGCGGAAAGCCCGCGCCGGTGCCGATCCCGGCCGTGCCGGTGTTCGAGGAGGTCACGAACGGATACGTGCCGTGGTCGATGTCGAGCAGCGCGCCCTGGGCACCCTCGAACAGGATCGACTTCTTCTGCTTCCAGGCGCGGCGCACCTCGGCGCCCGTATCGCCCACGAAGGGCGCCAGACGCTCGGCCACCTGGCCGTATTGCCGCACGACCTGCTCGAGGTCGATCGGCGCTTCGCGGTGGACGGACTCGATCAGGGCGTTCTTCTCGACCAGGACCGCGGCCAGACGCGCGCGCAGCCGGTCTGGCTCGAGCAGGTCGGACACGCGCAACCCGGTGCGCGCGGCCTTGTCGGCGTAACAGGGACCGATGCCGCGCCCGGTCGTGCCGATGCGGCCGGCGCCGCGCCAGCGCTCGGAGAGCACGTCCAGGCGCCGATGGTGCTCGAAGATCACGTGCGCGCTGGCGGAGACCCGCAGGCACTTCGGATCGACGGTGACGCCACGCGCGGTGAGCTCCTCGAGCTCGCTGAAGAGCGCCAGCGGATCGACGGCCACGCCATTCGCGATCACGTTCACCCGGCCGGGGTGGAGGATGCCCGAGGGCACCAGGCGCAGGATGAACTTGTTCCCGCCGACGACCACGGTGTGGCCGGCGTTCGGGCCGCCCTGGTAGCGCACGATGTAGTCCGCCTCGCCGGCCAGGAGGTCGATGATCTTTCCCTTTCCTTCGTCGCCCCACTGGGCTCCGAAGATGCTGAGGATCGACATGGGGACGAGGGGCGGGAGACGGGAAGGGCGGCGGGAAACGGCCGATTCTCCGGCCCCTTCTGCCATGGAACAAGCCGGAACAGCCGGAACGGCCCGGAAGTCGTCCCTTCAGCGACCGCGCCGACGCGCGCGGCCGTACCCACCGCCTCCGGGAGTCTCGACTTCGATCTCGCTGCCGGCCGCCAGTGTGCCGGACCAGTGGCCAGAGAGCCGGCTCCAGACGCGCGAACCGGGCCGGCAGAGGCGCAGTCGACCGGGGAAGCCGCGCGCGCCCCCGGCCAGCCCCCAGGGTCCGCTGTCCTGCCGATCACCGACGAAAGCGGCGTGGACGTCCGCGCAGAAGCGCAGGCGCTTTTGCACGCCCTCGCCGCCCGCGTTCCGGCCGCGACCGCCCGAGCCACGCCGCAGCGCGAGGCGCAAGAGGCGCACGGGATAGTTGCGCTCGAGGGCCTCGATGGGCGTGTTGCGGGTGTTCGTCATGTGCGTCTGCAGGCCGCTCTCACCGGGGCCGTGGGCGCTGGCGCCCGCCCCGCCCGGGATGGTCTCGTAGTAGGTGAAGCCCGGACCGGCGAAGGTCAGGTTGCTCATCGTGCCGGAGCTGGCGGCCGGGATGCGCGCGGGCACGAGCTTGGCCAGCGCGCCGAAGACCACGTCCACGATGCGCTGGCTGGTTTCCACGTTGCCGGCGGCCACGCCGGCGGGATAGGCGGCGTCGACCAGCGTGCCCGGAGTCGTGAGGATCCGCACGGGGCGCAGCACGCCGTCGTTGGCGGGCGTGCCCGGCGGGAGCAGCGCGCGCAGGCAATAGAACACCGCCGAATGGGTGACGGCGAGCGTGGCGCTGAGCGAGCTCCGCGGCGCGGCGTCAGAGGCACGGAAGTCACACACGAGGTTCGCGCCACGGCGCTCGAGCACCACCCTGATCCGCGGGCGCACGCCCGAGGGTGCCTCGAGCACGTCCTCGAAGGCCGCGCGCCGGCTGGGAAGGGAGCGCAAGAGCGCGCGCGTCAGGCGCTCGGTCCAATCCATGAGCGCGCCGGCGCGCCGGCGCAGCTCGTCGGCGCCGTGCTCCACGGCCATCGACAAGAGGCGCTGCGCGCCGATGCGATTCGTGGCCCACTGGGCCAGCAGGTCGCCCTCGCGCTCGGCGGGGCAACGCATGTTGGCGAGCACCAGCGCCAGCGCCTCGCGCTCGAGCGCGCCGGCGCGCACCAGGTGCAAGGGCGGGATGCGCAGGCCTTCGCCGTGCACGTCTTCGGCCCCGGCCATCGAGCCCGGGACCGCGCCGCCCACGTCGGCGTGGTGCGCGCGGTTGGCGCAGAAGAAGTCGGGTCTCGCGCTGCCGGGCAGGTACACGGGCGAGACCAGGGTCAGATCCGGCAGATGCGTGCCGCCGCAGTAGGGATCGTTGAGCAGCACGGCGTCGCCCCGCTCCATGGCCACGCGCTCGATCGCGGCCTGCACGCTCATCGGCGTCGAGCCCAGGTGTATGGGCAGATGCGCCGCCTGGCCGATCATGCGCCCGCGGCCGTCGAACAGCGCGCAGGAGAAGTCGCGCCGCTCGCGGATGTTGGTCGAGAACGAGGAGCAGAGGAGCGCCGCGCCCATCTCCTCGGCCGCGGCCGCGAACAGGTGCTGGAACACGTCCAGGCGCAGCGGATCGAAGGCCACCGGGATTTTCACCGCGGGGTCTTCACCGATAGTCGCGGCTCTCGGGGAAGTCGAGCACCTCGAAGGGCACGTAGTCGAGCACCTCCCAGCGCGAGAGCGGCACGATCTCGACCTCGCCCTCCCCGACCGTGCGGCGCCAGACGACGCAGCGCACGGTGCGCACCAGGCCCTGCCAGTTGGCCTCCTCGCGCTCGATGTCTTCCTGGCGCGAGAAGGGATCGATCTGCTCGTCGCCGGTCGGCTTGCGCGCCGTGACGTAGATCGAGAACACCTGGCTCTGGGTCTTGAGCAAGGCCTGCAGCTCGCCCTGCAGGATCGGCTCGAGGCTGTCCCAGCCGTCGATCTGTCCGAGATCTGCGGCCGATTGGAAGTACTGGTGAACCAGGATCTCGCGCCCGTACTCGTCCAGCGGCGGATCCTCGTTCTCCTCGACCTCCTCGTCCTTCTCGTTGCGATACAGGATCACGTCGTCCCAGAAGCGATAGGGCAGGTCGCGCGAATCCATCAGCGCGTGCAGCACGGCGCCCGGTGCGGTGTTGACGTTGATCGCCCAGCCAGGCGGGGTGTCCGCCTGACTCCCTCCTCCTTGACCGTTCTGCTCCTCGGGGCTCTGTTCGCCGCTCGGGTCCTGAGGATCGAGATCGTTCGGATCGAGTTCGTTCGGATCGAGTTCGTTCGGGTCAGGATCGTTGGGGTCGGAATCGTTGGGGTCAGGATCGTTCGGATCAGGCGTCTCGCCGGTCTGGCCCGAACCCTCCTGGGCCTGCTCGTTCGCCTCGTCGAGCGTCGCCACAGACGACCACACCGTCAGGAACGTGCCGAGCGAGTGCACGATCTGCTCGTTCTCGTCGATGAAGTCGCGGAACAAGTCGGGCGTGAAGAGCTCGGGATCGAGGGCCACGAACTCGCGCAGCGAGAGCGGCAGGCCGACGTCTTCTTCCTCCTCGCGGTCGCTGAGCAGCTCGGGTCGCGGCAGCGCCTGGTTCGAGCGGCGCTGCATGTACTCGGCCATGGTGGTCGCCATGCGGCGCGCCGTCCCGCCGTCGATCTCGGCCTTGGTGCCCTTGCGCGACCATTCGATCACGCGCGCCAGCCGGTCGAGGGCCTTGTCGGCTTCCTCCTCGTCCGCGGTCAGCACCGAGAGCAGGTTGAACTTGCTGTCCTCGTCCTGGATCAGGACGCGCAGCTGGATCTCGTTGAGCTCGGTGCGCTGCGGGTGCGCCCACTCATCCTCCTTCGAGTCGGTCGGGCCGCTGTCCTCGCCGCCCTCCTCGGCTGCAGCGCTTTCCGTTTCTCCTCCCAGGCCCCCGACCGCCCCGGCCGCCGCCCCTCCGGCCGAGTCCGACTCGGCGTCCGTCTTGAGATCCTCGAAGACCTGGAGCAGGGCCGACTCGATGGCCGAGTCCATGGTCACGAGAGTCTCCTCGTTGCGCCCCACGCGCCCGGTGGTGTCGGTCGAGTATTTGATCTGCGCCAGGATCAGGATCAGGACCAGGAGCACCATGAAGGACAGCATCAGGGCGGCTCCACGCCGCCCGCGTGCGCTCGGCTGCAAGCTCGGGAATAGCTTCATGGAGCGGGTCGTGGCGGACGACCGCGCACGAGGATTCTTCCCCGCCGGGCCAGGCGAGCGCAAGGACGGCCGCAAGACTGGCCGAGCTCGGCCTCAGCCGGGAGCGCCGGGCTCCAGCCCGGCCTCTGCTCTCCGTCTTCTTCTCTCTTCTTTCTCTCCCCTTCTC
>JANOGB010000283.1:0-2455 GCA_031413955.1 Planctomycetota bacterium | reverse complement strand
GAGAAGGGGCGTTCCGGCCTGTTCACGCGAGGAAGAGTGGGATAGCCGGAGAAGTGGAGGGCGTTTGGAGTTCCTTCCATGGAGGAGGATGTCAAGAGACACTTTCAGCCTGGCCGGCGGTCAAGTCCCGATTTGTGTGTGAAAGCGTCGGGTCGCCGATCGGGTGCGGGAAGTGTGGCTCCTCGGTGTTGATGCTGGTGAAGGTCAGGCAGCGGGCTGGTCGTTGGACACCGGCGCCTCGACGTGCTGCGTGAAGTCGAGGTACCGGCGGTCGTTCCAGATCGCGGTGACCTGGAGGGCGACGGCAGTGATCAGTCGGAGAGCACTGGCACGGTCGGGGAAGGCGCCGATGGACTTGATGCGGCGCTTGACCTCCCCGTGGAGGCGCTCGAGGCCATTGGTCGAGCGGATGCGCTTCCAGTGGCCCTTCGGGAAGGAGTAGTAGCGCGTGGCGGCCGCGAATCCGGCGTCGAGGCACTCCTTGGCCTCGGGCACCTCGGCGCCAAGGCCGTCGGCGAACTCGGCCTTGCGCTTCTTCGCGTCGGCGAGACTCGGCGCGTGAAGGATGCGCACGACCTCGCGAGCGATGCGTCCCCGCAGGCGCTTCGGCGCCTTGGCCGTGATGTTCCGCGTGAGATGCACGGTGCACCGTTGATGAGGAACCTCCGGCAGCAGGTGCCGCGCTGCGGCCTTGAGGCCGGGATGGTCGTCCGAGATCACCAGGCGCACGCCGTGCAGGCCTCGCTTCAGGAGCTGCTGGAGGAGGTCCGTCCAGCTGGCCTCGGATTCCGACGCCCCGGTGGTCACCGCGAGCAATTGGCGCTTGCCATCAAGCCCAACGCCGTAGGCGACCAGGGTCGAGATGTTCTCGACCTGGCGAGCCCAGCGCGCGTCGAGGAAGGTGGCGTCGAGGTAGAGGTAGATGACTGGCTCGCTGAGCGGAGCGCAACGCAGGGCATCGACCTGCTCCTCGAGTCGAGCCGTCACGCGGCTCACGGACGACCGGCTGACGCGCTCGCCGAGGAGCGCCTCGGTGACGCCGGCCATCTTCCGCGTGGAGACGCCGGCGACGTACGCCTCGGTGATCGCGTCGTCGATCTCGGACGCGCGCCGCTTGTACCGGCCGATCACCGCACCGCCTGCACCCCGCGTTCGCGAGCGGGGCACGTCAAGCTCCATGGCGCCGACCGCCGTCGTGAGTCGTCGCGAGTACGAGCCATTTCGGACGTCGCGCCGAGTCTCCGTTCGCTCGTGCGGTCGGGCACCCACCATGCGGTTCACGGCGTGCTCCATCACGGTTTCGATGGTGATCCGAATGGCGTCAAGCGTGAGCTGGCGCAGGTCGGTGCGGATGTCCTCTTGCGAGGGGGTCAGTTCGGAGTCAGGATCTTGCACGGGGAAGGCTCCTCGCGGCCCCGCCAAGGGCCGGCTGAAGTTGTCGTTGAACTTCGAGGAGCTTCCCCATCCTCCCGTCGGCGTCAAGCAGGGTCGCGGATTTCCGCGGCGATCCGGCCTGTGGAAACTGTGGATATCGCTGCGCGATACCCACCAGTTCCCACAGGCCCTGCTGCTGCAGATCCGAACTCACACAATTCTAGGGACACGACCGGCGCCGCCCGCTGGGTAACACGATTAAGGGTAGGTCAAGTGAAGACTAGTTGGACGGGCAACGGCTTTGGTACGAGGCCAGACGATGCGGGGGCTAGAGAACAGCCGACGGTTCATGTCTGCCATGGTCGCGGCGGGCGCGGCGGCCTGTAGCGCCTACGCAGAGAGGGCCGAGGCCGGCACGACCCCACTCCGCCACGCCGACCGCGCGTCCGTCACGGCACGCGTCTGCTACACTTGCGCTGGACTATCGCCGTGAAGCCTCGCGTCTACCTTGAGACGACCGTATTGAGCTACCTGACCGCGCTGCCGAGCAGGGATCTCGTCCGTGCCGCGCATCAACAGATAACGGCGGAGTGGTGGACCAACCGTGAGGGGTTCGAGCTGTTCGTCTCGGACGCCGTGCTGGCTGAGGTGCGGATGGGCGACGACGACGCCGCAGCGCGCCGGCTGGCCGCCACGCAAGGCCTCCAGGTCCTCGAAACGACCGCGCAGGTGCAGAGCCTCGCCGAGGCGCTGCTGGCCGCCGCGGCCTTGCCCCGCAAGGCGGCAATCGACGCCGTGCACGTCGCCGTCGCCGCCGTGCACGTCGCCGTCGCCGCCGTCAACGGCATGCATTACTTGTTGACGTGGAACTGCACGCACATCGCGAACGCGACCATGCGGCCGCGCATCGACGCAGTCTGCCGCGACAACGGACTCGAGCCGCCCATCATCTGCACGCCAGAGGAACTGCACCTCAAAGGGGACACATGACGCGAGATTCAATCGTCGAGGAGGTTCGAGCCAATCGCGACGCCATCGCCAAGGAGCACGACTACGAGGTCGCCGCGATCTGCGAGGCACT